>ONAG01000001.1:129948-140123 GCA_900315745.1 uncultured Prevotellaceae bacterium
TCACAAATCTGTTCAAAATCTCACAAATCCAATGCTCTTATTTGTCAGATTTGTATGGATTTGCAAGATTTCTGCCCCGAAAGGGGCACTCCTAAGAACGTTCATTCTGAGGGTGTTGAGTAGTTACAAAATCTTAGGAGTAAAGGAGCTTTTTGAAATAATTATTTTTTGACAATCTTCTTCCCACCCTTGATGTAGATGCCTTTGGGTAAACTGTTTTTGTCTTGGTTTACCAGACGACCATCAATGGTGTAGATGCGCCCGTCGTAGCCACTGCGAGAAGGCATTGAGAATTCCTCTATCCCCATGTACTCTTGGAAGTTGTTAGTGAACGTCAGACTGACGATTTCATTCTCCTCCCTGATGTTGTCGAAAGCCTTGTTGAGCACCTCTTTCTTGTAAGGCTCGAAGTTTACGATGTTCATAGTGTCGTTCAGAGCAGTGATGCCGGAAGTTCCAGGGTATGGGTCGCCAGCCAACTGGGCATAGAAGTCTGCATTCTTGATCACCTTGCCGTCGATGGTCTTTCCCACATTGTATTGTGCGAAGAGCAGGCCGTCGGCAGGCACTACCGTCATACGTGGGTGTCCCTTGATGTTGTTCACGCCATTGTTGGTGGTGAATTGATATTCGTCGTAATCTACATGATATACCACCATGCCATGGCCACGCTGCAGGAGGTTGAGGCCGATGTTCTGGATGTTCTCAATGATGTAGTATTCGCAGTTGGTCTCGTCGTTGTCGTTCCTTATTCGGTAGGCGGTGCCACCGTCGTCTATCGACTTCAGTTCCAGGTCGCACGACTCTGTCAGCGTCGGGATTTCCATCCAGCCGAACGCCTCGCGCTCGTAGGCGTTGAAAGGCACTGGTGCATAACCGTTGTTCAGGTAGTTGCCGCTATCCATCAGACTCCAATATTCCATTCCCTGGTTGTCGCCCTTCTTGCTGTTGTCGGTGGGGTAGAAGTCGGGCAAGCCCAATGTATGCCCCATCTCATGACAAAGGGTGCCTATGCCGTTGATGCGCTCGTATGGAGGTTTCGACCAGCAGTTGGGGAAGCCATTCAGCTCGGCGCTCACCAAGTAGCGGGAGACGCGCTTGCCGTCGTATGTGCCGCCGCTTGTGGTGCCCGACTTGGGCCAGATGCACTCCGCCCTGTTGCCGCCCATCGACTGTGAGTATCCTGCATATATGATAATCAGCAAATCTACCATGCCGTCGTTGTTGCCGTCATACTGTGAGAAGTCGATTTCGTCGTCCATCAGGTAGCAGGCGTCTTGTATGAGGAGCTTCATGTTCTCGCCGCTGCCATTTTCAGCCTTGCCGCCGTAGGTCGCCATCGAACTGGGCACCATCACCGGACCATAGACGTCAAATTCTGGAGCGAACTGGTCGAAGCTTGCCATCTTGAAGTATTGTCTTACGCCGGTGAGGTTGGATGTCTCGCCATAGCCATAGTCGGTCAACGGACCTAATTTGTTGAAATAGTCATCAAACGACCTCTTTGGGTTCTGTATGGTGAAATGGCAGTAGGGGATGGTGTCGTTGAATTCCGCAAGTATCACGACAGCCTTTGGTGTCCCAGTATGTGGGAAGAGGCTCTTGTCGTCTTTCACGGGCTCGCGTTTTGCCCTTTTCTTCCCTGCTTTTTCGAAACCTACATTCAGGAAGGTGTCTTTCTTTTGTTTGGCAATCATGTCTTTTTCGGTGGTGCTGCGCATGTCGGCGTTGTGGGCGAGCTGTGCTGTCGCTGTCATCTCTCCCGTCTCGTCGATGTCTGCCACGTAATAATAGCCATTCTCCTGCACCAATAGCACTCCGTCGAGCGTGGTGTAGTAATTGAAGTCCTCGTCACCGTGAAGCACCACTGTTAGCGTCGTGCCATCCGCTTGTTTCACATCCACTGGCACGCTATAGGCTTGCACGCCCCACACTTGCATGGCTGCCAGCCAAACTATCATAAAAGTCAGTATCTTTTTCATCTTTTGCATTTTATTCTGCAAAGATAGTGCAAGCCGAGCGGAATGCAAAACAAAACACGAAGTTTTTGTTTTCATTCCCGAGGCGCCGCCTATATTAGCTTCAGCAAAGATAGTGCAAGCCGAGCGGAATGCAAAATAATCATCAATTTATTTTTAAAATCGGAAAAACGGAATGGTGAATAATGTCTGCACCCCAGAGCCCCTCTTTCTCCGTATGCTGAGGCTTTGCCTCAGCCGCCCGCATCGCCCCCCCCTCTTTCCCTATTTTCATTTCTTAACGTCATTTTGTTGCTCGTGTCCCTTTTTTTCCGTAATATTGCAGCATGAAAAGAACAGCAATAGCAATACTCGTCGTCGTCATGGCGTTTCCAGCCATGGCGCAACGCACGATGAGGGATTTCATCATCACCATGCCCGACAGCCTGGTGGAGTATCTTAACAAGACCAAAAGAACGGAAATGGTGGATTTCTACGACATGGGGGTGAAAGCAGAGACATTCAACCTCCTCCAAGGTTCCACCGTGCTCGATTCTCTCACCAACACCTTCGCTGACATCAGTGTCAACAAGTCGCAACGCATGCAGCTGGCTCTATTGCCACTGCATGAGGCAGACACCCTGATATGCATGGTGAACTCGTTCTTGGGCGAGGCGCCTGAGTCGGAGGTTCATTTCTTCAACACGCAATGGATGCCGATGCCTTCCAAAGATTTCTTGGATGAAGTGACAGCGTCACAGCTCATGCAGAGGCCCGACACCATGACAATGGAGCGTTATGACGAACTCGTGAGGTTTTTCGATCCTGTGATGATTGCTGCCGTTATGACACCTGACAGCAACCTCATTTTCCAGCTATCCACGCCAATGGTCACTACGGAGGAGAAAAAGCAGTTGGATGCCATTATGCTGCAAAAAAAGTTTAAATGGAATCGCCAAAGGTTTAATTAATGTTAATAATGTGTCAAGTGGTTAACAATCCTTTCAGAATGACCATTATTTCCACTACCTTTGCATCGTGTTTTTCATGGTATTAGATTATTAAGGTTAATAGAGATTGGTTGTCGTGAGACAATCAATTTTTTTTTGCTTTAAACAATCAGCTGTTTTAGCAGCCATTGGGCAAAAAATTGGTCATAAAGGGTGTAGGTGCCTGTATCAAAGGTGATAAAGTCTTTTTCTAACAATCCCTTGATAGCAGCCTGAACAGTGCTCGCTGTCAGTTTGTAACGCTGAAGAAAACTGCGAGATGTGACATTCATAGCTTTCTTCTCCTTACAAATTGCTATCAACACCTCTTTTTGCTTTTGAGGCAGCTGATATAGCAGTGACTCGTATGCAAAACTCTGTTGGTCTATGATTTGTTGTATGGCGATCTCCATCCTATTTGGTGTGCAGAGTGAACCAGTATCCGTAAGGGTGAAAAGTGCATTGAGAATAGACTGGACATACCATGTCACACCATCGTACCGATTGTAGATGGCATCCACGGTGTCGCGTGAGATATCTTTTTTGTACTCCCTAAAAAGATTTTGGGCAAATGCCACATATTGCTCGCAGTCAATAGGTGCCAATGACATCAGTCTTGTGCTCTGATAGAAAGGACGAGAGGGAGAGACAAATATCTCAGACATCATGTGCCGCTGAGAACCAGCAAAGACAAACCAAACATTCCGACATTTCTGTATTCGAGTGCGGAGAATGGCCTCCACGTTCTTCTCAGGATAATGCATGATGGACTGAAATTCATCTATGGCGACAAAACATGGCATGTCGGCATGCTCAAGATAGGTGAAGATTTCATCGAGGGTGGCTTCGGGCAGATTGATGTCTCCTATTCCTATACCCCATTCTGGGTTGCCATTGATGTCGAACGAGATACTGCCTCGGAGAGAACTCAATGTGTTCAGGAACAATTCCCATGCTTTGCGTCCTTTCGACTTCAACGTACCCAACACTGTTTTCCCTAATTCGAAAACAAATTCCTGGAGGTTCTTCGTAGCATAGATATCGACGACAAACGTGTGGTAATTGCCCTTGATGGAATCTTGGTTGAAGCAGTGGTAAATCAATCCTGTTTTTCCAAGGCGTCGTGGTGATATGAGAGCCACATGATTGCCGTTGGTGAGAGTGCTGGTCAGCAACTTTGTTTCTTCCACACGGTCGCAGAAGAAATGCGGAGACACATAGCCGCTGGTGATGAAAGGATTCGTGATTGACATGGCTTTGTTTTTTTATTACGCAAAGATAATTATAATATTATTATAAAGCAAGCGTTTTCCTTGTTTTTAATGCAATCGACCTATATTTTGCCAAAATATGGGAAATTACTTTTAGCAAGAAATGATATGTTGGGTTCTAAAAAACAAAAGACATGGCAGCGATTTTCACTGCCATGTCTTGATATTAAGAAGAGTAGGTTTTAGTCTTTGTCCCAGAGATTGCCCTTGATGTCTTCAGCGTCGATGCCGAGCGCATTTTCTTCAAAAGAGGCATTGTTTGTGAACTCGTTAACATCGCCTACAGAATCGCTTGTTCCTAATTCAAGCACCTCCTGTGAAGTCACGATTACTTCTATTGTTGGTTCTGTGTAAAACTTCATTTTTTTGTTTTTGTTTAATAAGGTTATAAACCAAATTTTTTATCATCAGTATCATCCCAAAGGCGATTCTTAGGTGACTTCATAAGAGTGTTGTCATCGAACGAACCGTAGTTGCTGAACTCATCGCCATTGCCCTCACTATCACTGGCGCCTAATGTCATCAAGTCCTGCGAATAAGTGATTGGCAGTATGGATGGTTGGATATACTTTTTCATAATTGTGCAATTTAGAAATGATTATCTCACAACCACTTTCTTGCCATTCTTGATGTAGATGCCCTTTGGCAACTGCTTGTTATCCACGCGGATGCCCGAGATGGTGTAGGTGGCGTTGTTGTCGTTTTCTACCTCTGTTGCTGTCACGTTGTAGATGCCTGTCTTGTCACCATCGAATAGGTAGGCAGCAGCACCGTCTCCGCTATCTCCTGCCTTTGGTACTGCCAAGAATGCTTGATGACCTTTTCCGTAGTCGAATGCTGCACCACCTTCGGCACCCCAGTAGAAACCAATCTTCTCATGGTTTTTGTTCAGCGACAGTTTGTAGAACATGTAATTTCCTCCATCTTGTGGCTTAGCTTCCATTTCAGCAGCAGTTAGAGAGCCAGAGCCAGTGCTATAGAGCATGTTGTCAACAGGATTAGGTGCTGTTCTTACAACAGCAGGGAAGGTGTGTTGTCCAGCACCAACTGATTTATCAGCTACGACCAAATAAGCACCATTGCCAGGGAAAACATCTCCTTCGTAGTAAATTTTCGGATATGAAAGTTTTCCATCGAGAATAGTTGCTGTTCTCACTTCCATGTCACCAACAACCTTGAAGTAGCCTTCTCCTAAGTCAGCGATGGTGGCATAATAGTAACTTTCATCAGCGGCTCGTGAATCGATAGTGAATGTGAATGGATCTGGCAATGGTTTGACGAGTTTGTAGAAACCGAATGTCTGATCTGAGATATTGGTTGTGGTGGAGGTATAGCATCTCCATTCATTTTGACTGTAAATGCCAACGTATCTTTTTGTTGCTAAATTGTAAAGATAACCGTCTTTTAATTTAAACAATTTATTGTCGTTTGTTCCTACGTGTACGCCCTTGGTGTCGTTTGTAGTGTAGAGCCATTTTACTGTAGTCTCACTGGGATAGAAAGTATAGCCATTTGTAGCATCACCGCTGATGTTCCATTTGATGTTGTCGGTAACAGGGGTGGTATTGGTATTTATTCTATCGTTACTGATATATACATTAACGGTTCCTGGAAGGGAACTTGCAGTGGCATCGTTGGTCATTGCGCGTGTTTGTCCATCATTACCTACAATGACAAAGATGTCGTCCTCGGTGAGGTCTGCCAGGTCTGTCAAAACCCATTCTTCATTGCTTGGCTCCGGTATTTTTGTCACAGTGCATGCTACAGTCACATCGCTACTTGGCATGATGAATGTCCAAGCAGTACCTTCTTCTCCTACGACGTCGGTCATTGTTACGGATTGTCCATTACCATCGGTAACGGTCACAGACTCGATTTCATAATCTTCGTCTGTAACAGACACAGAAACCAGCACTTCGGAGTTAGCCATCACCTCATCGCCGTCTTCAATGGGAGTGTTCACTAGGTCATTATAGAAAACGAAGATTTCTGCATTTTCTGGTTGAGTTATGGTCACCGTATATGACTGTGGTGCCACATATTTCTCAAGTTTGATGTTGCCCAATGCCACATTGCCATTACTCTTTCGTTTGTAAAGCCATTGGATGTATCTTACATTTTCGCCCAAGTTGTCAAATGTCTCATGCTGGCCGGTGGTGGCTTGACTTAATGTGGTATAACTCTTCAGGTCATTGTAAGTTTCGCCATCCTCAGAGGTCTGAACTACGAACTCACCTTCTGAGAAGCTGTTGCCCTTAATGTCAAATGAAAGTGTTCCAGGACGCTCACCAAAATGAAGAACGAGTGCTTGGCTTTCTTCTTTAAATTGTAGTTTTGGAGAGGTGCTGTAACCTGAACCAAGACCTGTTGTTGTCGTCAGACCAGGTGTATCTGGAATATCATTCCTTCCGCCGTCAAACACAAATGGCAGATCGGCAACATCAGAAACATAGTTGCTGAGTTTTAGTTTCGCATTCTCTGGATTGAATTCAAGTATCCAATAATCTTTTTTATTCGAGAGGTTCATATAGAAGTTCTCACCACCATTTTCTGTGGTTAAGGAGAGTTCAGTGCCGACATATTCTGCATTAAAAAAGAAATCACCGGTACTTACGGCACCATACCATGTGTCATTGTCGTCAACAGTTTGGTCATAACTCTTGATTATTTTGAACTTTTCTCCTAATTTTATTGGTTTATTAAGAGTATAATTGCCCGTCCCGTCGTCAGAGAACTTGTAGGAATCGCTTATTAGCCAATTATCGCCCTCTTTATTGAAATCGCCCATCAGATAATAATTTGCTTCAGGCCAGTTGCCGTCAACGGAAATCTTTGGTGTTGTACCGGTTGGATCAACTGTGAACGTCCACGTACCTGCATTTTTTATTTGAAAGTTTGCGTATTCGCCACTTTTTACAATCAGCGACATGTCGGTATGGTTGTCAGGGGTTACCCAATAATATTGATCGTTTGTATCTCCACCATACCATACAAGTTCTGTCTCACCTTCGGCTTCCTTGATAATCTTGAACTCTGCGTCTGCAGCCAACTGCTGATTTGTCAGTGTGTAACTGCCATCGGATCTCTTGGTCATTTGAATCTTGCCGTTTTGCCAGTCTGTCCAAGAGCCAGCCACATAGTATTTGTCGCCAGAGGGCTGGGGCTGATCGCCTTCGTTATAGTAATAGATTACTTTAGAGATGGTCACTAATCCGTTGGAAGACCCTGAAGCACAATCGTATGTTAGTCTATAATATTGGTTTTCTGTTGGAATAGGCACTTCATAGGTGTTTTCTCCTGTTTTTGGATTTGCTAACGTTTTTGTTTGAAGATCAGATGTGAATCCAGCATCGGAAGCCACTTCCAATTTGGTTGAATTGACTTTGGAGGCTGTCAATGCATCAATAGTCACCACAACTTTTGTAATGGCTTTGTCAATAGCACTATTGGTGGTAATGGTGGCAGTGGATGCATTGTTTTTCCTTCCACATTTCACATAAGACCAATTGTTTTGGTTGTTGTTAAAATATTTGAGTGTCCATGTGAAATTGTCAATCGTAGCTGTCCATGTACTGGTATAGTCTTGGACAGAACTGCCATTAGTAGAACTCGAGAATGTTAGCGTTTTATACGCTGTCTCTTCACCCCATGCAGTGCTGACCACTGCGCATAGCAGCGTCAGCATTAATAAACGTAATTTTTGTTTCATAGGTTATATATTTTAGTTGTTAATATAATCAGAAAAGGATATGATGTTTTCTTTATGTATGTAATTCAAATGAATAATGCACATGCAAAGTTAGTGCAAGCTGAGCGAAGTACAAAATAAATTTGTATCTATTTTTGATACCAAGGCATTGACTTTTGGCTGAAAACAAATTAGTTCAAGACGAGTAAAGCACAAGAACTCCCTTCCTCCCTTCCTCCTTGGACAAATAATCTCTAACCCGCCAATGAGTCAAGGAGTAGTAGCGCCAAAAGGCGCAATGAAAAGAACTCCTTTCCTCCTTTCCTCCTTGGACAAATAATCTCTAACCCGCCAAGGAGTCAAGGAGTAGTAGCGCCAAAAGGCGCAATGAAAAGAACTCCTTTCCTCCCTTCCTCCTTTCAAGGAGTAGCGCCAAAAGGCGCAATGAAAAAAACTCCCTTCCTCCCTTCCTCCTTGGACAAAAATCTCTAAGGAGTCAAGGAGTCAAGGTGTGGCGCCAAAAGGCGCAATGAAAAAAACTCCCTTCCTCCCTTCCTCCTTGGACAAAAAATCTCTAAGGAGTCAAGGAGTTATCGGGTACTCAATGGTCTGCAAGACCAAAACGTTAGCCTGAGGCAACACAATGGGGAAAAAAAGACATGGCAGCGATTTCCACTGCCATGTCTTGATATTAAGAAGAGAAGGTTACAAACCAAATTTATTGTCATCGGGATCATCCCACAGACGGTTCTTGGATGGTTTTATTAGAGTATTATCATCAAAAGAACCGTAGTTGCTGAATTCATCGCCATTGCCCTCACTATCGCTGGCGACTAATGTCATCACCTCCTGCGAATAAGTGATTGGCTGTATGGATGGTTGGATATACTTTTTCATAATTGTGCATTTTTGAAATGATTATTTCACAACCACTTTCTTGCCATTCTTGATGTAGATGCCCTTTGGCAGTTGCTTGTTCTCTACGCGGATGCCCGAGAGGGTGTAGGTGTCGTTGTTGCTTTCGCTTTCTGTAGCCATCACGTTATAGATGCCAGTCTTGTCACCATCGAACAAGAATGCGGCAACACCATCTCCACTCTCTATACTCTCTCCTGTCTGTGGCACTGCCAAGAATGCTTGATGAGCCTTGGTGTAATTGAATGCTGCACCTTTGGCTGCACCCCAGTAGAAGCCTACGCTTCCAGCTTCACCCTTGCCGTTCAGCGACAGTTTGTAGAACTTGAAGTAGCCCTCATGATTAGTGGCAGCTTTTGCAATAGCTAACATATCGTCGGCTGAAACATCGCCCATGCCAGTGCTTATGAGCATGTTTTCACCTATGTCGGGAACATCACCTTCTTCAGCTGTTGGGAATGTGTATTCGCCTGCAGCACCCTTCACCAAATATGCACCTTGACCAGATAGCACGTCATTTTCCTTGAATGTGATAGGATAGGACAACTGTTTGTTTTCATTGATAACTACGGTGCTTACTTCCACATTGCCTTCCACCTTGAAGTATCCTGCGCCTAAGTCAGCGATGGTGGCGTAGCATGTCTCACCGTCAGTGGCTCTGTCGCTGATGGTGAAGGTGAATGGTTCATCTTCAGCCTTATAAAGCTGGATAGGTTGCTGTTGATCGTATGATTCACTCTTGTAATAGCGGAATCTTGCGGCATTTGTAGTTTTGTTGAATCTCAAATAAGCACCTCCGGAGGATAATATGACTGCATTACCGTCATCGCCAATGGAGATGGTGTTGGTGTAAGCTTCTTCATCACTGGCTTTCAACCCATTGCTGTCGCTTGTCTGACCAATGTATTTGCCGGATGCGCTTCTGATACTGCCTTTGTTAACATCGATGGTGAAATAAATCGGTTCGCCTGTTTTAATTACGTTGTTGTTCATTACCACTTCTTGTATGTTAGATGCTGCATCCAACGTTTCAAGGCTACCATCAAATGCCACGCTTCCTTCCTCGTAAACTATAAGGTATTTGCCGGAGGTGATGTCTTCTGTGCTGGTTACTTTCACATATTTCTTACCTGTTGGTTCCTTAGTTACAGTGCAAGATATTGTCACATCACTGCTTGGCATTATGAATGTCCAGGAAATGCCTTCTTCGGCTTCGGTGAGTTCTATTTCTTGTTCATTCTCATCGGTTACAGTTACACTTTCAATCTGATAGCCCTCTGAGGCAGAGGTGGAAACCATTACCTCAGAGCCAGATAAAACTTCGTCTCCACTTTGAATATCAGGCCAGTTGTTA
>ONAG01000011.1 GCA_900315745.1 uncultured Prevotellaceae bacterium
AAACCTGACTGGGTTTCTTGGGACGACATACACGAACTACTTTTAGAAGCTCATAAAAAGAATATCAAGAATGGAATAGTTTTGAAAAATGCCCAAATACCAGGACAAGAAATCAAGAAAAGACTGGGAGAAGACGGCATGTGCTGGGTTGCATACAATGGAGACAAATTAGTAGGCACCCATTCTGTCTCTTTCTTTATGGGGAAAAATTGGTGGAACAAGGGAAAAAAAGTGTCACACGGTTGTTTTACAGGCATTCTTAAAGAATATCAAGGCATAGGTATTTTGGATGAATTTTACAAGAAAAGCCGTGATTATAGCATAGAAAAAGGTGCATACATATCTGAGGGAGATACAGCCGAAAACAATCGTATAATGAGAAAAATACTTGAAAAAGGAGGCTGCAAGACTGTATCTTTTTTTGCTGCAAAATCAAAACATTACAGCGTCAGGATGGTGAAATGGTATTCTGAATGTCCGTTCTCAGACAAATATATCGAAAGGCGGTTTAAAATAGCAAGATTCCTAACCAAACTGGAGTATAAGCCAGGAAGGATAGAGCGTAATTACTTTTTGACCCGAATATGTGGCAGAATCAAATGGATGTTAAGAATCAGTTAATAGAAGAGGCAACCTATAAAGGTTGCTTCTTTTTTTTTCAGGAATCATAACGCACCTCAACACAGATCGTTTCCAAATGCTGAGCGACAATAAATTGTTTTATGGCAAAAGAGGGCGAATGAAAAAAAGTGATGGTATTCACATATCATCACCTGAAACTAATCTTTCAACCTAAAATATAACCTAATAACCAAAACTATAATATGTAGAATGTTAACTTGCAACAGATGACAGCCAATGTCGGTCGTTGTTGTTATCTTGATGCAAAAGTACACATTCTGACATGACAATCAAAAAACAATCAACAAATTGCACGATTTGTTCAACAAATCACTCAAATTGGAAAGGCAACAACAACAAAATTATTAAAAATAGAGGAAAAAAGTTGCCCGAATCATAATAATTGCCTATATTTGCTTTCAAAATGTCAAGTCAAACCAAACTAACCTTTACAGGCTAAAGAAAACAATACAAAAATGGCAATAGACAAAATAGACAACTTGGACAAGAAAATCTTATGCATATTGTCTAAAAATGCACGCATTCCGTTCAAGGATGTGGCTGCGGAATGCAATGTATCACGTGCAGCCATACATCAACGCGTACAACATCTCATCGAAGCCGGTATCATCACCGGCAGCGGTTTCGACATCAACCCAAAGAGCTTAGGTTACCACACATGCACTTACGTGGGCATAACGTTGGAGAGAGGCAGCATGTACAAATCGGTGTGCCAACGTCTCACGCACATACCAGAGATAGTGGAATGCCATTTCACAACAGGCCCTTACACCATGCTCGTGAAACTCTTCGCAAAAGACAACGAACAACTCATGGACTTGCTCAACAACCAGTTGCAGAGCATTCCTGGCGTGGTGGCAACAGAGACCCTCATATCCTTGGAACAAAGCATCAAGAGGGAAATACCAGTAAAAATCGACGACATAGAGAGTTAGACGATGGCATCCTTCGACATCAATGCGCATCTGGAACCTATCTACGGGTCATTTCCCGAAGCCAAGCGCAAACCAATAATAGGCATCACCGCCAATTTCCACGACGAAGAGGCCACCATGGGACGTGTGTACTACCAGCAAATAGTGGAAGCTGGAGGCACACCCGTGCTCATACCCCCTGTGGCCGACAAAGACATCATAATCAACACTCTTGACCATATCGACGGACTGCTGCTCTCTGGTGGCGGCGACATCAATCCGCTATGGGTAGGAGAAGAACCTTATCAAGAGCTTGGACGCATCAACAACGTAAGAGATTTGCCAGAATTGCTCATCACACGACTGGCATACAACAGGCAGATACCCATCCTTGGCATCTGCCGAGGCATACAGACTCTCGCTGCTGCCTTGGGAGGAAAGATGATGCAAGACATCGCTTCGTGTATGATACAACCAGACGAAGAGACCGAGACAACAGAGAAGGAGAAGGAGAAGGATAAAGAAAAGGACAAAGACAAGGATAAAGACAAGAAGAAGAAAGGGAAAGAGAAAGAAAAGGAAGCCGAGACGCCTGCCCCACGCCCGATAAAGCATGCTCAAGAAGGCGACCGCAACCTGCTCTCACACTCCATAAACATTGAAAAGGATTCCATGCTTTACCGCATATATGGTAGTGAGAAAATATATGTAAACTCTTTCCACCATCAAGCTGTGGCTGACCCAGGCAAGCATTTCAAGGTTACTGCCAAGGCACCCGACGGTGTAATAGAAGCCATGGAGAGCACGGAATTCAAGCCTATTCTCGGTGTGCAATGGCATCCAGAGTGCCTCGGTGATGAAGGACGCAAGGTTTTTGAGTGGTTGGTGGCTCATGCTGGCAATTTCCTGCTTGCCAAGAGGCTCCACAACCGTATCCTCACTCTCGACACCCACTGCGACACCCCCATGTTCTTCCATCAGGACATAAAGTTCGACCAACGCGACCCACATATTCTTGTCGATTTGCACAAGATGAACGAGGGTCGTCAGGATGCTGTCATCATGGCTGCTTACCTGCCACAACCCAAGATGGGTGAGTCTTTCTCATCAAAGGTAGCTTTCGACGTAAACACACCTAAGGAATACGCCGACCTCATCTTCGACAAGATAGAAGCCATCGTGCGCAGCAACCGGAAATATTTGAGCATAGCACGAACACCTGCCGACCTTTTTGAGGACAAGCGCAAGGATCGCAAGTCGGTGATGTTCGCAATAGAAAACGGCATCGCCCTCAACCACGACGTGGAACAAGTGAAGCACTTTGCACAGCGAGGTGTGATATACATCACTCTATGCCACAATGGCGACAACGACCTCTGCGACAGTGCAAAGGGATGCGACACCAACCACGGCATGAGCAAGTTTGGCGAAAAGGTGATTAGGGAGATGAACCGCCAAGGCATAATGGTGGACCTTAGCCATGCCAGCGAACAGAGCTTCTACGACGCGATGGAAATAAGCAAGACACCTATTGTGTGCAGCCATAGCAGCTGCAGGGCATTGTGTGATGTACCACGCAACCTTTCCGATGACCAGATGCGAGCCCTCGCCCGCCAAGGTGGAGTGATGCAAGTCACCCTATACCCTGGTTTCCTACGCAAGGAAGGCGATGCCACCATCCGCGATGCCATAGAACATCTCAACCATGCTGTCACCGTAATGGGCATTGACCACGTTGGCTTAGGCACCGACTTCGACGGCGACGGAGGAGTGATAGGACTGGGCAACTCTTCGGAGATGATAAACTTCACCCTTGCCCTGTTAAAGAACAAATACAGTGAGCGCGACATCCAAAAGATATGGGGAGGCAACTGGCTGAGAGTGATGGCACTGGTGCAAAACTTCAACAAATAACCCGACAATGATGAAAGCCAAAGAAATATTAACCGCCGCCATGGCATTGACGGCAATAGTGCTGTTTTGCAATGCGTCATGCAAGCGAGAGAAAAACACCATTGAAGTGATAGAAGTGAATGCCGTAGGTCCAAAATTCAATGCCGACTCTGCTTTTGCGTATTGCCACGCACAATGCGCATTCGGTCCAAGGACCATGAACAGCAAGGAGCACGACCTGTGCGAGGCATGGATAGCGGAGAAATTCCGCAGCTTGGGATGCACGGTGGAACTGCAGAAGGCAGCCCTCACAGGATATGACGGCACCATGCTCCGTGCCACAAACATCATAGCCCACCACCATCCTGAGCGTCAACGACACATCTTGCTCTGCGCACATTGGGACAGTCGCCCATGGGCAGACAACGACCCAGACAGCACAAATTGGAGGACACCTGTACTGGCTGCCAACGATGGTGCCAGTGGCGTGGCAGTGATGCTGGAGGTGGCAAGGGTGCTACAAGAAACAGACTCGCTAAATGTGGGTGTTGACTTCATCTGCTTCGATGCTGAAGACTGGGGCGTACCTCAATGGAGCAGCAACAGCACTCCTGACTCTTGGGCACTCGGATCACAATATTGGGCTACACACCAACAGCAAACGGACTATGTCACCAACTTCGGCATACTCCTCGACATGGTGGGCGGACAAGGTGCCCAATTCTACAAGGAGGGTGCGTCGCAACAACTTGCCCCACGTGTGGTGGAAAGAGTGTGGAACGCTGCCCACGCTGCTGGATATAGCGGGTATTTCCCCATGAACACAGGAAATTACATCACCGATGACCATATCCCAGTGAACGAGAAAGCTGGCATCCCTACAGCAGACATAATACCTCATTACCCACAGTGTGAAGCCAGTTCGTTTGGACCTACATGGCACACCATCAACGATGACATGAACCACATCGACAAATCTACCTTGGAAGCTGTAGGACAGACCATTCTGCAAGTGCTGTTCACAGAATAGACATACCGCCCATGGTGGCTGAAAGACAAACTACCTTAATCTGATACGAATTGATTAATATCCGACGCCGGCCATCGTGATGATGACCGGCGCCAATCTTTTTCGCAACCAAACAGGCCAAATTCCAAAATGACTATAACTGACCAGACTCCACCATGAGCACCACACGCTCTGTCAGACGGTCAGTGCTTTCAGGACGATACTCTTTCTTCAAGCTTGCTCCAAAAGTCCATGCGAAAGCTTGCCAAAAGCCTGCTCGGATGGGTCCCATGAAGGCTCTCACTATATCGTAGGAGGAAGAGTTGCACTCGCGGTTCACCAGTTTTATGAGCAACTTCCCTTGCGAATATGTCAGTTTTTTCATCTTTGGCTTGTATGTCTGGTAAATTTCCGCCTCCACCAGTTTCATGTGCGCCTCACGCGACTTCTTGTCAGGTAGCGTTTCAAGATACTCGTATGTCTCGATTATTATCTTGTTGGCATCCTTGGCTATGGGCAACACCTTCTTCACATTGTTGACCAATCTGTTGAACGCCTTGCGCTGGCGCTCACTCTTCAGTTCCATCACCGGATACACATACACGTTGTGCATCTCCATGAGCAGGGCATTTTCACCATCGAGAACAGTTTTCTTCAGTTGTGTCTCTGGAGCCAGCGAGGATACCTCCGCCTCTGTGGAGGAGGCGGACTTGTCGTCATCTTGTGCCATGGCAAACAAAGGAAACAGCACAATGACACACATCAAGAAAAGTCTTTTCGCTTTCATCGCGGCAAATATATGAAAAAACGGGGAAAGCAAGCCGTTTCAGATGCTAAATAATCGAAAAACAAGAAAAACACCACAAAAGAGAGGATTTCTTGCATGTCTTCCATTGCTTTTTTGGTCACTATTGACTATTTTTGCAAGAAAGATAGACAAGATGCCTTTTCGATACTTACTTGCCATCATTCTCTGCTTGGCATCTCTTTCCACCATCAAAGGTCAGACCACACGACCTTGGGAAGAACTGTTTTCCGAACTGACCACCGACGACGATGTGGAAAGTGCGGAATGGGAGGAAACTTATGAAATGCTATGCGACCTGGAGCAACATCCCATCGACATCAACACTGCCACTGAAGAACAACTTCTGCAATTGCCTTTCCTAAACAAGAAGCAGGTAGAAGACATATTATCCTATGTTTATTTCAACAACGGGATGAAGTCGCATGGCGAACTTGCCATGATAGAATCGATAGACTACACCACTCGCTGCCTGCTGACGTACTTCACCTATTGTGGGGAAAAGAAAATTGATGCTGCTACAACTTTGCGCAACATGCTGCATTATGGTCGCAACGAGGTGGTGGGGACGGCGGGCATACCTTTCTACGAACGACATGGCGACAAAAACGGATATTTGGGCTACCAGTATCGCCATTCGGTGAGATACCGTTTCCAGTATTCCAACCGCCTGAAAATTGGTTTCATCGGTTCTCAAGATGCTGGTGAACCTTTTTTCGCCAACAAGAACAAATGGGGCTACGACCATTATTCAATATATGCCGAAATTCACGACATTGGCATCGTGAAATCAGTCGTTGCGGGACAATATCGCGCATCTTTCGGTCTTGGGCTTGTCATTGGCGATGGCACCGGCATAGGCAAGATGTCGAATCTCTCAGCATTGGGCAGTCGCACATACGGACTAAAGGCGCACACTTCTCGCAATGCAGCCAACAGCCTTCGCGGAGCCGGAGCCACGATAAATGTCGCCAAGGGGTTGGACATCAGCGCTTTTGTTTCATACCGCAACATTGATGCCACCTTGCACTCCACTGATTCTACAGCTTCAACCATAACCACTATTGTGACCAGTGGCATGCACCGAACGGTGACGGAGATGAACAAGAAAAACAATTCTACAGAAACCTCCGCCGGAGGCAATGTCCGCTTCTTCAGTCATGGTTTCCATCTCGGATCCACTTTTTCATGGACCAAATACGACAAAGACCTGCTCCCCAACACATCACAGGCATATCATAAATATGACGCTGTGGGAAACAATTTCTGGAATGTGAGTGCCAACTATGGCTATACCGGACATAACCTTGCTGTTCAGGGGGAAACAGCCACTGGCGATGGTGGCGCGCTGGCTACCATCCACACGCTTAGCTTCTCTCCTTCGTCGAGAATTTCACTGATGGCATTGCACAGGTTTTATAGCAAAAAATACCATGCCCGTCGTGCCAGCAGCTTCAGCGAGGGTGGTAAAGTGCAAAATGAGAGCGGGGTGTATCTTGGGGCACAGTGGCAACCATCGCGGCGCATAAAAGTAATGGCATATAGCGACTATGCCTTTTTCCCCGCATCAAAATATCGACTTAAATTTAGACAAAGACAAAGACAAAGATAATTTAAACACAACAGACGTTAAAGACCACACATCGTGGACACGCAAGCTTTTCTTGCAGTCTCGGCAGGTGGCGCTGTGCCACGCAAGCCGAACTGTCTCTTTCCAATTTCGAAGATAGCAGCATGGGATGGATGGTGGCACAAAACATCGGATATACTCACAACTGGCTGCGAATAAATGCCACCATCGGGTATTTCGACACCGATGACTATGAGAGCCGTGTATATGGTTACGAACAAGGGGTGCTGTATTCTTATTCATACCTGTCGTATTACGGCGAGGGCATCAGGTGGTCGGTGGCCGCCCGCGCAACACTCGGCCGCAACTTGACACTCATTGTACACCTCTCCACAACAGACTATTTCGACAGGAGTCACATTTCCAGCAGCCTCCAGCAAATCGACCATTCATCAAAGACAGACTTGGAACTGCAACTACAATGGAAATTCTGATCACACTATAATGCTGCACCGAAGTCGAGCAACATGTCCCATACTGCCACAATGTGACATATCGAACCAGCAAGAACAAAGAAATGGAATACGCTATGCATGTATCGACGCTTGTTGAGGCTGTAGAAAGCCGCTCCGGTAATATAGCATACCCCCTCGGCAATAATCCAGACAACGGCAGCCGTGCTCACATTGTTGATTAATGGCTTGAAAGCCACAAGCACGCTAAGTCCCATGCCCACAAAGCAAATTGTCTCGACGTTGCTGTGCTCCTTGAGATGGATAAAGCTAATGATTGTGCCTGCCACGGCACAAGTCCATACAAAGCAGAACAGCCCCCACCCCCACCAGCCATCACTACGTAGTGCAACAAGGGTGATGGGTGAGTAAGATCCAGCAATATGCCAGTAGATGGCAGCATGATCCCAGCGCCGGAGCCTCTCCTTCCATTTGCTACGTCTCGGCAGCGCGTGATAAACAGTAGAGGAAATGTAAGAACCCAACATGCCGAAAAGGTAAAGCGAGACACCAAGACGTGCCCAACCAAGCCCCTGCTTGGCACACATAACGAGGAAAATCACCCCCACCACCACGCCAATGCCTATGCCTGCGGCGTGCGACCAAGTGTTGATGTTTTCCTCGTTACGTGTATAGCGGATGCTCATGATAGCTAAGCCAGTGTGAAGTCAAGTTGTCGCTTGTCAACATTTGCCCGTGCCACTTTGATGACAATGGGATCTCCCAACTGGAATTTGTGATGATGCCTACGCCCTACCAGACAGTAGTTGCGCTCGTCGAACTCGTAGTAATCATCATCAAGGTCGCGCATGGGCACCATACCCTCGCAATGATTCTCGTCTATCTCGCAATAAATGCCATAGGACTGTATGCCACTGATATGTGCTTTATAGACATTGCCTATCTTGTCGGCCATGAATTCCACCATCTTGAATTTGATGGAGTCACGCTCGGCATTGGCTGCCACTTGCTCCATGTCGCTGGAGTGCTCGCACATTTCCTCATAATGTTCCTTGTTGGCACTCCTTCCTCCTTGTTGGTAGCGTGTGAGCAACCTGTGAACCATGGTGTCGGGATATCGACGGATGGGACTGGTGAAATGAGTGTAGAAATCGAAGGCAAGGCCATAGTGCCCTATATTGTGCACACTATAGCGAGCCTTCATCATGGCTCTCAGAGCCACTGTCTGTATAAGGTTCTGCTCGCGCCTGCCTTCACAATCGGTCATCAGTTGGTTGAGGCTTCTTGAGATAGCCCCCCTGGTGCCAGCCGTTTTCAGCTTGTATCCGAACCTGGAAATTATCTCTCTCAAGTTCTCGAGTTTTGTGGGGTCTGGTGAGTCATGTATTCTATAAGGCAGTGTTTTTGCCTTAACTCCTTTCTTCACCTTGCCTATGCTTTCTGCCACCGAACGGTTGGCAAGGAGCATGAACTCCTCTATGAGCTTGTTGGCATCCCTCGACACCTTGAAATAGCACTTGATAGGCTTTCCCGTGTCATCGATGTCGAAATGCAGTTCCTCACGCTCGAATTTCACCGCCCCATTCTTGAAGCGTTCCTCGCGCAGCTGTTTCGCCAACTTGTCGAGTGTTATCAGTTCGGTTGCCAGCTCACCCTTGTACCCTCCCTTGGGAGCTGGTGGCGCCGGCTGTCCCGTACCGTCCTTCACGCCATTATTCTCCAATATCTCCTGCACTTCCTCATACGCAAACCGCCTGTTGCTCCTTATTACGGTATGCACCAATCTCCATTTTTTCACATTGGCTTTCTCATCCATGTCGAACACGGCACTGTAGCATAGTTTGTCCTCATTGGGGCGCAACGAGCAGATATAGTTGCACAGTCTTTCCGGCAACATGGGAATGGTGCGATCTACGAGATATACACTTGTTGCGCGTCGCAGCGCTTCCTTGTCGATTATGGAGCCTTCCTTCACATAATGCGACACGTCGGCTATATGCACACCCACTTCCCAAAGCCCCTTTCCTATACTCCTTATCGAGAGAGCGTCGTCAAAGTCCTTGGCATCCTTTGGGTCGATTGTGAAAGTACAGACATCCCTGAAGTCCTCTCGTCCTTCCAAGTCTGCCTCGGTAATCTCGGAAGATATTTTCTCTGCTGCCTCCTCCACGCTCTTCGGATATTTGTATGGCAGTCCGTATTGCGCCAATATGGCATGCATCTCCACGTTGTTGTCGCCTTTCTTTCCAAGCACGTCAACAACTTCTCCAACGATGTTCTTCGACTCCCTGCTTGGCCATTGTATTATTTTCACCACAGCTTTGTCGCCTGTCTTGCCACCCTTTAGCTTTTTCTTGGGCACCATTATGTCAAGCATCATATTGTTGTCTGTGGAGAGGAAGGCATAGTCACGCTCCACATTCAACTGTCCCACGAATGTGTCGTGAGCCCTTTGGAGTATATCGGTCACCATAGCTTCCTTGATATGGTGTGTGCGCCGTGCATTGAACGACACTCTCACCCTGTCGCCATCGAGGGCGAACATGGAGTTTCGCTCTGCCACAAACACAGGCTTTCCACCATCGTCTGGCAGGAAGCTGTTCTTTCCGTTTGCCTTGCGTCTGAACACGCCTTCTTGCACCTGTCCCTTGAGGTTCAGTTTGTACGACGAGACGGAAGTCTTGCTCAAGAAGTCGTCCCACGCCAACTCTTCCATCACCTCTATGGCAAGCATCTTCAATGGATGAGTGTCGAAGTGGAGTGCCCTGAATATTTGCTTATACGACAATTCCACATTGGGTTGTGATTGAAAGTAACTCACAAGCAAGTCTGTGACTTGCCTTTTGTTCATGCGTTTGCCGCCTTTTTTCCCCTTTCCCATAGTATTTGCATTTTAGTTTTCTGCAAATTAACGAAATAATTGCTAACTTTGCAAACAAATTCCGCAAAAAGATTGTGAAAACCATTTGTTCGTGAGATGAGGGAACGTATTTTAGTTACTGGCGCCAGCGGGTTCATTGGCAGTTTCGTTGTCGAGGAAGCACTACGCCGTGGGATGGAGGTATGGGCTGCTGTGCGTTCCAGCAGTTCCAAAGCATTCCTTTCCGATGAAAGGATTCACTTCATCGAGTTGTCTTTGTCCGACCCGAATTTATTGGAAAGTCAGTTGCAGGGACATGCCTTCGACTATGTAGTTCACGCCGCCGGGGTGACTAAAAGCCTCAATATTGACGACTTCTACAATGTGAACACTCTCGGCACCAAGCATCTTGTAGATGCCTTACTTGCCACTAACCAGCCTATGCGCCGCCTTGTATTCCTCAGTTCTTTGAGCATCTTCGGTCCCATACGTGAAGAGCAGCCATACAAGGAAATCCTAAGTACCGACACACCGCAGCCCAACACCGCCTACGGAAAGAGCAAACTGGCAGCAGAACAATATCTCGACAATTTGGCAGCCAGCGGAAAAGCCCTGCCATACGTGGTGCTGCGACCCACAGGAGTCTATGGTCCACGTGAACGCGACTACTTCATGATGGCCAAGAGCATCAAGAGCCATATGGACTTCTCCGTAGGTTACAAGCGCCAGGACATCACCTTCATTTATGTTAGCGACGTGGTGCAGGCGGTCTTCCTCGCCCTCGACCACGGCAAGACGGGTGGAAAATATTTCCTCAGCGACGGAGAGGTGTACCAGTCAAGGGCTTTCAGCGACTTTCTCCAGAAGGAATTGGGCAACCCTTGGCTATTGCGCATCAAGGCACCCATCTGCGTGCTCCGGGCTGTCTCTTTCTGCGGCGAGTATATTGGGCGCATCACAGGAAAGGTAACAGCCATCAACAACGATAAATTCCACATCTTGCGACAGCGTAACTGGCGTTGCGACATCCTCCCTGCCATTGACGATTTGGGTTTCCACCCCATGGTGAAGTTAGATGAGGGTGTAAGGCTGTCGGTGAAGTGGTACAAGGAGCACAATTGGCTCTGACTCACCAGTGACTCGTCTCAGCTTGTCACATTTTGCTATTAAAGATGAAGAAATACCTCAATATGTTTTTCTCCTTGGAGAAGAGTCCCAGAAAAGGGCTTTTGACATACGAATGGGCAACCTTGACCTATCTCGTGCTGACTTTGGCGTACGTGCTTGTCATGTATTCCTATCTGCCCAATTCCCAATCGATGATTTCCGGGCGCATACATATTGCAGCCATCACCATTGCCATGTGGGGAGTTTACAGGATGGTGCCTTGCGGACTGACTCTTACGCTGCGTGCCTTGGTGCAGGCTGCCTTCCTCAGTTGGTGGTATCCCGACATTTTCGAGCTAAACCGTGTGCTTCCCAACCTCGACCACGTATTTGCCACATGGGAGCAAGCCATCTTTGGTTGTCAACCTGCGCTGCTGTTTCCACAAGTGATGGACAATGCCGTGGTCAGCGAACTGATGTGCCTTGGATACACATGCTACTATCCCCTTATTGCAACGGTTTTAGTAACCATTTTGCTCTTTCGCAATGAATCTTTCGAGCGCGTGGTATTTGTCACACTCGCTTCATTCTACATACACTACATCATTTTTGTGGCTCTGCCTGTCACCGGACCGCAGTATTACTTCCAAGCAGTGGGTCTTGACGAGATAGCCAAGGGCATTTTCCCCAACCTTCACGACTATTTCAATCACAATCAGGTGCGGATGGCTTGTCCGGGCTATAGTGATGGGTTGTTCTATAGTTGGGTGGACATAGCTCATGATGCTGGCGAACGCCCCGTGGCAGCATTCCCAAGCAGCCATGTGGGATTGACAGTCGTTGTCATGCTTGTCTTGTTGCAATATCGCCTAAAGCGTCTTTTCTGGGTGTTGCTCCCCTTTGCCGTGCTGCTCTTCTTATCCACGGTTTATATTCGTGCTCACTATGCCATTGATGCCATAGCGGGATTGCTTAGCGGCGCATTGTGCTTTGCCGTTCTAACATGGGTAAGTCGTCCAAGAGGAACAGACAAAAAATTCTCCACATTTTCAAAATCCACATCACGAAAGCGCTCGAAAACATAGCATTTACACTGTGATGGATTAATCATTGGATTCGTTTTCCGGTCTTCTTTTCCAGAAGATCTTCGATGCCTCTTATTGCAATCTCTCTATTTTGTTCGGAGCGCAGTGTGTGGAGGGAAAACAACAAGTCTCTGTTTGTATGAGTTTTAGTAAACAGCCATCTCTTGAATGATTTAGGAAGACGGTCCAAGATTCTATCAGCGATTCTTCCAGGGCTTTTAAATGCTTTCAGATAGAGGTGTAATTCGTCATTGCAGTATTTTTGGAACTGCTGATAGATATATTCATCATCATCTATTCTGGAAGAACGTTCATAAAAATCACTAAAGTCTTGATCATCTGAGTATCTGACTTGTATTCTTCCAACAGAAGTCACCTTGTGTTTTATGATTTTTATTTCTTTATCGACAATGTCTATTTCCACAACAATGCCAGTGCCAGTGAATGTAGGAGCATAATTGTTGAAAAGAAAATTCCCCTGTCCATAAAGCAAGTAGGCTCCATTATAATGTTCTTCTGAACCAATGCAATGAGTGTGTTGCGACAAAATCATATCGGCACCACTATCAGCCATTCTGTGAAATCTTTTTTTTGTTTGAGGTGAAGGGTAGCGGAATTTTTCAGTACCACCATGGTATATGACAATGAGATAGTCGCATTTTTTCCTATAGTCCTCAAGTTCGTGACAAACTACATATTCATCATACAGCCATGCTCCTGCTTGTGATTCAGTAGGTTTGTTGTACATTGTTTCACAGACATTATAGAAGCCGATTTTCATTCCGGTAACATCATAAATGATGAATCTTGATATTGAGTCCTTGTTCTTTCCTGCTCCAATGTGGTCTATTCCATATCTGTCAAGTGTGTCAATTGTGCTTATTAGCCCTTGATGTCCACCATCGGTGGCGTGGTTGTTTGCCAACATGCAACAATTAATGCCCAAACTCTTGTATGTTTCCACGCATTTTGTAGGAGCAACTTTCACCGGACCTGTCTTGTTGCACCTTTCATTATGATCAGACAAGGCACCTTCAAGGTTGCATACAGACAAGTCGGCATCGAAGAAGAGTTGGCACAACCTATCTCCCAAAAGCGTGTCTATATCTCCTTTGCAAAAGAGACTTTCATTCTCATCTACAGGAAAGAAATCTCCTGCAATTATGATTTTTCCACAAGATGCTTTTTTCATAAATGAATTATTTAATATGTCTGTTGTTTGACAGTTACTATTATTGTGCCTTAAGAGGTGAGAATACATAGAGTCTCCAATTGCTCCTAAATATCCAAAGTAATATTAAGATAATAGTTTGGGGTATATCAACAAAATGGGTTTGTTGTCACATGAAATGCTGTTATTAGAAATTAAACACGAAAAAGCTATAGGATGTGTATAACCTAATTCCACAGCACTTTAGTAAACATTCTTATAAGTTTTTGAGCAAATATTTGTTGCTCAGGATTATGCCATGTCAGATTTTTCACTTACCTTACTGCTGCTATTCAAGACAAGCAAAATCATCCATTCCATTGCAAAGATAAACATTAAATCTGAAAAAGCCACCTCTTTCGAGGGTATTTTTCACGTGAGAGAACTATTTCCCGACATGTGGGTTCTGTTATTGACAAGGAATTGGGGCAGCATTGCACATCTCTTGGGTATCAACAAAACGAAATCAGAGGTTCGCTGTCGAGCATCAGCTTCAGTGGTGGAATCAGCGTGGAGATCGTATTGAGCCACCTCATACCACACCTTTCACTGGTATTATGTATAGGTATGAAATTGCAAATTGTTGTTGTCAGCAAATCATTGCAAAAGAGCAAAAGACCTCTTGAAAGCAAAAGGCATGCAATGCCCAAATTTGCGGATTTAGGTAAAAAAGACAAAATGAAATATGCAACTTGCCCTTTATATTTGCAAATTCAACGTGGGATATATCAACAAAAAATGTAGGTCTCGGTAATAGTCAAATAAGAAAAACTATTGTTTTTGTGTAATCGCTTCTGATGATGAATGAATTAATTACCCAAATTAATGATGCCATCTGGGGATATGTACTGATATTCGCGTTGGTGCTATGTGGATTGTGGTTCACATGGAAAACGAAAGGAGTGCAGTTCCGGATGGTGGGCGAGATGTTTAGACTGTTGACTGACTCCACAATGCCAGGCACCAACACCAGCAACATCAATGGCAAGAATGAGAATCACAAATACATCTCATCATTTCAGGCTTTCGCCGTATCTGTCGCCACAAGAGTGGGGACAGGCAATTTGGCAGGTGTGGCAACAGCCATTACCATTGGCGGACCAGGTTCTGTCTTCTGGATGTGGATTATCGCATTGTTGGGTTCTGCAACAGCCTTTGTGGAGTCGTCGCTTGGACAACTATTTAAAAAACGGCAC
The DNA here is from genome assembly GCA_900315745.1 of uncultured Prevotellaceae bacterium. Lineage (GTDB taxonomy): Bacteria > Bacteroidota > Bacteroidia > Bacteroidales > Bacteroidaceae > Prevotella. Next base: position 14,765 of record ONAG01000011.1, read on the forward strand.
AAGGACTCTTTCATAGGCGGACCAGCTTACTACATTCATAAAGGACTGCACCTTAAATGGATGGCATACACCTTTGCCATTCTGTTGACCATCACTTTCGGTCTTTCATACAACAGCATTCAGAGCAACACCATCTGTGGCGCGATGCAAGAGGCATTCGGTTGGAGCCCCTTGGTGGTGGGCGCCGTCATCTCTGTTGTGTCTCTCTTCATTGTTTTTGGTGGCATACACCGTATTGCGAACGTCAGTGCCATTCTCGTTCCCTTAATGGCTATAAGTTACTTCTTGCTTGTTGTTGTTATCGTCTTCATGAACATCGAACATATTCCACATGTCATGAAGGTCATCATCACAGATGCTTTCGGACTTGAACAAGGTGTGGGTGGAGCATTAGGAGCTACAATCATGACCGGAGTAAAGCGTGGACTATTCAGCAATGAGGCGGGTGAGGGTAGCGCTCCCAATGTGGCGGCTACGGCTACAGTCTCACATCCTGTCAAACAAGGACTGATTCAAGCATTGGGAGTGTTCACGGACACTCTGCTCGTCTGCTCATGCACGGCTTTCGTCATTCTTATAAGCGGACTTTACGATATTCCAGAACTCAAGGGCATCGCGCTCACCCAGGCGGCACTTGGTTCCGAAATAGGTTCCCTTGGACCTACATTCGTCGCCGTTGCCATCTTACTCTTCGCTTTCTCATCCATCATCGGGAATTACTATTATGGTGAGGCAAACATACGCTTCATAACATCCAACAAAACCATTCTCACCATCTACCGTGCTTGTTCGGCGGGTGTAATGGTGATGTTCGGCGCATTGGTAAGCCTTGAATTTGTGTGGAACTTGGGTGACCTTTGCATGGCCTTGTTGACAGCATGCAATCTCATCGCCATTGTATCTCTTGGAAAATATGTATTCAGATTGCTCGATGACTATAGGGCACAAAAAAGGAGTGGAATAAAAGACCCCATCTTCCATAGAAGCCAATTGCCGGAAATTGAGCATGAACTGGAATGCTGGGATTGATAAAGACACCATTCCAAAAGTCAAGAAAAAAGTATCTCAGGTTGGCAGAAAAAACAAGAAAGCGATAGATAAAGAATGGACAAGCAGCAATTAGAGGAAAGGGAGGCAAGGATTATAGATCTTGCTGTTACGTTTTGCAATGAACATCTGGATGAAGAATGTGCTTTGTTGTGTACAAAAATGGCACAAAAGCTTGGTGCCAAACAAGACAGTCCTTTTCAGTCAGGCAGAGTAGAGGTATGGGCTGCCGGAGTGGTATATACCATTTGCAGCATCAACCTCCTGTTTAGCAAGAAATATAGGTCGAAAATATCCTCCAAGGACATCAGCGATTATTTCAAGGCAAGCGCCGCCACCATTTCTCAAAAGATGAGAGCGATCAAGGAGTCGCTGAAGATAAACCCTGTATTTGACACTGAATTCAAACTAAAAGAGGTGACAAGAAACAATCCACCCTACCGCTTGGGTATGATAGCTAAATTGTTTTCCTTTTTTAAAAAGGAAAAATAATCCCCGAAAAAGAATAATAGGTTACGCCTTAAAAAACATATCCGAGATTCAAATACAAATATAGTTTCTTGGTGCGATTGCTGTAGCCTAAGGAGGCCCCGAGAGGTCCAAACATCGTTTTGAGATAATAAGACAGCTGGCATCCGAACATCGTTTTGTGGTCAAACAATTCCTTCAGGCGGTTCGTCTGTTGGGCTCCAGTCACCTTGAACAGCACATAGTGATTGTCGCCCATGCGTTGCTGTGCCTGTAATTGAGCTGCGACGAAATGATGGTCAACATACTCAATGTTGCCAATTCCGGCGAAAGGCATTTGCTGCTCCACATAATGTCCGAACCAATCCCCACCTACTGTGTTTCCAAACACAGGAGGGATGGTAGAACCCAAGAGAAGCCTTCCGTAAAGCAAGGGCTGCAACGTGAAACGTCTGCCCAAGGTGAACGACTTGCGCCAATTGGCATTTACCTCACTCATGCCTGCCTTTCCATCGAGCTTGACGAAGTTGTCGGTCAGGTAGGCGTATTCTGCCTTGAATCGTGCACCGCGTGTGGGGAAGTACCAATCGTCCTCGCTGTTGTAGTTCACACGTGCACGATAGCTGTAGAAGTGCTCGTTGTCGAGCTTGACATACATGGAATGGGAAGCCTCCAATTTATTGCGGTAGTGCATGTAGTCCCATCTCAAACTCATCTGCAAGTTGAAGTGCCTTAAGTCGAGGTTTATTGGGGTCAACTCTGCTTGGAACTGGTTGTATAGGATATTGTAGTCAAGGTCGCCTTTAACATAAATGTCCACATCGTTTCGATTGAAGGTGTAGCTGAACATGGGACAGGTGAAAATCTGGGTGTGCATTGTGAGTTCGCCTCGTGCCATCATGCGCTTGCCTAGCCTAAGTGTGACATCTGCATTCATAGGTACGAATGCCATGATGGGGAAGTCGGCACCCAGTTGCACCGCAGCATGTTCCTCGGTGTCGTAGCGCAATCCTACATAAGCCTGGTTGGTCTTGCGGTTTCCGGCGGTGAGTATGACACGTACACCTTTGCCATCGGGCTCCAACCGGCACTCGGCGGTCTGGTAGAATAAGTCCATGCGCATGGTGGTGGTAAGTTGTTGCTGGAGGTTGACATCGATTATGTCGCTTTTAAGCGGTGAAGATATGTCAATCATGTGTCGGGGCACAATGGAATGAAGGCTGTCTTTTTTATGTGGTGAAGGCAAGTCGGTCATGATACGGGGTTGGCTGATACTCTTGTCAACGGTTTTGTTAATGCGGAACTTATGGCACAAAAAGCGCACGTCCTGCGGGGTCATGTTCTCGAAGACATAAGACGTTACTCGATGCTTGTCTTTCATCACGGTCGGATTCTTGGGGTGCAGGAGTACGTATTGGAACGAGTCGGGGATGCCGATGCGTTCTTTCAAGGCAATCAGGTCACCCCAATGTCTCATGGCTTCCTCTTCACCCCTGCGGATGAGTGTGTCGATGGCATTGAGTGAAAAGCTCGCTGCATTGTATCCAGAGGTATTCACCTGTATTGGCACATCGGTAATGGCAAGGTTCTCATCATACTTGTTCTTGCAATTCACGTCGATAATCTGACTGAGGATGCTCATTGTGCGCCCCATGTCTTCAGCAATCTTTGGTGCGCCCTGCACAGTTACACCGATGATGATTTCGGCACCCATCTCACGGGCGATGTCCGCGGGGTAATTGTTGCGCAGACCTCCATCCACCAGTACTTTGTCACCTATTCTCACTGGAGAGAAGGCTGCAGGAATTGCCATCGATGCACGCATGGCATAAGGGAGGCGACCGCTGTGAAAGTCATACTCGGTATTGTCGATGACATTTGTTGCCACACAGGCGAATTGAATAGGAAGGTCACGTGAGAAATCAAGGGAATCGGTGTAGCCTATGCATAATTGCTGGAATAATTCCGCCAGGTTCTTGCCTTGGATGATGCCCCCGTCGTTGTAGTTGCGCTTACCTACGGTAATGCCTCTGGAGAATACGTATGTATTCTGTTTTTTGCGGTCGGCAAGACTCTGCTTCGACAGGTCTTCCTTGTCGGTGATGACGTAGCTCCAGTCCTGCACGCGCACCATTGAATCGAGAGAGTTGGCATTATATCCAATGGAATAGAGACCGCCTATGATACTACCCATAGAAGTGCCGGTGATGATGTCGATAGGTATGCCGGCCCGCTCAATCACTTTAAGCGCTCCGATGTGTGCCATGCCCTTCGCACCGCCGCCACTCAACACGACAGCAACTTTCTTCCTCCCACCTTTTTGATTAGAGGTTACACTGTCCTGCTGTGCCTTTGTCGCACCGCACATTAATGCTGCTACAACAATTGTCAATAGAATCCTCTTCATTGTGTTTGCTCTCTTATGTAGTAATGATGATAACGGCACAAATATAAATTAATTAATTAAAATTTGCAAACAAAATGCCAATTCGTTTTTCAAGTTTGCATAGGCTGAGAAATATTTTTGCCTTCTATAGACCATATATAACCATTTTGAAATAGATACATCTATCTGAGAAAAATAAGATTATGTTTTTATAAAAATGAATAACTTTGCTGTCAATTTGTGACAAGAAGTGAAAAGTATCCAATAATCAACACAAAATCATCTTAAAAAACATGAAAATGAAGAATTTGTTAACAACCTTGTTTCTGGCTATTTGTTGCGGAGGAACTCATGCACAAACAGCAATCAACCAAGAAAACATCGTTTCTGTTACCCAACAAGAGACGAACTTGTTTCAACCCCAAACCGACTCCTTGCAGCAACTCTTGGCAGTCAACAACCTTGCGCAAAATCGGGAAGACCAACGGCTGAGAGCAAGGCTCTCCTACCCCAAAATGCTTGATGGCTTCACCAACACTGTCAAGCCACAAAGCGAAAACTACACTCTGGCAGAACCACAGTCTATTGCTTCTTCAAATTGCTACAAGCCACTCCAAGACATGTCGTGGGTTGGCGTCCCCATATTTGTTGCAGGCATCATAGCAAAGGGAGAGAAGGAAGCTTTCCGTCAAGATTACAAGAACTCACCAGCGAAGACTCGTCTTGTGACAGAATTCAAGACCAAAATTGACGACTATTTGCAGTTCTTCTCACCGGCAATGACGCTTGGATTGAAAGTTGGTGGGGTGGAAGGCCGTTCCGACTGGCAACGACTTGGCGTGTCGGCAGCCTTGTCGTACGGCATAATGGCAGGATTTGTCAATGGAATAAAATACACAGCCACAGAGATGCGTCCTGATGGTAGTACAGCCAACTCATGGCCGTCGGGACATACGGCAACAGCTTTCGTGGGTGCAACCATCCTGCACAAAGAGTATGGCTTGACCAAATCACCTTGGTACTCCGTTGTAGGATATGGTGCCGCCACTGCCACTGGAATCATGCGCGTGCTCAACAACCGCCACTGGGTGAGTGATGTTCTTTCTGGGGCAGGCATTGGCATCATGTCGGGAGAATTGGGATACATGCTAAGCGATATCATTTACAAAGGACGGCATCTGCTGAACAGTCCGCTCGGCTCCTATCCTGACCTATCGCGAAAGCATCCATCTTTCTTTGATGTGTCAATGGGTATAGGATTCGGTTCCAAGAATCTGAATTTTCCATCAGAAGAATTAATGCTTGAAACCGACGATGACATAGAACTACAATTCCGCTCTGCTACAACAGTACAGGCTGAAGGTGCCTATTTCCTCAACACATATGTTGGTGTGGGAGGAAGACTGCGTGTTCGATCTTCGCCAATCAAAGGATGGAGCAATTTCATGAAGACCTCCGAAAAGGAAATACAAGGAATCATAACTGGACTAAATGACTTTGAAACAGAGGTAGAAGACATTCTTGACTTTGTAGTTGACGGCAAAATCACCGACATGATCGAGGAAAAGGAAATCTCCATCAAGAGCGACCACCTGACAGAATTTGCCGGCGACGTGGGTCTATATTTCAACTTCCCCATAAACAACAGGTTGGCTCTTGGCTCCAAATTGCTTATTGGACGCAGTATCATGCAAGCTCTTGAAATTGACACTCGCTTCAAAGGCCAATCAAAAGGATTTGATTATGACATCAGTGTGAAGAATGGAGAAATATACAATGTTGACAACATGCGTTTATATGACAAAAACGTATCGTACGATGAGGAATGGCCCTACATCACTGTCTCTGGCGACAACAGCACAAAATGGGGCACTGGCATTTCACTCACATACGCCTATAATGGCAACTTCTGTTGGAAAGTGTTCTGCGACTACGACTTCACCAGAAAGACCTACACCTTGGAATACGACCCCGACCATTACATATACAAGGCATGTCCCGACATGATATTGTTCAACAACATGTTGGGTCTCGGCACTGAGCCGATAGTCGTCAATACAAAGAAAAACATGAGCCAATTTGTGCTCGGTGCATCTTTCTCCATCCAGTTCTAATCTAATAAGTAGGTGGTCAAATGGAGGTCATCCCATTGATGGCCTCCTTTACACCTGCCATGTTGCTACGCGAGACAGGGAGGGTTTCATTACTATGTTTCATGAACAATTGCATGGAACCAGAATGTGAGACAAGATGGTCCACCTGTCCGAGATTTACAAGGAAAGCCCGATGACAACGTACTATCATCGGATAGCTGCGAAGGTCGTTTTCCATCTGCTTTGAAGTGGCTCGAAGCATGTCGGCATGAACTTCACCATTTCTGAATTGATAGACTTTCACATAGTTTCCCACGGCCTCAATATACATGAGTTGGTCTATCTGAAGAGTGACAGATTCGTTGGTAGTGCCCGTGAGTGTTATGGCGGATGATGGCTGAACTACATCTTCTAATGTTTGAGACTTTAGCAACTGTTCGTTCAAATTCTTTGTCTCCTCCAATTCTACCGCCAAATAGCGGCTGCGGAACTTGTATCGCCAATAAAGTCCGATGGCAAAGGAGCAGAAAGCCAAGACAAGAAGCGTCTGAAGATACCCCTTCCACGAGAGAGGCTCGTCTTCACCTGTGCCACTTATTACAAAATGGAGGTACGTACACACCATCAGAGCCATCAAAGGAGTGTTTATGATTTGGAACCATAGGTTGCGGTGGATGATGTATCCTACACCTTTTTCCAAAGAGGATGGCATGTTGAAAGGATATGTCAAGATGGTCTCTGTAACATAGCAAATACCCGTGCCCAACACCAATATGGCAATGAGATGCATAGGCATCATCCACCCTAACACATCCAAGCCAAGCGGTCTGAAAATGGCTAAAGCCAGAATGGAAAAGCCCACACTGACTAAACGTACCATGAATGTTTCTTTTCTCCTTTTGTCCATACAGTCGTCAAAGGTAATGCTATTCTTGCAAATAATAAAGCAAAAAAGGGGAATGCTTTCATTTTGTCATGCCATTCATCACAAAAAAATGCAGAGTATCCCAAAAACTTGCGGAAAAAACAGCCGTGCCATACCTTTGCAGCAAACCAAATACACATAAAGATACGAAAAGGAGAAAAGTAGTTGGCATTTTTTTCGTTGTGGTAGCCCTATTGAAACTCGCCAGCATTTGGAACATCGTGAATCTCGACTGGCTGTGGCAGCATCCTTCGCAAACATACTTCGGTGTGTTTTTCGTTTTCTACATTGGCGTGGAACTCATCATCAGCAGTTATCAGCACAACCACTACCAGTGGCTTCAGCGCCCCATACCACCAATAGAGGAAGGAAAGCGCTTAAACTGTTCAGTGCGTTATGGTGGCGACGAATACATATACCAAGGTGAGCCTTTCCATGGAGCACGCCTTGATGCTTTCTGCGGAGGTATTCGACTTGACCTTAGGGAAGCCAAAATCATAGAAGACGAGGAGATAGACATCCACACCTTCATGGGTGGCATAGAGTTGCTCGTTCCCAAAACGGTGAATGTGATAGTGAAAAGCCGCAACTTCATTGGCGGCGTGGGCAATGATACTGACAAGAGTGAAAAAACTGGTGCCCACAACCTCCATATAGTAGCCAGAAATTTCTTCGGTGGCGTCCATATAATGAACACATTAGGCTGTTCTGATGACAAGTGAAACCTCATGGACATGAAAAATTTTATCGGTTGCTTGTAATTTTCCAATTGTCTATGCGACTAATAAGACAAACGATGAAGCAAAAAGAATGGAGACAAAAGTAATGGAGAAAGAATTCCTGAACATGTTCGAGGCACAGAAGCGTACCATCTACAAGGTCTGCTACATCTATGCCAACGACCAGGACAACCTGAACGACCTGTTCCAGGAGACGGTGCTGAACCTGTGGAAGAGTTTCCCACGATATCGTGGTGACAGCAATATCTCGACGTGGGTTTACCGCATCGCCATGAACACCTGCATCACGTTTTTGCGACGCTCCAACACCCGTCCGCAAACCATCCCCATGACAGCCAACATGGCAAGCATGATGGCTGACGATGATGAGACGGCAGGAATGCTTCAGGAACTCTACAAACTCATCAACCAGTTAGGCAAATTGGAACGCGCGCTGATTCTCCTCTGGTTGGAAGAACGTAGTTATCAGGAAATAGCCGACATCCTCGGCATCTCTAAAAACAATGTTGCCGTGAAGCTCAATCGTGTAAAAGAGAAATTAAGAAAAATGTCTAACCGTTAAAAAGAAATTGGGTTATGGAACTTGAAACATTGAAAGCCAGTTGGAACGCACTCGACAAGCGTCTGGCAGAAACAGAGATAGTGAATCTGCGAATAGTCAAAGAGATGATCCAGCAGAAGACAAAGTCGGCATACGACGGCATCGTAGGACAAAACATCTATTCTTTCGTGGTGAACATACTCATCATCTGCGTGGTATTCCCCTACGTCTATATGAACACACCCATAAGTACCATCTCATTTGCCATCGTCGAAAGCGTGATGGCGATAGGCATGATTCCCATGATTTGGAAACTCTCCCTGTTGTCGAGATTCGACATGGGCAGCAAGAGTTGCAACCAACTCAGCCGGACAGTACTCTGCTACAAGAAAATCTGCCAGAAAGAGAAAATTTGGATGATTGGCGCTGTATGTCTGGCTATGGTGGCCTTCTACATCTCGGAACTCGGATTCAACACAGAGGCTGGCTACACTCTTGGAACAAGACTCCTGTTACCTTTGGGACTCTCACTGGTTACCCTCGTCGTGGGTTATTTCTTTGCCCGATGGCAGCTCCGCCGTCATGCCCAGCAGCTACAGGAAATCGAGCAGGGTTTGAAAGAGTTAAAAGAATTTGAGGAATAAAAACAAGCCTTTCACATCAAGGAGTCTCACTCCTATCCACCATATAAAATTTGTCTAACATTAACAAAAACAAAAAGCTATGAAATTTAGAATTGGAATTGGAATCATTTTAGTGGTTGCCAGCATGATAAAATTGGCATGTGTATGGAATCTCATTCAAATTAATTGGCTTGAAAGAGCTACCGATGAGCCATGGGCACCGTTTCTGCTCATTGTGGTAGGCAGCTGCCTGATTTATGATGGTTTGAAAAGTAAGAAGTAACATCATAAACAAGACCTAATTGCCTTGTATCCCATCAATCATTCCATCCCTCACACAATCATTCGAACATCTTCAACACCAACAAGACCTATGCCATCCTCTTTGGCTATCGTGACCTAACAGTCTATAACCCCGCACGCCGCACCTTTTCACTCGACATCACATGGAAATTTAATGAGGCTCGCTCCAAGTATCGCGGCTCAGGTGCTGGAGAAAAACAGAAGGCGAGAATGTAATACTTCTCTGAAATTTGGTGGATTCCGATACTATATGTAATTTCGCAGTCGAAAATTGCGAGAACGGCATGTGCCTCTGCTTTTCGAATGTTCTCGATAGCATAAGGATTGTGCCGTTCTTGCTCCATCAAATTATCATAGTCAATGAAGAAAGTATTAAAAATCGCGCTGGTAGGCGCACTGGGATTGATAGTAATAACTGGAGTGCTGATGTGGATGGAATTTGGTCCACTGGTCAAGGGAGCCATGTCGTGCGAGAAGTTGGACGACGGACTATATTATATGGAGTACAAAGGCGACGATGGTTTTGACGGGTTAATGGCTAAGGGTGGAATAGAAACCACCGACCAACTGGCAAGCTATGCCATGGAGTTTTTGTCGAAAGGCCACTACAAGCCAGAGGCGAACACATCAAAAGAAGCCTTTGGATGTTCGGCACTTACTGTTACCACACCCGATGGCGAGGTGCTGATGGGGCGCAACTTTGACTTTCCATCGGCCGTTGGTGTAATAATGCATACAATTCCTAACAACGGCTACGAATCAATCACCACATTCAATGTGGAGTTTTACGGGTTTGGCGAGGATTACAAGCCAGAGGGGTTCAAAAACCAATATATGGCATTGGCTGGCCTGTTTGTTGCCCTCGACGGCATCAATGAGAAGGGCCTTGCCATTGCCGACTTGATGGCTGGCGACTCGACAGAGACACATCAACATAGCAATAAGCCAAACCTTACCACTACGGCTGCCATCCGATATATGCTGAACAATGCTGCCAACGTAGGTGAGGCATTGGAACTGCTGAAAGGCATCGACATGCATTCCGACGCTGGTTTTGCTCATCATTACGCAATGGCAGATGCATCGGGCAGAAAGGTGGTTGTGGAATATATTGAGGACAAGACAGCAGATGGCAACAGCCATATGGTGGTTACAGAATCACCTGCTTTGGCCAACCACTACCTGTGCGAGGAGAAATTCAATGTGGGACTGATAGAAGGTGATGACCGTTACGACCGACTATGTCAGTATTACACACAAACTGGAGGAGTGATGAGCGAGAAACAACTGACAGAAGCCATCAAGGCTGTGTCGCAGCCTAAAAGAGATGGATTCCTCGGCACTGCCTGGACAATGGTGATGAATCTCACGCACCCATCTGTCACCTACTATTCACAGCGTCATTTCGACAAGCCATTCTTTTTCAAAATAGGAAAGTAAGACGGGGAAAGGACTGCACCTCATATGGAGGTCGTTGCCAATCATCCCAACATAGCCTATCGCATGGAATTCCAATTCTTAAAAAGCCTATTCATGCAACAGAAATCTTTTCAGAGTTGTTGCACATACAGTTAAGGACCTCAAAAGCTTTTGCATCACTTTTGAGGTCCTTAACCGTATGTTTCCCAATGAAAGAGAGGGGGACTTTCTTCTATGATTGTGGATTTCTTTATAGCATCACTCGATTTTCGGGATTCGAGCGACCTAATTGCTGTTTTCAACATGCTCAACCTTTCTTTCGCATGCTTTCTACATACTGTGGATAAGCTGGACTGATAACGATGAAGAATCTTACTGTGGCTGCGAAAAATTTCTTTGCTGCCTTGGCGAACTTCTTTACACTTTCTTTTCCTTCATACTTGGCAACTGCCATCGGGGTTACTTGCATTGTTTTCATAATCGTAATTTTTTTATTTTGTTTTTATTTTTGCTTTTATTTTTGTTTTCTGATGCAAATGTAGGCACGTTTTCGTACCCAACAATGCTTTTTGGCTTTTTTCGCCAATAATTGATGCGACAGGTCGGATTTATTGCGACACCAAGGAAAAAAGAGGTGAAAATATGTCGTAGAAGACCTCAAAATCACACAAAAAACGCCTTTTTCTTTCAAAATAAACAACCAAATTGAGAAAACTGTAACAAACAGAATATCTTTTGATACATGACACCTTATTAATACTCCGATTATTTTGGTAACTTTGCTTCTCCGTAGTGAAGCTACTACATCTCTACATTATAAGGGGGGTATTTCTCTCGTTCTACACCCGATTATTGTTAATTATTCCAACATAACACCTAAAAAGCCTAACATGAAAAAAATATTTCTTATCGCTATGCTTTCCGGCATATGCTTGAGCCTGCAAGCCATCACACCTTGGGACAAAGGTGGCTTTGAGACACAACAATATCGCAACATCTTCGTGGAGATGGGCTACAAGCCCATGGCTGTGGAGTTCAAACTACGCCAGGTGTTCGATGACGTGTTCCTTGGTCCCAACAAAGTTTATTTCGAGGTAGGCGACACCTTAGGCTACATTTCCGACATAAAGAACCACGACGTGCGCACAGAGGGAATGTCGTATGGCATGATGATAGCCGTGCAGATGGACGAAAAAGACATCTTCGACCGCATCTGGCGATGGAGTAAGAAATACATGCAGCACCAAGACGGCCCACGCAAGGGCTATTTTGCCTGGAGCTGCAAGACCGACGGCACCCACAATGCAGAAGGGGCTGCCTCTGATGGAGAGTTGTATTATGTAACAGCATTGATTTTTGCATCCAACCGCTGGGGCAACGACACCGGCATCAACTATCTGGGCGAGGCACGCAACATCCTCGACTGCTCCATGGCAAAAACTGGCGAAGATGGACAGATGCCACTGCTTCATCCAGAGCACCAACTCATCACTTTCACACCAGATAGATTTGGTTCACGCAATACGGACCCATCCTACCACATTCCCGCCTTCTATGAGGTGTGGGCGAAATGGGCTGGCGATGGGCGCTCAGACTATTGGATGGAGGCCGCTCGCAAGTCAAGGGATTTCCTCCACAAAGCCATCCACCCAGAAACAGGCCTCAACCCTGACATCTGCCAATACGATGGAACAGTGAACCAAGGTCCTTGGAATCGAGGAGGCGGCAATTTCAGATACGACTCTTGGCGAGTGCCAATGAACATAGCACTCGACTACGAATGGAGCTGCGCCGACAAGGAATGGCAGCAGAATTATGGTGAGCGCATACAAAACTTCTTCTACTCGCAAGGGGTTGACAAATACGTGGACCAATATCGAGTAGATGGCTCCTTGCCAGCAGAGAACGAAATCCTGGTAGCTGGAGGTTTCCGGAAACTCCGCCACAGCATCGGTCTGGTGTCCACTCTTGCAGCAGCTTCTGTCCTTTGTAGCCACGATAAGAGCAAGGAATTTGTAGATGCTCTCTGGAATGCCAAGCACGAACCTTTCGAGGATGGATATTTCGATGCCTACTACGATGGGCTGCTTCGACTATTTGCATTCATGCACCTCAGCGGACACTATCGCGTCATCTTCCCTCAAACACCCCTTTGCGTGGTGAGAACAGGCGACCTGTCCATGACCATCGATGCCGATGGGGGTGGGAAAATACTCTCGTTCAAACACAATGGCAAGGAAATCCTTTCACAGTCGAGAGCGCCAGAGTCTTTTGGAAGCACATTCTGGACCAGTCCTCAAAAGGAATGGAACTGGCCTCCCGTTCCAGAATTTGACAAGATGCCTTACACCATAGAGCAGAAAAGTCCAACACTCGTCATGACAAGCAAAGTGTCTGAGAAATTGAAATTCAGGGTGCGGAAGACTTTTACCGCGAAAGACAACGCCATCGCCATCACCTACACCATCATCAACGAGGGTGACAGCACACGCCGTGTGGCTCCTTGGGAAATCAGCCGCGTGAAAAACGAAGGTCTTGTGTTCTTTGAAGCCGACATAAAGTCTATAGTACCAGCAGACCTCATACCTTTCAATGCGCAGTATGGTGCAGTGTGGCACTCCGCCGATGAAGCCAGAGAAAACCGCAAGATCAACGCCGACGGCAAAGGTTGGCTCGCTTACACTAACAACGGTCTGCTGCTGATAAAAACTTTCAACGACCTGAAAGCAAAGAAGGCTGCTCCTGGGGAGGCTGAGATACAAGTATATGTGAACAGAGGAAAGACATACGTGGAACTGGAAAGCCAAGGTGCTTACACAACCCTGAAACCTGGTCAGTCGCTCGACTGGACGGTGACATGGCGGATGCTGCCCTACGATGGCCCTGCCTCACCCTCCGCAGCATTGCTTCAGATGGTGAGGAATACCAAATAAACGATGACAAGACAAGACACACAAATCCTAAAGGGATTGGCCATTCTCATGATGCTCTTCCTGCATCTTTTCAATGAAGTGCAGAAAGCAAATTTGTGCGTGAATTTTATTCACGTGGCAGACAAGCCTCTGACATTTATCATGACAAGAATGGCCAACCCCGTACCTTTATTTGTAATGCTGTCGGGCTATGGTTTGTATGCAGTGAGCTTAAAAGGAGACAAAAACCGATGGACAAGATTATGGAGATTGGTAAAACGCTATTGGCTTATTTTGGCAATCTTCGTCACCATCGGACATTTCTTGGTTCCACAAACATACCCTGGCAGTTTTGCCAACATAATCAAAAACCTTACAGCCTATGAAACATCATACAACGGTGAACACTGGTTTTTGTTTCCATACATACTACTTGCCGTGACATCGCCTTGGTTGTTCAGGATATGCAACCGTTATAATACTATTGTCGTCTTGGGGGTATCATATTTTATATACCTTGCAACTTGCTATTTAATCAAGTTCTACGGCCCAACATATCTTTTCACACATATGGCTCCATATCATCCTATTTTATATGGCTCTCTATTGTTCAATTTCATATTGGGCGCCTTGGCTTGCAAAAACCATTGGCTTGAGAAATCTAAAAAGCCAATAGTGACACGTTTCGCATGGGTTGCCATCTTATTGCTTTGTGTGCTGCGCTGCTGCATGTCAACAACAGCGTTCCACAACCTTTTCATCTTTGCATTGATGTGGCTGTGGATTCAGACGACACGACCCGCAAAAATAGACAAGGTTTTGCACCACCTTGGCGACCATTCCATGAACATGTGGCTGATACATACATTCTTCTGCACATATCTTTTTCACGACTTCATCTATGGCTTCAAGTACCCATTGCTTATTTATTTGGTACTCATCGCAGTCAGCTATCTTTCTTCATGTGTCATCAACTGGATAGACAAGAAAATGACGCATTATTTCGCAAAATGAAGAAAAAAAACGCACCAACACCACAAACCTTTCGGTTTTTTTTTGTAAAATTGCAAACAAAAAACCGATTTGACGATGAAAAAGACATTTTTGCTGATTGCTACCTTATTGATGACATTGGCAGGCATAGCCCAGACGCACACCGCCACAGACGTGCTCGGCACAGCTCTCAAAGTGAACAAGTATTTCATGAACAAGTATGCAGACCCCACTCTCGACACCAACGTGGGGCGCATTCGTCCAAGCAGCTTGTGGACACGAGCCGTGTATTACGAAGGACTCATGGCTCTCAACGAGATTGCTCCCGACCCATCATTCATCGAATACACAGACCGCTGGGCCAACCACCACAAATGGACACCACGCAATGGCATCAAGACGACCGATGCCGACGACCAGTGTTGTGAGCAAACCTATCTTGACCGCTACATGGTGACCAAAGACAACCGCATGATTGTCCATGTGAAAGAGAATTTGGAAAACCAAATGAGCACTGGCAAATATAACTATTGGCACTGGATTGATGCCATACAGATGGCTATGCCGGTTTACAGCAAGATGTATAAAGTGACGGGCGAACGAAAATACATCGACTATGCCATGAGCATGTACACATGGAGCCGTGATACATGCGGTGGAGGATTGTTCAATACAGCGGAGGGATTGTGGTGGCGTGATGCCGACTACGTGCCTCCCTACAAGGAGAGCGACGGACAGAACTGCTACTGGAGTAGAGGCAGCGGATGGGTGTATGCCGCTTTGGTGAAAGTTATGGGCGACATAGGCAAGAAGGACAAATACTACAAACGCCTCAAGAAAGACTTCATCCTCATGAGCGAAGCATTGAAGGCTTGCCAGCGTGAGGATGGCCTATGGAATCCTTCTCTTGTTTCTCCTGTCACTTATGGTGGCAAGGAACTGACGGGCACAGCCCTGTTCCTCTATGGCATCAGCTGGGGCATCAACAACAAGATTCTCAAAGCCAAAGCCTACCGTGATGTATGCGACAGGGCATGGGCTGCCTTGGTGAAAGACTGCGTTCATCCCGATGGCTTCCTCGGCTATGTGCAAGGCACAGGCAAGGATCCGTCGGCAGGCCAGCCTGTCACCTATACCAAGGTTCCCGATTTCGAGGATTATGGCACAGGATGCTTCCTGCTTGGCGCCGCGGAATACTATCGGCTGCTGAGCAAGCAATAAGCCAAGAACTTAAAGTCACTAAAGACCTTAAAGACGCTATTGTCCTTAAGGTCTTTTATAATCGAATTTGTCGATGTCAAGATAGCCGCCCAAACGTTTTGTGGCATAGCAGAATATGGCATATTTTGTCCCCATGAAAAGGCGGCGATAGTCGAATCGCATCTTGTAGTCGGAACCAATCTTGGTCCATTGCTGTCCATCGAGGCTGTAATGGAATGTGGCAATGTCGCGCCCAGGCATGAAGTCGCCATCTATGCGCAGCCACACTTTCTGTTGTGAGAGTCCAACCGTCTCCACCACTTTCTCATCCACCTTTTCCACCTTCTTTTCCCTGTCTGAGAGGTTCACCTCCTGCTCCGACATTTCAAGTGTGAGACGCTTGCCTTGTTTCTTCACCGTCAGCACCCCAGAATGTCCATTGAAGGCAGCAAATCCAGCGCAGTCGCCATCTTTCAGATGCGACAAGTCGAGCAACACCGATGCGCTGCAATTCGGACCTTCCATTCTCTGTGTCAACGTGTTGGGAGCAAGGTATAGATTCTGCACCACACGTGAGGTCTTTAGTCGGAGCCATCCTGGCCTCTCTGCAAGCGACCATGCCTTGTCAACAGGGTTATGGTTCCATTGCCATCTTATATCCATTGTCTGGTTGTCGAAATCATCGCTTGCCACGATTGTGGCATCCGGCATTCCTGTCACCAATCGGCGCATGTGTGTGGGAACACGTCCCTCCTCGTCTCCAAGCATTGGCCATCCATCTATCCAGCGGCATGGCATCACTGTAAGCACACGCCCCACAGCCCCCCTGTCTTGGAATATTATTCCATACCAGTCGCCGTCTTGCGAATCTACTATGGTGCCCTGTCCTACATGAGGGAACCCGCCATAGTCGCTTTCCAAAATCACTTGTTTCTCGTATGGTCCATGAATGTCGTCGGCGCGGTAGCATACCTCCCTGCGATGGCGTCCGGGAGCATAGACATGCGAAATCATCAAAAGATAGTATTTCCCATTGTGCTTTATCACCCTTGAACCTTCGAGCAGTCCTCTCTCGTCAGCCTCACGCTTGAACAATTGGCAATGCGACCCTTCCACAACGCCCGACAAATCTGGTTTCAACTCGCACATCTCTCCCGTGCCAAATACCACATACACTCTTCCATCGTCATCAAAGAACAATGTGGCGTCGTGAAAATGCCGCATCCGCGACACTATGTTCCATGGACCTTCTGCCTTCTCAGCCGAACAGATATAAGTGTCGCCCATGGCACCACCTTCGTTTGGTGCGAAAAGAGCGTAAAACTTTCCATTGTGGTATTTCAGCGACGTAGCCCATTGACCTCGTCCATATACGGTGCCTTCCTGCAGGTCATATTTCGGAGAGTCTGTGAGCTTGTCGAAAATATATCCCACGGTTTCCCAATTTGCCAGGTCTTTCGACTTCATCACTGGGGCTCCAGGCATTAGATGCATGGTGGTGGTCACCATGTAGAACGTGTCGCCCACCCTGATGACATCTGGGTCGGGGACGTCGCTCCACAACATGGGATTTGTGATGTATGGCGTTCCTACTTTATCTACAGTATTTGCCACTTCAGATTGCGCCATGATACTCATAGGCAGTACCATGAGCATGGATGCCATTATCAAATGTTTTGTCAATGTCTTCATGATATGTTATGTTTCTATTTTTTAATTCTAATGACAGGGGCTATTTCATTTACTTGCTCTTTTGGCAAGTCTATCACCAATCCTTCAGCAGTCTGTTTCGCTTTCAGTTTTCCAAATCCTAAAAGGTAGGCAGAAGATATGGACTTTTTAATATAAGGGTTTCCTTTTGACAATGATTTGACCACCATTCTGCCATCCTCTGGCCATCCCATAGCTGTCACATACAAGTATTGTCTGGTCTGATTGAAGCGTATGTCCTTTGAATTCATGTTGCCATACTGCCCATCATTGAATCCTTGTGCCTGCAGTTTGATGTCAGACTCTGCCACAGGACCCTCACCAAAGACATGCCATGGTCTTGTGCCGAAGATGCTTTCTCCATTGCTTGTCATCCACGCTTCCAAGTCATCAAGCACCTTAGCCTCCTTCTCATCGTATGTGCCATCAGCCCTCAGCGGGATATTCAACAGCAAGTTGCCGTTTTTCGACACTATGTCCACCAACTGTTTCACTACGGTGGCAGCATTTTTGTATCTTCCATTTTCATAAATGCTTGTGTTGTAGTGCCATCCACCTATGCAGTTGCATGTCTGCCAAGGCTCGGGAATGATTTCGTTTGGAGCGCCACGTTCCACGTCCCATGTTATTGCCTTTCGCTGCTGTTGGTCGAGTATTTTTCCGAACACCACAGCATTGGGGTTCTTGTTGTAAAAATGCGTGGTGATTTTCAGTCCACAGTCGCTGATGGGATGGAAGGGCAGAACGGTGTCGTCAAAATAGATGAGGTCGGGCTGATAACGGTTTATGGCATCAAGAGTCCGATCATAGAAATTGGTGACATATTCTTGTGACGGGGTGCATGCGCCATTTTCCCATCCCCACTGAGCATGTATTCTGTTATTTGCCCAGGAGCGGTCGCTCATGGGATGGTTTTGGGCATATAGTTGTTGTGGGTCATACCCTTCCCACCATTTGCCCTTGCCATCTGCCTTGGTAAGTCGCCCATCATAGTACACACCCGCCATGTTGCCATTCACATCATATCTTTGTGCCGGCTCATACCAAGTCCATGCATGGTCGGCATGGAAACTGATGCCCAATGGCAGTCCATGTTTCTTGGCAGCCTTTGCCCATTCATCGAGAATGTCGCGTTGCGGTCCTATGTTCTTGGAGTTCCATGGCTGGTATTTCGAGTCCCAAAGGTCATAATTGTCGTGGTGGTTGCCCAAGACGAAGAAATACTTTGCACCGCACCGCTTGTATCGTTCCACCAACTTGTCAGGATCCCACCGCTCTGCCTTGAATAGTGGCAGTATGTCCTTGAATCCAACTTCAGAAGGATGTCCGTAGTGCTTCAAATGCCATTGGTACTCACGACTACCTTCTATATATAATGAACGAGCCATCCAGTCGCCAGAGCCTTCCACACATTGTGGTCCCCAATGCGCCCAGATTCCGAATTTCGCGTCACGAAACCATTCTGGGGTTGCATGTTGGCGTAGCGACTCCCATGTGGGTTGATACTTGCCCGTCTGCATCTTCTCATGCGCCTCCGACACCGGCACTTGGTAGGTTTGGGCATGCACCACCATCCCTACAAGCAATGAAGCCATTGTCGAGAACAACCTTTTGATTCCCATTATTTTATTTTACTTTATTTGATTTGAAATGCCTGCCTTTAGTTGCTTGCCGCCTCGCCAGTGATGACAAAAGCTCCATTTTCAGGTATTGTTACCGTTATCTTGCGTTTCTTTGTCTGCTTGACTTCCTTCACGCTGCCAATGAGTTGGCTGTCGTCGGTATAGCAGTTAAGTGTTGCCTTTGGTGCGAACAAAGAGAGGTCTATTGTCTTATTCTGTGGCTGTGCCTCGGCATTGATACCTACAAGATACCATTGGGTGCCATTCCTACGTGCGAGTATGACATAACGTCCTGGATAGCCTTCTACAAATCGGGTCTCCTCCCAAGTGGTGGGTACATTTTTCATGAAATCTACAGCCCATGCTGGTGCATCCTGCATGTTGCCAGGTGCAAGTGCGAAGTGTTGCACACTGCTTTGGAAAAGCACTGCGGTGGCCAAGGCAAACACATCACTGGTCTTTCTCACTGTGCCAGACTTGTTGTCTGCATTATATCGTTTGTTGAGTGTTGAACCTCCGAAGTCCATGGAACCAACGGCGTTGCGTATGAAAGGATGGGTGGCGGCATTGCGTGCCTCTGCATCGCACGCCCCTTGTCCGAAGTGCAGGTTCTCGCTTGCCAACACTGCTTCCGACGCCACATAGTTGGGGTACATTCTCTCCCACCCTCTCGGCAGGGTGCATCCATGGAAAATCACTTGCAGACCGAAATCGTTGGCATCGGTGAGGATGTCTTCATAAAGTTGCATCATCTGCTGTTTGTCGCCACCGAAGAAATCTACCTTTATGCCGAGGATGCCATTATCCTGCATCCATCGCATCTCCTTCCTTCGTGCCCCAGCCTTATCCATTTTGCCAATTGGTGTCTGAGGTGCATCATTCCACGAACCGTTGGAGTTGTACCACAAGAAAAGTCCCACTCCACGCTGCCTGCCATACTTGGCGAGTTCTGCCATCCGCTCATATCCTATCTGCCTGTCCCACCATGCATCAACGAGAACCGAGCGGTAGCCCATGGCTGCAGAAAAGTCGATGTATCGTTTCTGCTCGTCGAAATTGCAGCTGCCATCCATACCAATAATCCACGACCAAGAGCCTTTGCCATAGGTGTAGTCCTTGGATGGCTCATACTTGGGGCTTGTCAGGTCGGTGGCGACGGTGGTTTCCACTATAGGTGCGAGAGTACGCCCCAATGTGATGGTTCGCCAAGGGGTTTCGGAAGGAAGGTAAACGGCAGGCGTAGTGCTACCCACACCATTCATTTCTCCTTTTTGTGGGAATCCTATACGGTAGTGGTTGCCCTGTTCGTTGAGCAGTCTGCATCCCACATAGTTGCCATCGGTACCAGTCTCGCTTATGAGCAACCATCCCTTGTCGGCGTTTTTGAAAAGACATGGGAAGCTGTAGCCTTCGCCCCACCCGTTTTTGCCCATTTCTCCGTCGAGGGTGTATGATGTTTCGTAGCTGGGTGACGTCCTTGCGAATCCTCCCATAGGTTTGGACTGTGGACAAAGGAATGTGGTCGTGCCTTGTGGGAGCACAAAGCCGCTGACTTCCTCTTCCACCACTGCGACGCGAGTGTCACGCTTGGGAAATAGGCGATAGCGGAAGGCCACGTCACGGTCGCTAACCCTAAATATTACATCCATCACATGCTGTCCGTCCTTTTCAAACTGGCATACAGCTTCTGTAGCCTTGTAGTTGACATGGCTTTGCTTGATGGTTTTCAAGACATACTCATCTGTCACCGTCTTCACTTCACAATCTTTCATGGCAAGACCTTGCCTAAGGTCCATAACGTTTGTCTTCAGACCAAGGGGCGAACTTTCGAGAAAGGGGATGCCTTCCAAATTTACCTGATAAGATGGCTTTCCACCTTCATCACTCACCACGACGCATATTTTTCCGTCAGGACTGTTGATTTGTTTTTCCATCGCATAGGATGTTGCTGCCATCAGAAAGAGGACGGCGCTCATAAGTATTTTTTTCATGAATGGGTAAGATTATGTCAATTTTGTTTATTGCCTACAAACTTGCCTACAAAATTAATGAAAAAAGACTTACAAGGGATACACTACTGTTGCACATCCTTTCAAAAAAGTAACATAAAATAAAAAGTATAAATCAGTTGCCGTCGGGTTTCTTGGAATCCATGCTTTTGGCGTCATACCATTTGAAATCGGCATGTGCATCAGGGTGAGCCGGGTCGAAACCTGTCCAATCGGGGCGCAGACCTTTCAAAAATGGGAGTTTTAGCTCTTGCAAGCCCTTTACCACCATCTTGGCAACCTCGTAGGCACCATAGGTGTTGAAATGGGTGTTGTCTGCCAATGGCTTGTCCTGTCCTGGATAGGTGTTTGCTGGATAATGCACCAATGCCTTTTTGCTGTCTTCATACCCTAATGTCTCGAAGAACGTGCGTGTCATGCCGTTGAGGTCTATCACAGGCACATTCTCCCGCTCTGCCACCGATAGCATGGCTGCTGGGAAATCTCCATGTGTATCCTTGATATGTTTGTTGTCATCTTGCCAGAAACGTCTTTGTGTGGGTGTGCAGAAGATGATGTTGCCACCTGCCTGTCGCACCTTGTCAACAAATATTTTCAAGTTATATACATAGTGGTACCAGGCACCGTCTCCTGGCCGTTTCTCCTTTTCGTCGTTATGTCCGAACTCGCACACCACATAGTCACCGGGTCGCATCATGGTGAGAATCTTCTCCAAACGGTTGCCTCCAATAAAAGTACGTGCCGTCAATCCACTCTCTGCATGGTTGGAAATGGCGACAGAGGAATCAAACCAGCGCGTAATCATCTGACCCCAACTGGCCCAAGGCTCGCTTTCCTGATCCACCACTGTGGAGTTTCCACAAAGGAAAATTGTCGTGGCGGAGGTGTCGCGCTCTATCTGAATACGACTTACTGCGGGTGCGGCTCCATTGATTTCAATTGTCAGACTATCATCCCAATTGAGATATGCCTTCTCTCTGTCTTTCAATTTCACTATCTCCTCACGTTGTCCTTTGTCGGTGACGACAACGTATCGTGGCGAACGTTTGTTCACGATGAACGAATAGTCGGTCATTTGCCCTCGCTTGGTGACGGCATTCTCCACCATAAGACGTCTGGACTCGGCACGCAACACCGTTTCTGCCTTTCGCTTCTTGCTTCCCACGGTAACGGTCACTTTGTAGTTTCCGTCGGGCACCTTCACGGAGAAGTATTGCGGACTATTGATGTTCACGTCATAGGTTCCTGTCTGTGCGTTGGCTGTCATGGCCGCAAGGCACAAAAATGAAAGCAATGATAATATTCTCATGTTGCTCAGTCTAAGTGGAAAACTTCTTCTATTGGAATGGTCACGGGTGAGTTGTCAGGATTCACCTCCATGATGTCTGCCATCATGTCCCACCATTTCTGAGTTATTTCATCCACATTTGATGTGTCTTGGCTGTTGGTGTCGCTCATGCACTCTTGGTATCCGAAGAGGATGTTTGTCTCTTTGTCCCAATAGATGCTGTAGTTGCATACTCCTGCATCCTTTATCATTTTCACCAATTCAGGCCAGATGGCTGCATGTCGCTTGGCGTATTCCTTTTCGCATCCTGCCTTGAGGAACATCTTGAAAGCATATCTTTTCATTGATATTCAAGTTTTGATGGGTTAGTATTGTAGGTTTTATCTTTTTCTTATATTCTCATTGTTCTTGGCTTTCCATCACAGCATGCTTTTCTCTACCACATGATGGTGCGTAGCAGTCAGAGTTATCATATTAGTCAGAGCACTCCGAGCTCACGAGTGCTCTATTAGGCTACAAATTTAGATATTTTTTCCGATTATCATGCCTATTGGATTGTTTTTTTGTTTTCTCCCCTTCTTCTACATAGGCTTGGGCTCTGCCTCAACTCCACTGGATAATGCATGCCAACAGGAAAAGATGGGCGGCACCTCGGGAATGAAAGCAAAAACTTTGTGTTTTGCTTTGCATTCCGCTCGGCTTGCACTATCTTTGCAGCAAAAATTGAGAGAATGCAAAATAAAAACTTCAAAAGAACAACAGTGACTGCCGCCCTGCCTTATGCCAATGGCGGCGTTCATATTGGTCATCTGGCGGGCGTTTACGTTCCGGCGGACATTTACGTAAGATACCTGCGACTGAAGAAACAAGAAGTAGTGTTCATCGGTGGAAGCGACGAGCATGGAGTACCCATCACTCTGCGAGCACGCAAGGAAGGCATCACACCACAGGATGTGGTGGACAGATACCACAAGATGATAAAGGACTCTTTCGAGAAATTCGGCATATCATTCGACATATATTCACGCACCACATCTGAGACACACCATAAGTTTGCTGCTGAGTTTTTCCGCAAACTTTACGATGACGGAAAACTCGTGGAAAAAACCAGCAAGCAATATTATGATGAAGAGGTGCAGGCTTTCCTTACCGACCGCGACATCGTGGGCGAATGTCCCTATTGCCACAAAGAAGCTTATGGCAACCAATGTGAGAATGGATGCGGACGTGACCTCTCGCCAGAAGAACTCATCAACCCGAGAAGCAAGCGCAGTAGCAGCACACCTGTGCTCCGCGATACAAAGAACTGGTACTTGCCACTCAATGAATATCAGGAATGGCTGAAAAAATGGATTCTCGAAGAGCACAAGGAATGGCGGCCAAATGTTTACGGTCAGTGCAAGTCATGGCTCGACATGGACTTGCAACCTCGCGCAATGACACGCGACTTGGACTGGGGCATCCCTGTGCCTGTTGATGGTGCCGAAGGCAAGGTGCTCTACGTTTGGTTTGACGCGCCTATCGGCTATATCTCCAATACCAAGGAACTATGCGAGAGCGACCCTGAACGATGGGGCTCATGGCAGAAATGGTGGCAAGACGAGGACACACGCCTGGTGCATTTCATCGGAAAAGACAACATAGTGTTCCACTGCATCATCTTCCCCGTGATGATGAGGGCACATGGGAAATATATCATGCCCGACAACGTGCCTGCTAATGAGTTCCTCAATCTGGAAGACGACAAGATTTCAACATCGAAGAACTGGGCTGTATGGCTGCACGAATATCTGGAAGACCTGCCAGGTAAACAAGATGTGTTGCGCTATGTGCTTACTGCCAACGCACCTGAGACCAAGGACAACAACTTCACGTGGAAGGATTTCCAAGACCGCAACAACAATGAATTGGTGGCAATATACGGAAACTTCGTAAACCGTGCCTTGCAACTGACAAAGAAATATTGGGGCGGCGTGGTGCCTGAATGTGGCGAACTGACAGACGTGGACCGCCAAGCGCTTGACGAGTTCAAGAACGTGAAAGCAAGTGTGGAGGAACTGCTTGATGCCTTCCAATTCCGCGAGGCTCAAAAGGAGGCCATGAAATTGGCACGCATCGGCAACCGCTACATCACGGAATGCGAACCCTGGAAAGTGTGGAAAACAGACCCCAAGCGCGTGGAGACAATACTCTACATCTCGTTGCAATTGGTGGCAAACCTTGCCATTGCCTTCGAACCCTTCCTGCCTTTCAGCAGCAAGAAGTTGAGAGATATGATTGCCGTGGACCACTTCGACTGGGAGCAGCTTGGAAGCACCGACATCCTAAAGCCTGGACATCAATTGGCAGAACCTGCCCTGCTCTTCGAGAAGATAGAAGACAGCGTTATCGAGACACAGCTGAAGAAACTGGAAGATACGAAGAAGGCTAACGAGGCCGCTGAATACAAGGCCAAGGAAATAAAGCCCACTATCGACTTCGCTGATTTCGAAAAACTTGACATCCGTGTGGGTCATGTGAAAAACTGCGAGAAGGTGAAGAAAGCCAACAAACTTCTGAAATTTACTCTTGATGACGGCAGCGGCCAAGACCGCATCATCCTTTCTGGCATAGCAAAGCATTACCAACCAGAGGAACTGATAGGACGTGACGTGCTTTTCATTGCCAACCTTGCACCACGCATGCTGATGGGCATAGAAAGTCAAGGAATGATTCTGTCTGCCGAGAACTACGATGGTGCTCTGAGTGTCACCACCATACTAAAAGAGGTGAAGCCCGGCAGTCAAGTTTGCTGACCCTAAAGTCTCCTTAGAAACCTTAAAGACCTTAAAGACTCCAAAGTCCTTAAGGTCTTTAATTTTTTAATCATCACCCATGCCGCCACCGAAGGAGTTGTTTTGCATGTCGTTATCATCCTGGCCATTGGGGGAGTCGTCGTCACGATCACGATCCTGCTTCTTCTGCTTCATGTTTCCAAAATTCCACGTGACGGTGAAGTTAAACGTACGACTTTGACGCCGATTGCGTTGATAACGTGTAAAGGTGTCGCTACTGGTGAAATTCTCAAACTTGCGTGAATTGAGCAAGTCGCGACAATTCATTGAGACTGTCAGCATCTTGTTGAAGAAATTCTTTCTAACACCCAAGTTCAAACCGTAGTTCGCCTTGCGGTGTCCCTGTGAGATGACCTGACGGGAACGGTAGTTGAATGTGGTCTGCACGGAGATGTCGTAAGGCAAGCGAACACTCGCCTGCATCCTTGCATTCCATGTGAAGTTGTGATTACCCTCACCAGAAATCGTCTGGTTGTCGATATTATATGTAAACCCATCCAACTTGTAATAATAGAAATTGGCTGTAGTGGATAGGTCAAGGATTTTAAAGAGTTTGTTCTTCGCTGTCAATTCCAGACCACTGCTCATGCTCTTTGCCACATTCTCGGTAGTAGAATACATCAGACCGTCGGAACTGTTCTGCCAATTGATGCGCTGCATCACATCTGTAGTAGGTCTGTAATATGCACTGACCAAAAGCGAGTGCTGCGACCAAGTACGCAGGTAGTTGAGCGAAAAGGAATTGGAATACTCTGGCGTGAGCAGCGGGTTGCCGAACGACACGGTGGAGGCATCACTGGTGTTGCGGAAGGAGTTGAGTTGTCCTCCCCAAGGCCTTCTCAGCCTTCGTGTGTAGTTGAGTTGCAATTGGTCGTTTTCTGTCATCTGATAAGAGAGGAACAGGCTTGGGAAAAGTTGGAAATAGTCCTTCTTGAATGGTTTGTCACGCTTCGACGCATCATGCTCCTGTTCCCAAGAATAGCTCTCAGTGTTTACCTTCCAATATTCGCCACGCAGACCTGCCATGATGCCCACTTTGCCCAGCATGTAGTTGAGGGTGGCATACAAGGCATGCACGTCCATGTCGTAGATGAAGCGGTTGAAATATTTCTTGTCCTCCTTCAGGTTCGTGCCTTCCCATGTGAGGCTGTCAGCGAAGCTCTCTTGTGGGGTGTTCTCGTGCGACAACCTTGCATTATACCCTGCTTGCAGTTTCAACTTCTCCGTGATGGGATTCTCGTAGTCGAGCCTTATCTCCCAGTTGCGGTTGTTCATGTCAAGCGGACGCGAGAGATAGTCATATTTGGAGGGTGTCACTCCATCATAATATGTGGTGGAGTCCTGATAGACGTTCTCATTGTCGCCACCCCACTTGTTCTTCTCCACAATAAAATCGATAAAATGGCGGTCGTTGCCGAAATTGTGGTGATAGTTGAATTCAAGGTTGCGCATGTCCATGCTGCCATTTGAATGGGTGCGACGCAACATCATATAGGTGTCATTCTCAGCTCCTATGGTGCCATAATGGTAAGGCGTGAGATTCCAATTCTTATTTTTACCGTGCATCATCATGCCAGAAAGCGAAAAGTCATCGTTTTTTGTGGCATGCCAAGTGATGCCTGCACGCAAAAAAAGGTTGTTGCCCATATTGGATGACGTACCCGAATAATTTTGGTATTTCCGTGTAGTGAGATATTCCTGTCTGCTGACGCTCTCACCCTCACCTTCCCTGTGCCTATAGCCCACACTGGCGTAAGCATCTAACAACGAACTGTTGTAGTTGATGTTGAAACTGGTGTTTGCACCACCCATGGTGTTGGCACCCACCTGTACCGAACCATAATAACCTGCTCTTCGGTCTTTCTTTAGCACGATGTTGATGATGCCTGCACTTCCCTCGGCAGAAAACTTTGCCGACGGGTTGTCGATGACCTCTATGCGCTCTATGCTCTCTGCCGGCAACTGTTGCAGTATTTCCGCACGGTTGTCAGAGGTAAGTCCGCTTGCCTTGCCATTAATCCACACCTCCACGCTGGTGTTTCCTCTCAACGAGACGTTGCCGTCATTGTCCACCTCTACCGATGGTATGTTCTCAAGCACATCGCTGGCTGAGCCTCCGGCATTGGCAATGTCTTGCGTCACGTCGAACGACTTGCGGTCCACCTCCAACTTCATAACGGCTCTCTGTCCAGTGACAGTAACTTCCTTCAACTGCTTGGCATCTTCAGAAAGATAAAGTGCGCTGAACTGATGTGTGGGCTTCGAGGCATTAAGGGTGAATTGGCGCTTGATGCTCTTAAAACCAACAAACGACACTTGCAAGTCGTAAGAACCATATCCCAAGTCGTCGATGGCGAAATGACCATTCTCGTCGGTGATGGCGCCTTTCAGCATCTTGGTATCACCTGCCTTGGTCACCACCACATTTACAAAACCCAATGGCTCGTCGTTGTTCTTGTCAAGTACTTTTCCTTTTACCACTCCCTGCGCAAAACCACAGGCTGCCTGAATAATCAATAAAGTGAATATAAATAAACGATATTTCATGATTCTATTTGACTCTTTTTAGAGCCAAAAGTTTAAGCATTGTCTAAAAAACACAACTATTTTTAATGGTTTGACCTTATTTTTATATTGTTTACCCAAAGTCTTCTCTTGTTGAAAAACAAAATTTTTGGTCAACAGAAAGGATTTCCTTTTGTTGTTTTGAAGCTTTTATGCTACAAATAAAAAGCTTTGAATACCAATTTGAGGTTAATAAGTTGGAATGAAATGATAAAAAATGTAAAGCACTTGTTCAATTCATTGAAAATACCGACATTTGCACGCCAAAACATAGAACCAAGTTTTTTGGGTAAAAAGATTTATCAAGTAATAATAAAAGGATGCAAAAACTTATTGTTCTAAGTGCAACCCTTCTGTTCTTCCCCTTTGCGTCAAGAGCAGAAGAGGGGAAGGTTCTATCTTCTGAAGCACCAACAGACTCTCAGTATGTATGGAACAAAAATCTCGACGAAATCGTTGTCACTGGTCAGGGCGGAGCCGTTTCCAAGCGCCGTCTTTCTTCCAACATCACTAAGCTATCAGCCGCAGAACTGGAAAAGTTGCCAACGGGCCGCATAGACCAGATGCTGCAGAATGCACTGCCAAATGTGCAGATAACACTTACCAACGGACAGCCTGGCACCACATCGATGATAAAGTCGAGAGGATTGTCATCTGCATTCACCAATTCCACGCCTGTGATATATGTTGACGGCGTGCGAGTGGACAACATGAACACTGGTTCGTCACTTTTCAACGTGATGAACAATGCATACGGCAACATCAACGGACAGACAGCCGCTTCAAGTGCCATTGGAGACATACCAATGGAGAACATCGACCATATAGAATATGTTCCTGGCGGAGCTGCCACAACTCTATATGGTTCGGACGCCGCCAACGGCGTGTTGCAAATCTTCACCAAAAAACATGGCACAGGAAGATTCAACGCCTCGGCAACAGCACAGATAGGATGGGACGTTGCCAACTCACAATACTACCATTTCGACAGGACGAAAGACCTACTCCACCAAATGGGATTCCAACAGAAATATGGACTGTCGTTCTCAGGTGGTACAGAGCGCATGGGTTACTCTCTGGGTGCCAGCATGAGCCAAAACACAGGGACTATCATACACAACGGCAATGAACAGAAGAAATACGACTTGCGTTTCGGCACGTCCATCCGTATGAACTCGATGCTGAAATACACCAACTCGTTCGGTTTCGTATCTGAAGAATACAAGCGCAACCGCAATGGCAACCAAGGATACTATACAGGACTATGGTTTGCAGAGGGAAGCGCAGCCGCAAACTTCACCTACCAAGGACAAGATGGTTCTCAGAAAAACTTCTCCGCAGACATCGATGCTGCAAGTCCATATGAATATGAAATGATGAAAGCATTCGTTTCTCAAGCTGAAGCACTGCAAGACCACAAGGAAGAAGTGAAGCGCTTTCAAACATCGCAGCAATTGGAATTCACACCTATAAAAAACCTTACGTTCCAAGCCACTCTCGGTGTAGATTACCGCTACAACACCGACAAGCTGGTGGAGACAAACAAATATCTCATACATACACAGATGAAACCTGCTGGCACAACAGATGCTGGCAGTGTGGCAAACTACGACCGCAACTATTTTGGGGTAACAGGAGAACTCAACGGACAATGGAAATACTACCATGATGACCTCTTCAGCAACATCATCACAGGTGGATTCCAATACTTCAGCACCCACGACCACCAAAGCCTTTATAAAGGGCAAAACGTGCGCGACGGAGCACGAATCATGTCTGGTGCTGGCACAATATATGCCGATGAATGGTTGAGCTACCTGCACAGCTATGGTGGATTCCTGCAAGACAACTTCGGATGGAGAAACCGTTATTATCTCGACCTCGGACTGCGCCTGGACTACAACACCGCCTTCGGAGACAAAGTGGGTTTGCAAGCTTATCCCAAGGTGGGACTGTCGTATATCATCTCTGATGAACCCTGGATGAGACAGATGGTCATCGATGGTTGGGTGAACTCACTTAAAATGATGGCAAATTATGGTGTGGCGGGCAGTTACCCACCAGCTTTCGAGTATCAGCGCACCATAGAGGTTAGCTCTTATCTCGACAAACAAGCCAATACCTTTGGAAAGAATGGAAATCCAGACCTCGGGCCTGAGAAAAAACACTCTTTCGAGGTGGGTGTGCAGGGTGTTTTCTTCCACAACATACTCAACTTCGGCCTGACATTCTATAACGCCATCACACGCGACGCTCTTTTCAGCGTACCTACACTTCCATCTTCTGGCCAGTCAAGCTCATATCTTGCCAATATCGGCAAGATACGCAACAGCGGCATAGAGATGTATATTGGGGCTAACATCATCGACAACGAGGAATGGGGCCTGAGCATGAGAACATCGCTCAACACCAATAGGAACAAGGTGCTCTCAACTGGCGGAGTTGTCCCATTCTCCATCGGCGGATTCTCGTCACGCACCATCACCACTATGGTGGAAGAGGGCAAGTCGGTGGGATTCCTCAGAGGAACAGCCACAACACTGAATGCCGACAACACCGTGAAAGAGACATTATACAACCAAGACCTGGGCAGAACCATACCTACAGTGTATGGAAACTTTTCTTTTTCTGCTCGATGGCGCAAACTGAACCTAACACTGACAGGCGACTACCAGACAGGGGCTTACGTTCACTCCTTCGACCGACAGTTCCGCTTCTCGAAAGGCATCAAGGACAATGCCATACCAGAGGCTGCACTGCAAGGGACAACACAAGCCAAGACCTGGCTCAACTTCACCAACTTCTTCGTGGAGAAGGCTGACTTCGTGAAAATACGCAACATCGGCGTGGACTACACTTTCAACTTCCCTAATCATGTCATCCACCAGCTCAACTTGGCTTTCAATGTCTATAACCCTCTATCATGGTCAAGCAGCAGCGTAGATCCTGAAGCGGTGCTTAGTGGAGCTCGCTCACAAGGCGCTGTAGCAACAGGCGGACTGAGTTACAGCAGTTACAGCCTGCCACGACAATTTGTGATGACTGCAAAAGTGAATTTTTAAACTTCTGTTCACCATTTATTTTGAAAAAGATGAAAACGAGATATATCACCATGATGATGGCAGCAACACTTCTTGGCAGTTGCGACCTGGTGACACCCGACGAAATAATAAACCCCAACGTAGATGAATCGACCTTCCTAAATTCCGACAACCCAATGGAAACATGGGTGAACGGAACAGAAAAGGAGTTCGCACTCAACATCTCGGACTTCGTGGAATTGATGGAGATCCTCTCCGACAACTACTTCAACAATTACACCCGTTCAAGCAAGGTGTTCGACATTCCACAACTGCTTTATACCGACGCTGATGTGACCAACCTGCAACGACATGTGGGGGCATTGCGTGAAATGGCTGACTACGGTCTCACAAGGGTGGCGTCCGCCGACAAGAACACCACTGATGCCGACCGGTTTCACCTGCTTTACATCAAGGCTTACTCATTCCTACTTGCCGGGGACTTCTTCAGGGCTTTGCCTACGACTAATGGTGGTGATGCAGTGGAATGGAACGAACAGTTGAAAAAGGCAATGGAAGTGCTCGACGACGCCATCAAACTGGCACAGACAGACGAAGAGCGTGCTTTCATCCACACCCTTCATGCACGTGCAGCATACAGGATTGGCGACAGGGAACAGGCCACAAGCCATGCACGACAGGCTCTGTCTTGTTCCAACAACTTCTACAAGCAGGTGCTGTTCGACAGCAAGAACAATGTTTTGAACAGAGCGCAAGAAGCCATCTGGTCAGACTGGTTCCAACCTCTGCCAAGACTTGACTTCCTCGACCCCAAATACTTCCAGATGAGCAGCACCGACCAATGTCCCATAACCATTGCAAAAGCAGAAGAGAACTATCTCATTCTTGCTGAGGCAGCCTTGGCAGCCAACAACCTGACAGAGGCAAAAGGACATTTGTCAACTCTCTTGAAACTGGTGAAGTCAAGGCCCATACAGACTGACATAAACGACCAACTGGAAGGACGTTACAATGGTGGATTGAAATCTTTCCCCAACGACCCTTCATATCGTGTACAGGCATCGCCATCAGACTCTCTACGCTCTAATCTGATCATCGACCGCCGGCCACCCTTCCTGATATCCATACCTTATATCTCGGGGACATCGGTTACACAAGAGATGATTGACGGACTCGACAGCCACGATAGCGCCCTCGAACTGACATATCTCATGCGACAAGAAATATTCTTCGCCGAGGGACGGAGACCTGCCGACCTGGGCATACGCCTGCCTCTCTGCGAAGTGGAGGCGGCAAAAGCCAACAATGGGGAAAAATATACAGAAGCATGGATTCCTTCTTTCGTGCCTTTGAATTATGGACTCGATGATTTCAAAGTAGATGACGAGACAAAGACTGTGACGATAACATACAACATGAACCACATCATAATGCAAAATGCAAAGTCACCTGATGTGGCTCCCTTCGAGTGATTATCCCAACATAACACATTACAACAAAAATAATCAAAGCAACATGAAGGCGGCATCTGTCATTCGTAGATGGGCGACACTTGTGGTGTTTGCCATGCTCACAAACATCGCGGCACACTCGCAAATAAATGTTACACCTCGATACGTGATGCTCATCACCATCGACGGACTGCGAGCCGAGATGATAGACGACCCCCTGATGCCTTCTCCCTTCCTGAAGATGATGAGTCGAGAAGGATTGCGCATCAAACGCGTGGTGGGCATTCCTCCAGCAGCCACCTATCCCTCGCACACCACATTGGTGACAGGAGAAGTGCCAGCACGACACAGGGTGTTCTACAACCGACCTTTCCTCTGGAACAAAGACACTGCACGCATCAGCTATTGGTATGCCGACAGCATTGCCGTACCTACCATCTGGCAACATGTTCACGAAGCTGGATACAAGACGGCATCACTCTTCTGGCCTGTTTCTACTGGTAGCCCATACATCGACTACAACGTACCCGAATTCTGGTCGCTTGACTATAGCTGCGACCAAATGGAATACATCAAGCCCTTCTGTACACCAGCAGGCATTCTCGACGAACTGGAACGTAACGCTTGCGGCAAACTCGACACCATCACTTACCAAGCAGGGTCGTTGCAACGTGACGGAAGAACGGCTGCCATGGCAAACTACTTGATGAACCATTACCAGCCACGACTGACCACCATCCATCTCATCACAACCGACTACAGCCAACATGCCCTCGGCACGCAGAGCCAACAACTACTCCAGGACATGGGAAGTGCCGACCATGCCGTGGGTTCCATCCTCGAAAATCTCCGACTGACACATCGTCTCGACAGTACGGTGATTATCGTAACTGGCGACCATGGCTTCTGCGACTATGACAAGACGCTTAGTCCCAACGTGTGGCTGACAAGAGCTGGACTACTCAGCGAACAACCAGGAGGGAAATGGAAGGCTTGTTTCTACGGAGGCGGGAACACCAGTTTCCTCTACCTCAAAAAAAACAGCGACAAGAAAACTCTTCGACGCATACGCAAACTGCTCGACAGTCTGCCCGATGAAGAACGTGCTCTTTTCCGCATCGTGGAAAAGGAGGAGCTGACAACGAAAGGCGCCGACCCTGCCGCCTTCTTGGCATTGGAACCCAATGTGGGGGTTGCGGTGACCAACAACCGCACTGGAAAGGTGATAGAACATCGAAAAGGTGGCACACATGGCTTCTTAAGCGGACAAGATGCCACCACACTCATAGCTTATGGTGTGGGCATTCAGCCAAGCGAACAAGACTCCATCAAGCAGACAGCCATAGCCTCCTGGATTCTTAAAATGCTCGGAATAGAGAAATAAAGACACTTAAAGACCTAAGGACCTAAAGACCTTAAAGAGCAAAAACTTCGTGTTTTGTTTTGCATTACGCTCGACATGCACTACCTTTGCTTGCGCAAATTGCGTATTGACAATGATGGAAGACAAAGAAAAGAACAAAAAAACGCACGACAAGATAGAAAACGAGGCAACAGCGCACGATGACAACGAACTTGTGCGCCGCATTGCTGAACAAAAATACGAATTCGGATTCACCACCAACATACACACGGAAATTATAGAAAAAGGTCTGAACGAAGACGTGGTGAGACTTATCTCCCAAAAGAAGGGTGAACCCGAATGGCTGCTACAGTTCAGACTACAAGCCTTCAGATATTGGACAACTCTCAAGGAGCCAAGATGGGGTCATGTGCATGTGCCTGAAGTGGACTACCAATCCATCTCCTACTATGCCGACCCAATGGCAAAGAAACCACAAAACAAAGAGATAGATCCCGAACTGGAAAAGACATTCGACAAACTGGGCATACCTCTGGAAGAACGTCTCGCCCTAAGCGGAACTGCTGTGGACGCCATCATGGACTCCGTGTCGGTGAAGACCACTTTCAAGGAAAAATTGGCAGAGAAAGGAATAATATTCTGTTCCATCGGCGACGCCGTGAAACAACATCCCGACTTGGTGAAACAATACCTCGGTACGGTGGTGCCATACCGTGACAATTTCTATGCAGCACTCAACAGCGCCGTGTTCAGCGACGGGTCGTTCGTGTTCATCCCGAAAGGGGTGCGATGCCCCATGGAACTGAGCAGCTACTTCCGCATCAACGCCCGCAACACAGGACAATTTGAAAGAACACTCATCATCGCCGACGATGACGCCTACGTGAGCTATCTCGAAGGTTGCACAGCACCCATGAGAGACGAAAACCAACTGCATGCTGCCATCGTGGAAATAATAGTGAACAACCACGCAGAGGTGAAA
Source organism: uncultured Prevotellaceae bacterium (assembly GCA_900315745.1). Taxonomy (GTDB): domain Bacteria; phylum Bacteroidota; class Bacteroidia; order Bacteroidales; family Bacteroidaceae; genus Prevotella. The sequence continues at coordinate 49,280 of ONAG01000011.1, forward strand.
TACTCCACTGTGCAAAACTGGTATCCAGGCGACGAAAAAGGACGTGGAGGAGTACTTAACCTTGTGACCAAGAGAGGAGACCTCAGAGGTGAAGGCAGCAAACTGTCGTGGACTCAAGTGGAAACTGGTAGTGCAATAACATGGAAATATCCTTCATGCATCCTAAGAGGCAACAACTCTCAAGCTGAGTTCTATAGTGTAGCCGTCACGAACAATTACCAAGAGGCTGACACGGGGACAAAAATGATACATATCGGAAAAAACACTAAATCTACCATCATCTCAAAAGGCATTTCGGCAGGACACTCACAGAACTCTTACCGAGGACTTGTCAGAGCCACTTCCAATGCCGACAACGCACGCAACTACTCCAGTTGCGACTCTCTGCTCCTGGGCAGCGAATGTGGGGCACACACCTTCCCCTACATGGACATACACAACGACACAGCAATAGTGGAGCACGAGGCCACCACATCAAAAATCAGCGAAGACCAACTCTTCTACTGCAATCAACGTGGCATTCCGACAGAAGAAGCCGTGGGACTGATAGTCAATGGATATGCTAAAGAAGTGCTCAACAAGTTGCCCATGGAGTTTGCCGTAGAAGCCCAGAAACTTTTGTCCGTATCCTTGGAGGGCACAGTGGGATGACCACTGAATCATAAATCAAGTAGGTGATCAAAATTAGATGATAGTATTATATGATTTATTTGGATGCAGATTTTTGCATAAATTGCTCACGCTCGACCATTCGCAAGCAAGCTTGCATGGCACTCGCTTACTCGCAATTTTCTCTCAGACGAAGGAGCATAGCGGGCTATATCACTGAGGATGAGTGAAAAAGATGCACCAAAGAAAGTTACGATTAAGCGATAGGAAAGCCAAATTTATTTGAGCTTGCCCGAGCGTGAGTAACTTCGGTAATACCAAACATAAAAGACTATAAGACACCTACAAGAATGATAGTTACAGATAATTTTTGATTACCTACTTAAGAAAATACATACCTATGCTCGAAGTAATAAACCTACACGCAAAGATAGGCGACAAGGAAATCCTAAGAGGCATCAACCTCAAAATAAATGATGGAGAGACACACGCCATCATGGGGCCTAATGGTTCGGGAAAAAGCACTCTCAGCGCAGTGCTCACCGGCAATCCTCTCTATGAAGTGACAGAGGGTGAAGTGTGGTTCAATGGAAAAGACCTGCTCGCCATGAAACCGGAAGACAGGGCACGCGAGGGCCTCTTCCTCTCATTCCAATACCCTGTGGAAATACCAGGTGTGTCGATGACCAATTTCATGAGAGCCGCCATCAATGCCAAACGCGAATATCAAGGACTGGAACCTCTGAATGCCGCTGAATTCCTAAAGCTTATGCGCGAAAAGAGAAAAATAGTGGAACTCGACAGCAAATTGGCTCATAGGTCGGTGAATGAAGGATTCAGCGGAGGTGAGAAAAAACGCAACGAGATATTCCAAATGGCCATGCTCGAACCAAAACTCGCCATACTCGACGAGACTGACTCGGGACTCGACGTGGATGCCATGCGCATCGTGGCTGAGGGCGTCAACAAGATGCAGACACCAGAAACTTCCACCATCGTCATAACCCATTACGAGAGACTGCTCGACATGATAAAGCCCGACGTGGTGCATGTGCTGTATCAAGGACGCATAGTGAAAACCGCCGGACCAGAACTGGCAAAGGAGATTGAAACCAAAGGCTATGACTGGATAAAGACAAGCCAAAAAAGCGACGACAATGGGTAGCGAGCAACAATATATCGACCTCTACAGCCAGTGCCGACAAATGATAATGCAGCACTCTGGGGGCGCACTCAACAACGTGCGGGACCTGGCTTTCGAGAACTTCAAACAAATGAAGTTCCCCAACAGGAGGGTGGAACGCTACAAATACACCGACATGCAGGCTGTCTTCGCACCCGACCTCGGTCTCAACCTTAACAGACTCGAAATACCCACCAACCCATACGATGCCTTCAAGTGCGACGTGCCAAACCTGAGCACATCACTATACTTCGTGGTGAATGATGCCTTTTTTGACAAGGCTCTACCCAAAAGCCATCTCCCACAAGGAGTCATTGTTGACTCTCTGCGCAAAGTCGCCTCTGAGCAACCAAGCATCATTGACAAACATTATGGGAGATTGGCAAACTCTAAAGAGGACGCCGTGACAGCACTAAACACCATGCTCGCGCAAGACGGATTGTTGGTATATGTGCCTAAAGGAGTGGTGGTGGACAGGACCATACAAGTCATCAACATCCTGCGTTCGGACGTGGACTTGATGGTCAATCGGCGCGTGCTCGTCATTCTCGAGGACCATGCTGAGGTCAAGTTGCTCTTCTGCGACCATGCTGCCGACGACAGGCTGTTCCTTGCCACAGAAGTGGTGGAGGCCTTCGTGGGCAATAATGCCTCTCTCGAACTATACACGCTCGAAGAGACTCACAACAAGAACTGCAGAGTGTGCAACACATACATCGAACAGCAGGCTGGAAGCAATGTGAAACACAACGTCATAACATTGCACAACGGACTGACACGCAACCTCACCAACATATCATTGGCAGGTGAAGGTGCTGAATGCCAACTCTACGGCTGTGCCATTTCCGACAAGCATCAGCATGTGGACAACAACACTCTCATCGACCACCAAGCGGCACACTGTACAAGTCACGAACGATACAAATATGTGCTCGACGGACAATCCACCGGAGCCTTTGCTGGAAGGGTACTTGTGAGACATGGTGCTCAACAGACAGAATCGGCAATGACAAACCAAAACCTATGCTCTACCAAAGAGTGCAGGATGTACACCCAGCCAATGCTTGAAATCTATGCCGACGATGTGAAATGCTCGCATGGAAGCACCGTGGGACAAATCAACGACGCCGCTCTCTTCTACATGCAGCAGAGGGGAATAAGCCTCAAGGAGGCAAGAATGCTGTTGCAAACAGCTTTTGTCAACGAGGTGATAGACCAAATGCACCTTGAACCGCTGCGCGACAGACTGCACTACCTCGTGGACAAGCGCTTCCGTGGCGAACTAAACAAATGTGAAGGCTGCAAACTGTGCAAGTAAGCGGTTGACAACAATCACCGATAGTGTTTTATCATACATTCGACCAACATGCAGAAGCTTTATGACATAGAGAACATCAGACAAGACTTTCCCATCTTGTCACGGGATGTGTATGGCAAACCTCTTGTTTATCTCGACAATGGAGCCACCACACAAAAACCACTTTGCGTGCTGGATGCCATGCGCGAGGAATATCTCAACGTGAATGCCAACGTTCACAGAGGGGTCCACTACCTCTCACAACAGGCCACCGACCTGCATGAGGCAGCACGCGAGAGAGTGAGAAAATTCATAAATGCCGAGAAGACAGAAGAAATAGTATTCACGAGGGGCACCACGGAGGCCATCAACTTGGTGGCTGCTTCTTTCGGCGAACTAATGAACAAAGGCGACGAGGTTATCGTCTCTGTCATGGAGCACCACTCCAACATCGTTCCTTGGCAACTGCTCGCTAACAGGAAAGGAACAAAAATCAAGGTAATACCCATCAACGACCAGGGTGAACTGATTATTGACAAATACAAAAAACTGTTCAACGAACATACGCGCATCGTCAGCGTGACACATGTGAGCAACGTGCTTGGCACCATCAACCCCATTGACGACATCATACGCATAGCTCACAGCCATGGCGTACCGGTATTGATAGATGGCGCCCAGAGCACGCCACACATCAAAATTGACGTGCAAGCCCTCGACTGCGACTTCTTTGCCTTCAGTGGCCACAAGATGTATGGACCCACGGGCATCGGAGTACTCTATGGCAAGGAGGAATGGCTTGAGAAGATGCCCCCATACCAGGGTGGAGGAGAGATGATCGACACGGTGAGCTTTGAGAAGACCACTTTTGAAAAACCTCCATTGAAATTCGAGGCAGGCACACCCGACTATGTTGCAACACATGGACTGTCCGTAGCAATAGACTACATCGAAAAAATAGGGATGGACAACATCGCGGCACACGAACGCCAACTGACAGAATATTGCATGGAACAATTGCGCAACATCGAGGGTGCAAGACTAATAGGCGAGGCTATCGACAAGGATGCGGTGGTCAGTTTCCTGATAGGCAACATCCATCATCTCGACATGGGCACGCTACTCGACCGGCTGGGTATTGCCGTTCGCACAGGACATCATTGCGCACAACCGCTGATGGAGCGCATGGGAGTGCAAGGCACGGTAAGGGCTTCATTCGCCCTATACAACACCATGGAGGAAGTGGACATCCTCGTGAATGGCATAAGGAGAGTAATGAAAATGTTTTGAGGTATGCTGAAAAGCTATTATCATAAAGGCGTGATAGAAGCGGGCTGCGACGAGGCCGGACGTGGGTGTCTGGCTGGCAGTGTATATGCCGCCGCTGTCATTCTGCCCCAAGACTATGAGAACCCCTTGCTCAACGACTCGAAGAAATTGACCGAAAAGCAACGCTATGCCCTGCGCGAAGTTGTGATTCGCGATGCTGTGGCATGGGCTGTGGGTGTGGTGACGCCAGAGGAAATCGACAGCATAAACATTCTGAATGCTTCTTTCCTTGCAATGCACCGTGCTCTTGACCAACTCGCAGTGCGACCGCAAGCCATAATAGTGGACGGAAACAGGTTCAAGCCCTACAGTGGCCTGCCCTACTCCACCATAGTGAAGGGTGACGGCAAATATCTTTCCATCGCTGCTGCCAGCATCCTGGCAAAGACCTTTCGCGACGACTACATGAACAACCTTGCCAAGGAATATCCCCATTATGGCTGGGAAAAAAACAAAGGTTATCCCACACGCGAGCACCGAGAGGCAATTCGCGAACATGGCATCTCGCCATACCATAGGAAATCATACAACTTGCTTGGCGACGGGCAATTGATGCTGCCCTTCACCGACTTCTGAAACATAGTTTTTCAATCTTGCCATACAGTTGGCATAGGCGTGGAATCCTAAACCTATCACTATGATTATCACAAGACGGGCATGTTGCAAGCCTGCATGAAACCCGTAATGACAGCATAAATAAAAAAAAAGTCATATGCTTGCTTGTATGAATACTTTTTCATATCTTTGCAGCACTGAGACAAGAGAGCAAGCAAGTCTGTATTTTTGTCGCACTTCATATAAACATGAACAATGTGTTTTATATGGATGTGTGCAATCTAATAACATAAAATATAATGTACGACTATCTTATAGTAGGAAGTGGCCTGTTTGGTTCCACGTTTGCTTACAAAGCAAAACAAGCCGGAAAAAAATGCTTGGTGATAGACAAACGCCCCCACCTCGGAGGAAATGTCTATTGTGAAAATATAGAAGGTATCAATGTCCACAAATATGGTGCTCATATTTTCCACACTTCCAACAAAGCGGTATGGGATTTTGTGAATTCAATAGTAGAATTCAACAGATATACCAATTCTCCAATTGCAAATTATAAAGGAAAGCTGTATAATCTGCCTTTCAACATGAACACCTTCTATCAGATGTGGGGAGTCCGCACACCTGAAGAAGCCAAGAGAAAGATAGAAGAACAAAAGGCGGAGGCGTTGGCTGCATTGAATGGTCGTGAGCCGGCAAACCTGGAGGAGCAGGCATTGGTTCTCATCGGTAAAGATATTTATGAGGCATTGATAAAGGGATATACGGAGAAACAATGGGGCAGAAAATGTACGGAGCTGCCTGCTTTCATCATCAAAAGGCTCCCTGTACGCTTTGCTTATGACAACAATTACTTTAACGACAAATACCAAGGTATTCCTATTGGCGGATATAATAAACTGATAGATGGCCTTCTAAAAGATATTGACACGAAAGTCAACACTGATTTTTTTGAAAACAGACAGCAATTTGAACAAATAGCAGACAAGATTGTATTTACAGGACGTATAGATGAGTATTTCAACTATTGTTATGGCAAACTGGACTACCGCACTGTCCGGTTTGAAGAAGAAATACTCCCTACTTCTAATTACCAGGGGAACGCTGTGGTTAACTATACTCAACGGGAAGTACCTTATACCAGGATAATTGAACACAAACACTTTGAGATGTTTGGTGAAGCTGTCTATGATTGCCCCAAGACGGTAATCTTCAAAGAATTCTCAACAGAGTGGACTGAAGGACTGGAACCGTTTTATCCTGTCAACGACATAAGAAACAATGCTTTGGCTGAAAAATACAAGACATTGGCTCGACAAGAAAAAAAGGTTATATTTGGTGGTCGGCTTGCCGAGTATAAATACTATGACATGGCTCCAATTGTGGAAAATGTACTAAATATGGAGATCAAATGAAGGAAAAAGCTAAATTTATTTTTAATAAATTTCGCCATTTAATCTTGTATGGCATCATTGGATCTTTCGCTGCTGGACTTGACTTTCTAATCTATACTGTACTTGTACAGTTGGCGGGGATTCCGTATTTGGTGGCAAACTGCATCAGTGTATTGGGTGGTATTACCACAAGCTTTATTCTTAACCGGAATTATAACTTTAAGGTTAAGGATCATGCGACTCGTAGATTTTCCATATTCTTGACTGTTGGATTGTGCGGATTGGTACTTAGCAACATTATACTGTATGTATGCATAGATGTCTTATCCATAGACAAACTGGTTTCTAAATTGCTTTCTATAGTACTTGTCGTATTTTTCCAATTCTTAGTTAATAAGTATCTAACCTTTAAACCCTCAGAAAATGAGTAAGATTTATATTGTCATGCCTGCTTACAATGAAGCAGAAAACATAAAAGATACCATTAGCCAATGGTACCCCATTGTTGAGAAATTGTCTGAAGAAGGAAATGATTCTAAACTGGTGATTGCAAATGACGGCAGCAAGGACGACACCTTTGCCATCATGCAGCAAATGACCAATAAATATCCTTATTTTGTTCCACTTGACAAATCTAATTCTGGCCATGGAGCCACTGTTTTGTTTTTGTATAGATATGCCATTGAAAATGGAGCAGATTATGTCTTTCAAACGGATAGTGACGGACAGACCAATCCAGATGAGTTTTGGCAAATGTGGGAAAATCGTGAGAAGTATGATTTCCAAATAGGTTATAGAAAAGGAAGGCAAGATGGAAGCAGTCGCGTTTTTGTGACCAAGACTTTACGTTTAATTGTCTGGTTGATGTTCCATGAATGGGTTATAGATGCCAATACTCCATTTCGTCTGATGAGCTCTGATAAGTTGAAACCAATTATGGATGTTATACCTCAAGATTATTTTCTATGCAACATTGCCATCTCCGCCATTGCTGTAAAATGGAAATATAAAATTGGTTGGTACACCATTACGTTCAAACCGAGGCAAGGGGGTGTCAACTCCATTAACATGAAGAGAATCTTTAAAATAGGATTGAAAGCATTGGGCGATTTCAAACAAATCAACAAGAATCTTAATTCCTTAAAAAAATAAATTTCTCAAATTCGTACACCCCACTTTTTGCAACGTGCACAAAATCACATACAATATCATGATTTTGAATATCTAACAATTTGACAAAATTAAAATTGAGATATGAAATTTAGCAAGAAAACTAAAATCATCATATTTGGAATAATTGGTTTTTTCATAACAGGTGTTTTGCTTTACCCATACGGAATAATGTGGGATTCTGCACTTGTCATTAAAGATATTCTTAAAGGTCATGCATTATTGAATAATTGGTTGGGGTGGTATTTCCCACTCATTTGGGAAGGTCTTTATAGACTTACTGGTGTTGTCCACATTATGGGTTCATATATATTGCTGTTATATTGGATTGGCATTACTATTTTATATATAAACTTGTTTAATGTGGAAAAGCACTCCCTTTGGTGGTACTTTCTTTTCGCATGGTTTCCAGGAACATTGTTGTTCGTCTTGAATATTACAAACAATGCTTTGATGTTTGTAATGATGATTTTGGGCATTTCGTTCTTCGCTATCTATTCCAACAAGAAGCATTGGATATGGGCGGTCTTGTCCATTCTGACGATTATTCAATGTTTGTTTATAAGACGAGAGTCGTTCATTATGGTTGTGCCTCTCGTTATCATGATACTATATATCGTTTTTCTTCAAAACAGAAAGAAATGGCTTGCGGCTTTATATTCAATCGTTATAGGATTGACCGTTTTTATCGGCATTTTTTTCACTGAGAAGACAGTGACAAGTAAAATCCCCAATTATGAATATATTGACACGATGGGTTTTACATGTCTTTTTGACATGTCTGCTGTCACTTATTTGACGGGGCAAATGCAAATCCCAAATCATATTTTCAAAGAAGAATATGCTGATGGTAAAGCATGCTTCAACAGAATTATGAAGACCTGTGAAGATTCTATCTGGAACGGTGACATCGTGTTGAAGACTTTTGTATGCCCTTATACAAATGTTGGTTATTATCAAAATTTGAGTTTGCCCAAATCGGATATAAAAACATTTTATTCTAAAAATTTTCTTTCATGGCTGAAATTTAGGGCACAGTATAGTATAAGATATTTCTGGTTTCGACAGTGCATGTGCTATACAGTAGATGCTGATAATTGGCATCCTTATTCAACGAGGAATCCAAAAACTATTCAAGTAGCATTGTCATATGTTTTTCCGTTGTTATTGGGATCTTTACAGTTTTTTTATTTCCTTTCCTTAATATTCTTGTTTTTCGACTGGAAAAAATGGGTATCATACAGAAATAAAAAAGAAAGATTGTTCTTGTTTGGCCTAATTGTTTTTTCGTTATTTGAAACTGGCATTGTACTATTGTTTTCCGTTGATGTCCAATACAGATATCTGTATCCTGTATGCATGTTGCAATATTTGATATTTGTATATGTCATGTCAAGACTTAAGTATGGTGAGATAGTGACAAAACTTCTCAGATAGTACGCGCATATTTGGAAAATTCCAAGCAACAGTGCTCCATGTTTGCAAATATGCGATAAAGAATCATAAAAACCAAAGAAAAAATACATTAACCGAAAAAAAGGGTTACCTTTGCAAAAAGTATTCTCAATTATTCTGCAATGCCAGCTAAGAGATATTCAATGGGTAATGGAATGATAAGGGTTGCCGTGATAGTGGCAGATTTTATCATTCTTAACTTGTTGCTCTATTTGTCCTCCCGTTTTCTTGCAGGAATATACCCCATTTACCCACCATTTTTCAAGCAAGAACCACGAATAACATTCATCATGGCGAATATCTCCATGATTATCGGACAAATCACTTTTAGCTCAATAATACATCGCCGGCGAACCAATATAGACGAGGTGTTTATGAGCGTACTGAAATTATGTCTGCTGCAGAATACCTTCATGTTTGTATGCCTGAGGCTCATTGGTGGAAATACAGGCGGCATGTTCAAGTTCATGGTTATCTTCGGATTCACCGAACTTGTAATAATCTTTATCAGCCGCATAATTGAGAAACTATTCATCAAATGGTTCAGACAAGCAGGCCGCAACACACGTAGCGTAATGTTCGTAGGCAACGACCCTGCAATACTCATGCTCTACCGAAATCTCATCTCCGACTCTTCCACAGGATACAAGATGAGAGGCTATTATGCCGACTCGCCTATAGAGAACTGCCCCTCGGAAGTGAAATACTTGGGGAACATCAAACAATTAAACGAATTGATTGATTCTTCACAAAAGAAAGAGCAAGACATATCCGACAAATCATCCATTCAAAATTTTAATGATATTTTGTCCATAGACGAACTGTTCTGCAGTTTGTCGCATGATGAAAACGAGGAAATAATAAAACTTATCAGATTTTGCGACCATAACATCATCCATTTCTACTACGTGCCGAGAATCTCGGGCAACTTCCTGCTAAACCTTCAACCTGAACGATTGGCTGATACAACAGTTTACACCAACCATCACGAACCCCTGTCACATCCTTTCAACTGGTTTATAAAACGTTCTTTCGACATCGTAGTGAGCTTTATCGTATGTTGCTTGATGCTTCCATTCATACCCATTATAGCATTCTTCATCAAACGGCAAAGTCCGGGACCTATCTTCTTCAAGCAAAAGAGAACAGGATTCAATGGCCGCACTTTCACCTGTCTGAAATTCAGGTCGATGCATGTGAACAAAGAAGCAGACTTGAAACAAGCTACAAAAGACGACCCACGAAAATTTCCTTTCGGCAACTTCATCCGCAAAACCAACATCGACGAGTTTCCACAATTTTTCAATGTGCTGAAAGGCGACATGAGCATCGTCGGACCAAGACCTCACATGCTGGCGCATACAGAACTGTATGGGCACATTATCGACAAATACATGGTGAGACACTTCAGCCTGCCAGGCATCACGGGATGGGCGCAAGTGAGTGGCAGCAGAGGCGAGACCAAAGAGCTGTGGGAAATGGAGGAACGCATCCAGAAAGATATTTGGTATATTGAGAATTGGACGTTTTGGCTTGACATTAAAATAATACTCCGAACAGCTGTAGCTTTGCTGATTCCCGACAATAAAGCTTACTAATGCAAACTTGGTTAATTCAAGTTTAATAATGTTAATTTGCAAACCGAGCAAACCAAAACCACATTATTTATTTGTATATTTTCCAACAAAGTTGTACTTTTGTACCCAAATACTTGGGAAAGATTGCCTTTAGGCGATTTAATTACTTAATATTTTAGGGGTAAAAACGATACATATCACTATTTTGTGATAGCAAATTGGTCACTAAGACAATGTATTTGTGTCAATAGTCAAAAAATAGATTTCACCATAGTGAGTTATTAAAATCTATGTCTAAGTGCCTTCTGATGACATCAAAACGTATTATTTGACTGCATTGTTGCTTTTGTGTCAAATGCTTGTCATTCAGAACAATATAAGATGCAGCAAGGACACGGGTTCCAAAACACACTAAAAAATAAAAATAGAATTATTAGAACGCACCAAATATGTTAAGAAAAATCACTATCTTGGCGTTATCTCTTGTTGCGACAAGTGTTTTCGCCACTCCCATTAGTAAAAATGCCGCCTTGTCCGCAGCCAAGGTTTTTCTACAAGAAAGAGGAATAGATGCAGACTTGAGGGAAAGCCAAGGGGCAAGAGCTCATTCTAAGGCAAACAATGCCGAGAATCCCTATTATTATATCTTCAACACTAACAACAAAGGATTTGTCATTGTTTCTGGAGACGATTGCCTGAAACCCATTCTTGGATATTCCGACGAAGGCAACTTTGACCCTGAAAACATCCCTGATGGACTTCAGATGCTTCTTGATGCATACGAGGATGCTATCATCGAAATTAATAGCGACATACAAAAAGGCATTATCGACCCAAATGCCCAAAAGCCTAAAAAAACAATGTCGGTTTCCAGAAACCCTGTGAAACCTTTCCTCAATGTGGCTTACGGACAAAGTAGCCCTTATTACCTCAAAAACCCAAAGATTGGAAGCTCCTATACCAATTGTTCTTGCACCACTGTGGTGATTGGAGAAATCATGGCATATTATCAATATCCTGACGTCCTTCCTGCTTTGGAAGGATACACCACAGAGACTGCGGGACTGAATGTTGAAGCTCTTCCTGAGCATGTGATGGACTGGTCGAGTGTGTTGCCTTACTACAATGGAATAGCCGCCACTACTGCACAAAAAAACGAAATAGCCAACCTGATGCGATGGATTGGACAACATGGCAAATGCGACTTCAACGAAGGCGCCAGCAGCAGCTTGGATACAAGTGTTTACTACACATTGTATGACTTCGGCTACAAGGTTGGTGGATTCACAAGTCTTGAACGCAAGGAGCTCAGCGAGTGGGAAGACTTCTTATATCAAGACCTCTTGCACCAACGTCCCGTGGCTGTTTTTGCCACAAACATACGTGTTGGAGGTGCAAGACACGCTTTCATCTTCGATGGATACGACCAAGATGGACTATACCACGTGGATTGGGGATGGGAAGGATGTTGCAGAGGATACTATAGCTTCGACTTCCTCAGCCCTTACAAAAACGTTTCCAGCTACACTTACATGAAAAACGTGAGCATGGCTTACAGAATCGCTCCCAAAAACCAAAGCATAGAGACCACAAGCACAGGAGCATCTGAATGTTTGGAACTGACAAACTTGTCACTCAGCAGCGGAAAAATATCCACTAAAGTAAGGAATGAACTTGGCAAGGCTGCCTCTTTCAAATATGGCTTGGGCTTGTATGACGACAAGTTCAACCTCGTGAAGGTGATTTGCGAAGACTCCACCGACTTTGCCAAAGATCAAAACAAGACCGTGACATGGAATAATTACAACTTCGACAAAGTGGCAGACGGTAAGTATCGCGTTTACCCCATCAGCAAACTCAAGGTAGGCGACAATATCTGGCATTTCGACAAAGTGGCTTCCACAAATGCATATTGCATTGCTAATGTTGCAAATGGAGAAGGCAAATACACTCTCGTAAAATCTATCGTATATAATTCCTTCACAAGAGACAAAAGCCTGAAAATGGTTCGTGGTGCTGCAAGAGAATACACTCTCAACGTAACCAACAACACCATGGACTTTTCGCAAAAACGCGTCTATCTATTCCAAGACAGCATCACCCCTGTACAATTTGCAAGGCTGATGATTCCTGCCAACTCCACAGCTGATGTAAAATTCCTTTATGCCCCACAGGCAATTGGAAAACACGTGTTGATGCTCACAACAGACACGACATTTACAAACATCATATTTACAGACACTGTGAATGTTACAAGCAGCGTGACTTACAGCCTCAAACTCGATACTGTCATCATAGATGCCTACGACAAAAAAAACAGCATCCTTTATGGCAACACTCTGCGATTCAGATTCAAACTCACCAACGATGGTACTGTGGACTACGATGACTATGTGCGTCCATTGCTGAGAAAGACTACTTGGTATGACACAAGAAAATTCCTCGCACACATCCCTGTTAATGAGTCGCAGTGGTTTGAAATGGAAACCAATGACATGATTTGGAATCACGCTTATGGATTGACCATCAATGTGAAGTCGAAGAGTTCGGATGACCCCAACATCCTTCCCAACACATTGTATAGCAAGACATTCACTCCAAAACCAGGCATACGGGTATGGAATAGCGAGGGTGCTATGCACGCCCAAGCACCCAAAACAGGCACATTCACCATGCCCGAAGATGCATTGGCTGTGGACTTCACAGCACCAGGAATGGCTTCGCCAGCCAACATAGTACCAAACAGCAACCCCAACACCTTCTACTATGTCATAGCGCCATACGAGTCACTTGAAGGTCTCAATCAGATTGTCAATGGAGAGGCAGACCTAATTGTACTCCACGACAGCATACCATGCTATCTGCCAATGGATTTCAAAGCCGACAGCATATGTTATACACGCACATTCAAGAAAGGATTCATGGGGAAGAGAAGCCAGAACAACTGGACGACCATCACACTGCCTTTCACTGTGAACAAGGTTTTCAACACCGTGGACAACGTGTATGTAGATTGGTATAAGCCAGGTGACACCAAAGACAAGAATTTCTGGGTGCGTGAGTTCTACTCGTCAGAGGGATACGACACTTACTTCAAAGATGCTGCGGCAATGAAGGCAAATGTGCCATACATCATCACCGTGCCAGGCGACTACATGGGTCCCGACACTTGTCTGGTGGACAAGCCTCTCGTGTTCAGTGCCACCAATGCTGATGTGGTCAGTGGCAAATCTGTTTCCGACACATACAACTACAATTTCGTTGGCACATACAGACCACAAACTGCCGAAGGAAACTATGTTTACATGCTCGATGAAGAAAACCGTGGAAACAATTTCGTATATATGATGAACGAAGAGGCTCAGGTTTATCCTTTCCGCGCTTACTTCAATTCTGGAGCCAAGCCATTGGAAGACAACAATATCCTCTACATCCGTTCTTATATCGACATAGATACTCCCACCAGCATCAACGACATCAAGGAAAACAACAACATGATTGTTCGTTCTGCCAACCACATGTTTGATGGAGTATATACCATCAGTGGAACGAAAATTCGCTCGTTGGGCGATGGAACCTCTGTCAGGGATGCCATCAGCGACCTGCCATCTGGCATATACATCGTCAATGGTAAGAAATATGTGAAATAATTTGTATGAAAATATTGCAAAAACGGGATTCCACAAATAAGGAATCCCGTTTTGTTTTACTTGCCGTTGATGTCAAAGAGGATTTTAATGTATCGCCTCAATCCTTCGCGTATGGAATGCAGTCCGAAGTCTTCCACTTTTATTTCGTCCAACGGCATCCAAAAACAATCAGAGGCATCATCGCCTGCTTGAAGCATTGCACCATCCGCCACCTCACAAAGAAAGAACATGTCGAGTGTAGGAATGGAAAAACCAGAATACAAGTATGTGTTGGGAACACTGAACAGATATTGTGCCGAAGTAACGACAAGGCCCGTTTCCTCTTTCACTTCCCTTGCCAAACCTTCTTCAGCGGTCTCGCCAATATCTGCAAAACCTCCAGGGAGGTCTAAGGTGCCAAGAGCCGGCTCACGCCCACGACGCTCTACAAGCAAACGTCCTAAGCCATCGATGATGAATGCCACGTAAGCACTACTTGGATTAAGGTAATACACAAACGAGCACTCGGCGCATCGTTTGCTCTTCTCATCATTCTCAACGAAAAGCGCACTACCACACACGGGACAATGTGCGAAAAGTTCCAATGGATGATTCTTCATTTTATCACCAACTATCGGTACGGAACGGGAAGAGGGGCAAACCGGCAGCATTTTTCAGGTTGCCCAACTGGAAATTCTTGAAACAATAGCGTATGGCAACGGGATGCTCCACCTCCGGGCAGGTTATCATGATTGTTTCGTCCCACTCTCCTCCTCCTGGTTGCCAGAAATGCTCTGCCTTGGCTGGATGAAACACCTTGTCGGCTCCAGCAACTTCAAACCCCTGAATGTCGGTAAATCTACTTATGCTGCCATAATCATCCTTCAGATGTATGTGCACAGTGTTGCCATCCACCTTCATATCTTTGAACGAAGGACTTTTACACCACACCTCCTGCATTCCGTATGTCTGGTTGAGGGCAAGTAACGCAAGTCGCTGTCCCACGGGCTTTTTCTGTGCAGGGTGTATCTGTGTTGTCTCGTATGGGTATGCCAAGTCATTGGTACACACCAATCCGCTATTGGGAATGATGGTCGATGCCCTATACTGCTGCTCACGTAGCTTTGCTCCATTGTCTCCATTCACATTGTCATAATGATATGGTGCTATCTCTACAAAGTAGAATGGTATTTCACCAAGAGCAAATTGTGTTCTCCACTGGTTTACCAACAATGCCAAACGGTCGGAATACTGATTGCCAGGGTCACCCACATTCGAACATCCTTGATAAAAGATTATGCCCTTGACAGTATATTTTAGTATCGGGTTGAATGTGCCGTTGCCCCACACCAACTGACGGTGATAGTCCCATTCATGTCCATTCACGATACCCATTGTGTCAAGCGGTTCTTTTGTGTATTTCTGCAAGTTTTCGCGAGTTAGCCAACTTTCCACTCTCGTGCCACCCTTGTTGGCTATCACCAACCCAATGGGAATGTCGAGTGTCTTGTTGAGCATTTGTGCGAAGAAATAACCTGTGGCTGAAACCTCAGCAAGGGTTTTCGTACCTATCTCCTGCCATTCGCAATTGGCATCCTCCAATGGACTCATGCTCATGACACTCGGAATCTTTACATAGTGAATGCCTTTGTATTGCCTCGCATTCACCACTTCATCCACAAATCCTTCCACAGGACAATTGCCAAATCCCCTCATGGGCATTTCCATGTTGCTTTGTCCGGCACACACCCACACCTCACCAGAGAGGACATTTCTCACTGTCACTGTCTCACCATCATCGAAGGTTATGGATAGCGGTGTATAACTTGCCATAGGTGTTTGCACACTTACCATCCAGCGACCATCCTTGCCTGTCTTTACGGAATACGTCTTTTCACTCCACGACACCGACACCTTCACTTGTTTTCCAGGAGTGTCCCATCCCCATAGTCGTGCCTCTGTGTTTTGCTGAAGAACCATGTTGTCGCCAATGACATGTGGCAACTTCACTTTCGCATGCACGCAAATAGCCATTATGACTGCGGCTGCCATAATTGTTGTTCTTTTCTTTACCATGACTTTATATTTTCGATATGTTTGTTTTTCATTATAAAATCTTTTTCAATCTATATATTTATATCTATGGGCAATCTATATACATCTAAATAATCTTGTTTTGATAATCCATATTCTTTACATCATTTTCGGCCGCTAAATTAAGTAAAAAAAACGGTTCAGCCAAATGTATCATGGGCCTAATAATCCATTTTGTTCTTCATCTATCCCTTCTATCCCATCTATAGCATCTATCCTCCCTATAGCATCTATGACATGCTGCGCCTCTCTATCAAAAATAAATCGCGGATTTATTTTGTGCTTCGCTCGTCTTGCAGTATCTTTGCACAAGCAAAAAAAGGAAATGTAATGAGAAAAACAGTATTGCTGATGGTTATGATTGCCATCGCCACCAATTTATTCGCACAAAAAATACAAGTAATAAACCTATGGCCCAAGGGAGCGCCAAACAGGAATGGTGTTGCCAACGACACTGCCAAGGTGTGGCTCTATCTGCCAGCTGACAAGAAAGCTACCGGACGTGCCATAGTGATTTGCCCAGGCGGAGGATATCAAGGACTCGCCATGGATCATGAAGGACATGAGTGGGCAAAATTCTTCCAAAATATGGGAATCACTGCCATGGTGCTGAAATACCGCATGCCTCACGGCAACCCCGAAGTGCCTATCTCTGATGCAGAGGAGGCCATCAAACTCTTGAGGCGCAACGCCATGCAATGGCACATAAAGTCCAACGAAGTCGGCATCATGGGATCGTCCGCCGGCGGACATCTGGCATCCATCGTCGCAAACATAGCCGAGAGAAATGCCAAGCCTAACTTCCAGATTCTCTTCTATCCTGTCATCACAATGATGCAGGGATACTGCCACCAAGGGTCACACGACAATTTCTTGGGAAAAGGAAACCAAAAGAGAAAAGAGAAGAACTACAGCAGCGACATGCTCGTCACAAGAACGACACCGAAGGCTTGGATTGCTCTAAGCGATGACGACAACGTGGTGGAGCCTTCAAATGGAGCCAACTACTACATGGAACTATACCGCCACGACGTGCCTGCCTCGCTACATATCTATCCCGACGGAGGACACGGATGGGGCAGCCGCCTGAGCTTCAAGTACCACATCGAGATGATCATGGAGCTGAAAGCATGGCTCGACAGCTTCTAAGGGGAGCATGCTTTTCTAAAAAGCATGCAAGCCCCCTATATTTCCTAAGACCTCATAGAAACTCCTAAGACCACCTAGGATAACCTAGGACTTCCTAAGATTTCTTAGAGCCTCCTATAATCTCCTATTACTTCCTATTACCTCCTATCCTAAAACCTCCCCCATGAAAACCCTGAAACTATTTCTTACTGCCACCCTTCTCATGGCCTTCACCGTCTCAGCGACGGCACAAAAAAAAGAAACCTTCTCTATTGGCAACAAGACTTTCCTGCTTGATGGGAAGCCTTTTGTCATCAAAGCTGCGGAAGTGCATTACCCTCGCATCCCACGCCCTTATTGGGAGCATCGCATAAAAATGTGCAAGGCTTTGGGCATGAACACCTTGTGCCTATATGTCTTCTGGAACATCCATGAACAACGCGAGGGAGAATTCGACTTCACCGGCAACAACGACGTAGCTGCTTTCTGCCGACTGGCACAGAAAAATGGAATGCACGTCATCGTGAGACCTGGTCCATATGTCTGCGCTGAATGGGAGATGGGCGGACTGCCTTGGTGGCTGCTCAAGAAGAAGGACATCAAGCTTCGCGAACAAGACCCTTATTTCATGGAGCGTGTGAAAATCTTCGAACAGAAGGTGGGCGAACAACTGGCACCGCTCACCATCCAGAACGGTGGTCCCATCATCATGATACAGGTGGAAAATGAATACGGAAGCTATGGAGAGGACAAGGCTTACGTCTCTGCCATACGCGACTGCCTACGCAACATCTATGGCGACGAAATGGCGCTCTTCCAATGCGACTGGTCAAGCAACTTCACCAAAAACGGTCTCGACGACCTCACATGGACCATGAATTTCGGCACCGGAGCAAACATCGACGAACAATTCCGCCGTCTTGGTGAACTGCGCCCCAACTCCCCGCAGATGTGCTCGGAATTCTGGAGCGGATGGTTCGACAAATGGGGTGCCCAGCATGAGACACGTCCTGCCAAGGACATGGTGGCTGGCATGGACGAGATGCTGTCCAAAGGCATCAGCTTCTCACTCTACATGACTCACGGAGGAACTTCTTTCGGCCATTGGGCGGGTGCCAACAGCCCCGGGTTCGCTCCTGATGTCACCTCATACGACTATGACGCACCCATCAACGAATGGGGTCTCGCCACACCCAAGTTCTGGGAACTGCGCAAGATGATGGAGAAATACAACGACGAGAAGAAGATGCCCGCCGTGCCTAAGGCTCCCATGCCAATTATCACGGTGCCAAAGTTTGAACTGAAGGAGTTTGCACCATTTTTTGGCAATCAGCACATGGAAATAGGCGATAATCCCAAGACCTTTGAAGAGATGGATTTGGGTTGGGGAATGGTTTACTATAGCAGACCTTTACCAGAAATACCTGTGCCAAGCGAATTGACAATGGAAGTTCATGATTTCGCACAGATATTCATAGACGACCAATACATCGGAAAGATAGACCGCGTGAAGAACGAGAAAACAATCACGCTACCCCCTGTAAAGGAAGGTCAGCAACTGAACATTCTCGTAGAAGGAATGGGACGCATCAACTTCGGTCGAGCCATAAAGGACTTCAAGGGTATTGTAGGCGATGTGGTTATCAGTGCCGAAATAAAGAAAATCGAAATGACATGGAAACTGAAGCGATGGGTTATGCATCCTATCAGCGACGAATACAATAGAGCTTCCCGTTCTTTCGACTCCGATGCCAATCCTAACGCCTTTGGGAAACCTCTTTCCGACCGCATCACTGATGGTAAGTATGCATTGGGAAAGCGCGGCTACTACCGTGGCTACTTCAACCTCAAGAAGGTGGGCGACACCTTCCTGAACTTCGAGACATGGGGCAAAGGGCAGGTATGGGTCAACGGCCATGCCATGGGGCGCATCTGGAGTATTGGCCCGCAACAGACGCTCTACGTGCCTGGTTGCTGGTTGAAGAAAGGCAAAAACGAGGTCATCGTCCTCGATGTGGTAGGTCCTAAAGAGACAGTGGTCTGGGGACAGGCTGAACCAGAGCTGAACAAGTTGCAACTGGAGAAGAGCAACAAGCACAACAACATTGGTGACAAGCCTGACCTCAACTCAGTAACACCGGTGGCGACAGGCGCCTTCAAGTCTGGCAACGGATGGCAGACCATCAAGTTCGATGGTCAGAAGAAAGGGCGCTACCTCGCCATTGAATGCCTCTCGGCACAAGACGGCAAGAGTCAAGTGGCAATAGCCGAACTCTACCTGCAAGGTGCCAACGGCAAGCGGCTGAGCCGTGAGCCGTGGACAACAAAATACGCCACGTCGGAAGAGGAGAACGGCAACCACACCGGCGACAAGGTCTTCGACCTGCAGGAATCGACTTTCTGGCAAACAGGAAAAGGCTCTTCCCTTCCTCACCTCCTCGTCATCGACCTCGGTTCGGTGCAGACTGTCACTGGTATCGAATACCTACCCAGGGCTGAACAAGGCGCACCTGCCAGCGTGAAGGATTACAGAATATACATCTATTAAAAAAACATCCCTCCCCGTTTTGACACAAGCAAGACCACCGCATCACATAGTCAAAGATGACAGGCATTACCTCCTTCGTCTGATTGGCGAAGGCGAGCATCAGCATCAAGACTTCAAGTACAAAGTCGCTGATGCTTGCAAGCTCGCCAAGTCGGTGTCTGCCTTTGCCAATACCGAGGGCGGCAGACTACTCATCGGCGTGCGCGACGACGGCCACATCTCGGGCATCCGCTCCGAAGAGGAAATCTACATGATGCACTCCGCCGCCTACAAGTATTGCGAGCCCCAGCCCTCCATCCACTTCGACACCCTGCATGCCGAGGGCCGCAACGTGGTGATTGCCACCGTGCCGCCATCGCCCCAGAAGCCCGTCTTCGCCCTGACTGCCGAAGGCAAGCGCCGCGCCTATATCCGCATCCACGACGAGAACATCTTGGCATCGCCCGTACACCTCGACATCTGGCGACAGGAGACGTCTCGCCAAGGTGCCCTGATGCACTACAGCGACGACGAGGCCCATCTGCTGGCCACCCTTCGCGAACATCCCTCCGTGACACTCAACCAAACGGTAAGGCATGCGCGCCTGCCCCGCCACAAGGTCATCCGTCTGCTGGCCCGTTTCATCCGCTTCGGAATCGCCACCTGGACATACCACGAAGAACGCTTCCTCTTCTCGCTGGAGGAATAAAGAAATCACTTATCACTCATCATTTCACACTTCACATTCATCGCCGCATCACACGGTATTTTTCAAGTGCAAAGATACAAAAAAGCGTGAGGCTTGCAAGAAAAACCTCAGAAACCCGCAAAAAAGTTCGTTTTCAAAACAGCATTAGCGCGCACGGCGCTGTTCTCATTGACCAATGACCATTGAGCATTGAAAATCGGGAAAATTATTCTTTGTTTTTACCTGTTTTTCCGCGATTATTTTAAAGGTTTTTGAGGATTTTATTGCAGAAGTCGGGAAATTTACGAAACATCACATCGAAAAATACAAATAATATTGCCGCGACTGCAGCGGAATTGAAACGAAAAGAAACAAGTATTAAAAGACAGGTTTTAAGATACTGAAAATCAGAACTTTACCATTTAA
>ONAG01000090.1 GCA_900315745.1 uncultured Prevotellaceae bacterium
TTGTTTCCTCAAAAGTTCTTGTACTTTTTCCAGTCTCTTTTTGTCATTTTCAGTTCTAGATGGATTTATATAGAGAACATATAATTCTTCCAGTGAATTGTTCATGCCTTCATTAGCATATTGTAGTTTGGTTTTAGACAAGACGTCTTCTATGAATTCTTTGTGGTAACGGTCGATGATTTTTTTGACAAGTTTATAACTCTCAGCACGATGCTCATCATTTTTTATCAATTCAGATTGTTCAAGGTATTCTTTGGTCCGTTTATCAGGAATCAATTCGAAGCGCAAAGTCTTTGATACTTGATATAAATTTGTAAACTGTTTCATGTTATTGGGATTAAATTAATGTATAATAGGTCTATTTGAATTAGTTTCGATGGCAAAATTATATGTAAGTTGTTTCAAATCGTGGGACATGCCCGATTATTTTTGTGATATAACCGAAAAAAGCGCATTTTGCTTTTCTGCATTAGAGAAGGCTAATCCGATTACAAAAGTAATAAAAAATAATCTCAACATAATACAAATTCTTCATGTTGTGGAGATTTTTGCAATCTTTCACATAAAACTATATGCCCACCACAAATTTTTTTAATTATGTGTCTAAATGTCTCTATTCCATGAATCAGAGGGGACGGGAATTTGATACGTGACATTAATTCTAATGACTGATTAGGGTTAAAACGTCAAGGGCTCTCTGCTAAGGCTGCCGACCATTTTTTTGGACAAAATATGCCAGTACGGAATGTTCAGAAGGGAAGATGCAGAGTAACGCCTCCCCGTTGTATTTCTGCCTGTTGGATAAACTCATCTGTGGGGTTGATGGCATTAAGTTGGGTTTCCATATAATCTCTTCACCGTATGTGTAGGTGTATAGAGTGAGGGCTTTTAGGCACTGCTGTCTGTGCTGCTCAATAGAACTCGTAACATTTGCGATTGTCATGCTCATACAATTCCATTTGATGGCCACCGCTTGGGGGAAATCCCCACTGCAAAAGAGGGATAAACCCTGCCATTATTAGGAATCTTCCCTTTGCAGGTCGTTGAAATGTGCTTACATTTGCAGCAGAAAACAGAACAATATTAGTTTCTGAAACATAAGTACAACATCTAATTAATAAAGAAAGGAAACAATTATGAAGACAATGTATAAAGTGATGGTAGCCATGATGATAATGGCAATCACAACTGCACCAGTATTTGCAGTGAACAAAGTAGATAAGAACGCACGTCCCGACAAGAAAGAGATGCGGATGAATGACCGCAACCACGACAAGAAAGTTGACAAGAAGACGTTCAAGAACAATTTCCGCCATGCCGCAGTCATCGAGGTCGTCTCCTTCAAGGTCAGCAACAAGGCTTCCAAGGTGAGGAGCGCAGTGGCTAAGGTGGAGTCCATCCGTGGCGTGAAGGAAGTCAAGTTGAACACCCGCACCAAAATGATGACTGTGACTTACGATGCAAACAAGACTTCGGCACGCATCATCAAGGCAGCAGTGAAATGAGGACGGATGACATAAACACATAGGTAGCATGGTATCAGCCCACCCCTGTCGGGTGGGTTTTTTTATTGCCACAAAATTAAATTCCAAGTAGTCAGGGAGTAAAGGAGTGGCATCTATTGGTGCAGTTTTTTGTAGGCAGATTGTCTCCATTCGCTTTACAATTTGCCCTTTTTTCATAACAATTTGTCTTTTTGTTCAAAGGATTAAAGCTTTTTTCTTATTTTTGTAATCTGTTTTTACATGCGTACGCATGGAAATTTCCTAATAACTATCAGGCAAAGACTCATAGAGAGCGCTTAATGCAAGTGAAAGTCAATGGTTTAGACATAGAAGCAATGTAAATAAATAGAAAGAGATGAAAAGCAAGAAACTCTGGATGCTGACCGCCATCATGACCATCTGCGGTCTTACACTGCAAGCCCAGGGGCAGGACTTCTCTACGAAGAAGGCTGCGCCAAAGGTGAAAGTGTTCACTTTCAAGGGAGGCGAATCGACAGCCAACTCTGTTACTCCGGTGAAGTCGATAGAGAAAGTGCGCAAGCCCGGAATACCCTTCCGTGACGCACTGGCTCCTGCTACGAAATCCACCGACGGGAAATCCACCACCAAGGCACCTCTTCAGCCAAAGGATGGCCGCAAGGTGAATAGTCCGTCGTTTGGAAGCATGAGAAGTCCGATGAAGGCCTTCAATGCCGACGGCGAGGTGGTGGATGAGCATGGCATCATCGTCAAGCCCGCCGAGGGAGAGCGCAAGGTGTATGCCCGTAGCGGCATGTACTACAAAAACGACGGCGAATTTGTTTCGTTGGAGCAAAGCGGACAGGTGCACATAGTGACCTGTGACGATGGCACTGTGTATATCCGCAACCTCCTCTCCAACTACCCCACAGGAACATGGGTGAAGGGAATGCGTGAGGGGAACATCATCAGCGTGCCCGCCAAGCAGCCCGTTGAATACGACGTCGTTTCTGAAATCACCCTCAGCCTGCAATGGGGTGTCCTCGACGAGTTTGGTGGCATCAGCAATTATGATGGCTACAACGACGACAAGTTCACCTTCACTGTTGACGACGCTGCCGGCACCATCTCTTTAGAGAAGTCCTCGGAGACCATATTCATCGGACTGTTTTGGGATGACTACTATTCTTTCGCCTGGCAGGGCGACTATGAGACAGTGTGGACCTATGTGGGCGGATACGAGCCTTTGGAGGCTGTCACGGTGACGCCACCATCTGATATCCAGACCGAGACATGGTATGTCAAGGGACACGTGAAGGATGGGGATGACCAGCACCTCTACAAGGGCAATGTGGCAATAGGCTTCCAGGATAACCATGTTTATCTGAAAGGACTCTTCCCCGACTATCCCGATGCCTGGATGAAGGGATGGGTTGACGGAATGGATGTCTCCTTCGAGGGGTTGCAGACACAAGGCTCCAACGGTGATGCCACGGTGTATGCCGTGGGCTATGAAGGAGGAGACTTAGCTGATTTCCGTATGCTCTACGACAGCGACACACAGACGATGACATCCACAAGGACTTTGCTTGCCAATGCCGACCCCGAGGATGTGAATGCGGAGGTGTGGTTCAATGACATCGCCTTGTCGAAGGACGACCCGTTCGCTCCCATTGAGGTGTTGCCCTACACCAACGGCTTCGAAGGCGTGGACGACTGGGACTGGCTGACCATCATAGATGCCAACAATGACGGCAGCACCTGGCACCCTTACTATGGCGAGGCTTCATACAAGTATAATAGTGACAACAATGGCGACGACTGGCTCATCTCGCCCGCCATCCGCCTGGAGGCCGGCAAGACCTACAGCTTCTCCATCGACGCCCACGGCTCGACGGATGTCTATCTTGAGCGTTTGGAGGTGAAGATGGGCACGGAAGCTACGGCAGATGCCATGACCACCACGGTGATAGAGCCTACCACACTGGATACGGATGTGCCCCTGACATTGGTGAACAAGTTTGTCACCGTGGCAGAGACGGGTTACTACCACTTCGGCATCCATGCCATCAGCGACGCAGACCAAGCATCTATCAGGGTAGATAATCTGTTAGTGGAAGAGACTATCTTGACCGCCCCGGCTGCCGTGAGCGACCTTACGGTGACCGCTGATGCAGAAAAGCCCATTGCCACCATCACGTTCACTGCCCCGACGAAGAACATCGGTGGAGAGGACATGACGGACAACATGACGAAGATAGAACTGCTGCGCGACGGTGAGGTGATCACGACCTTCGAGGATGTGGCTCCCGGCACGGCATTGACTTATGTAGATGACGACCCAAGTCTGGAGGGCACAACCTATCGTTACCAGGTGGTGGCATACAATGCCGACGGACAGGGTGACAAGAGCGCCGTGGTGAGCGTGAAGTTGTTCTATGTGTTCGAAATCCCATACATCGCCGACTTCACACAGGATGCCGTGGGTGGACAGTTCACACAGATTGACGCCAATGATGACGGTCGCCGCTGGGAGTGGGATGGCGGTACACGCGCCGTCTATGAGTATAACTCCGACATGGCTGCCGACGACTACCTCGTTTCGCCTGCCTTGCATTTCGATGCCGGCAAGCGTTACAGCATCATCGTGAATGCCGGTTCGGCTGGCTATCCCGAGCGCTTCGAGGTGCTCGTGGGAAGAGATGCCACCGTGGAGGGTCTCAACGTGAAGCTGTTGGAGGACTGCGTGGTGACAGATGAGGACGAGAAGGACTTCGACGTTGTCTTCACCGCAGAGGAGACAGGACCATATTTTGTGGCTGTCCATTGTATTTCAGACCCCGACATGTATGAGCTGTGGATAAACAAGGTCACCATTGACTTTGCTCCGGAACAAACGGCTCCTGCAGCTCCCGAACTGGTTGTGACCCCGGGAGCACAGGGCTCCATGATGGCAGACATCGTGGTCAAGGCTCCAACCACTTCTATTGATGGCAACGCGCTCACCGCCAACCTCACCAAGATAGAGCTCTTCCGTGAAAGCGACCTCATCAATGTGTTCGAGGATGTGGCTCCTGGCGCAACGCTCAACTATGCCGACAATGATATTGAAGAGTCGGGCTATTATACTTATCAGGCTGTTCCATATAATGCCGACGGCATTGGTCTTAGGAGTGTGAAGGTGAAGGTCTATCTCGGCTACGATATTCCCGACCACGTGAAGAATGTCAAAGCCACTGACCAGCAGACTTCTGTGCTGCTCACCTGGGACAAGGTGACAGAGACAGGCAGCAACGGTGGCTATGTGAACCCCGCCGAGGTGGAGTATCTCATCTATTCTTGCTATCCCGGTACTTCCATTCCCGATGATGTGATGGCTACGGTGAAGGATGCCGACTCCTATGTGTTGGACTTTGCCACCAGTGACGGTGAACAGGCTTATCAGACATGGTATGTGACTGCCCGTAACGATAACGGTGAGTCGTATATGCATGATGAGTCATTGGCAAGGTTGCTGGTGGGCGAACCATACGACCTGCCCTTGGTGGAGGGATTCGAAGGTGGCAACCTGCACTACTTCTGGGAGAGCAATAGTCTTGGGCTGAACTACACGCAGTCGAGTGATGGCGACGGCATGGCAATCGCCATGGCTGCCACCGAGGCTGGTGACATATACCTGAACACCGGCAAACTCAACATCAAGGACGCCACCAACCCCACGCTGTTCTTCGATGCTTCAGGGTTTGGAGTGGGCAGCTTGAACGTGGTCGGCGGCGTAGATGGTGCATTAGATGTGAACTTGGCTACTGTTTCGCAGCTTGGTGATAACTACAAGACTGTTAAGGTGCCGCTCAACGACCTGAAGAACGGCAATTTCGCACAGGCGGGCATCACCGCCACCATCAACAATCCCACCGTCTTGGATGATTGGGGAGATATAGAGGTGATAGGCGATGCCCTCGTGGTTGACAACATCCGTATCGTCGATTTGCTGGCACACAACCTCACTGTAGAGATGTCGGCTCCTGCCAAAGTGAACACTGGCAAGAAGGCAGACATCACCGTCACCGTCACTAACTGGGGTGAGAATGATGCCAAGGACTACACCGTCATTGTCACAGCGGGTGACGAGGTGCTGATGCAGGAGACCGTAGGCTCTGCTCTCGCTCCGTTTGCCACTAAGGAGTTCAATGCCACATTGGAAACCTCAATCTTTGATGAGGCTGGCGACCGCACCATCAAGGTCGTGATAGATTATGCCGATGACGAGAAACCTGTTGACAATACAGCAGAGACAATAATAACCATCGTTGACAGCAACGCACCTGCTCCAGTGAATCTCACGGCAGAGGACAAGGGAGCCACTGGCGTGGAATTGAACTGGGATGCGCCTGTAGCAGAGGCTAATGACCATGTGGAGACGTTCGACAACACTGACAACTTCCCAACCTTCAGCATTGGCGGCATCACCGCCACGGAGCATGGTGGCAGCATCGGGGAATGGACGCTCTACGATGGAAATGGCAGCGAGGTATATAGCTGGCAGGATGAAAGTATCAGCTACGACAACCAGTATGCTCCATCGGCATGGATGGCTTTCGACATGGCAAAGGCAGGATTCGCCGGCGAGGCTGGACATAGTGGCACGCAGGTCATGCTGTCGATGTGTCCGGTGCCTGACGGTGACGCCCGTGCTGCCGACCACTGGCTCATCTCGCCTGAATTGCCGGGCACGGAGCAGGAAATCAGTTTCTATCTGCGAGCCATCACCAAGCGCTATGGTGAGGAGACGTTCGAGGTGTTAGCGTCAAAGACCGACAACAAGCCGGAGAGTTTCGAACTGGTGGAGGGCTTCTCCACAGATGCAGAGGATTGGACACCATTCTATGTCATGCTCCCCGAGGGCTCGAAGTATTTCGCCATCCGTCATACGTCAAATGACGTGTTTGGCGTGATGGTTGACGATGTCTCCTTCAATTATGTCGGTACTGTGAGCAAGTACAATGTTTACTACGATAAGCAGTTGGTGGCTACAGTGGAGAATGGCGTGACGACCTACACCATCGCAGCAGACAAGGTGGACGAGGGTGAGCACACCTTCGCAGTGACCGCGGTCTATGTCAACGGACAGGAGTCGAAGCCTGTATCTGTCTCCATCATGGTTGCTTCGGGCATCCAGCAAATCATGGCAGACGGTCAGCCTGTTGACATCTTCACCCTCGACGGCAAGTTGGTGCGCAGTCAGGCGAAGTCGTTCGACGGTCTGAAAGGCGTCTATGTGGTGGGTGGCAAGAAGGTCATCATTCGATAAGACATCCTCCCTTCGCTCCCTTCCAATGTGAAGGGGGTGGGGGAGTGCTGCCTTCTTTACTGAAGCGGTAGATTGCAATTTGGCGGTGTCGCCCCATTGTTGGGATGGCACCGCCAATTTATTTTCCGTGCTTTTAAGAACTTATATAATTGAAAAAACACGTCGCGCACAGCAAAATAAGTTATGGTTGGTATAGGCTTATATTTCTGTCAGCATAAATGCCATATAGAAAGGCAAGGTGAGAAGTGGACCATTGCGCCCCACATTGTAATCGCCAACCTTCAGAGCATGGTACACATGATAGTGCTCAGGGTGTTTCAATACAGTCTGCAACGATTTTGTATTGCCTGTTCTGGCCTTACACTCCAAGGGCACACACTCTCCTTTGTATCGAATGAGAAAATCCAGCTCCAAACCACCTTCCTTTTGGAAGTAGTAGAGTTTACGCCCCATTTTTGTTAAGATGTCTGCAGCAAGATTTTCGAAAATGGCTCCTTTATAACCAAGCATATTGCCCTGCATGATATCCCAAGCAGTACCATCATCGAGCATGCTGACAAGTAGGCCTATATCTGTCATATACACCTTGAAACTGTCGGCTATGGCATTTCCACTTAGTGGCAGTTCTGTAATATACGTGTTGTAACAACGCTGTACAATGCCTGCATCCTCAATCCACTGCAAACTGCCGCGATATTCACTTGACCGAGCTCCCTTGCGAATGACGGCGTATTGGAATTTCTTGTTGTCCTTTGCCAACTGTTTAGGTATGGAATCGAAGCATTCACGGATGCGTGACTTGTCCTCTTGACGTGCATATTTCAGCATATCAGATTTGTAAGTGTCGATAATGCCACGCTGTACTTGCTGAACATCATTCATGTTGTTGGTTCTGAAAAAAGTATCGACTGCTTCAGGCATCCCTCCAACAACAACGTATCGTAGTAGCAACTGTCGCAACCGCTGGTGGATAGCCTCGTTGACTGGTACCTCTTTTTCATAACACTTGAAGAGATATTCGAAATGTTGGGGCTGTATGTCATTGGCCCAAAGCCATTCCTCGAAATCCATCGGATACATGTTGACTATCTCCTCAAAACCCACAGGAATGGAAGCGTTCCGTTCATCTTCTTCCTCTTCTTTGGTCTTATAACCATTGACACCCAACAACGAACCGGTACATATGACATCATAACGGCCATCCAATTTGAAGAACTTCAATGAAGAACGGGCATTGGGGCAATCCTGTATTTCATCAAAGACAATGCACGTCTTGCCTGGTACAAACCGCGCATTCTTGATGCCTATGGACATGTTTAGCGTCAATGTCTCAACATCCAGGGCTCCTGCAAAAAAACTCTTGTATTCTTTATGTTCATGAAAATCCAGATATACCATATGTTCGTAGTTTTCTTTGACAAAACTAACCACAGAACTGGTTTTGCCACATTGGCGACAGCCTTTGATGACTAAAGGCTTGTGACCTTCTTTCAATTTCCATTGAAGAAGAATGCTTTCCATTTTTCGCTTAAACATAAGTACTTACATATTGAAATTACACTTTTCGGGGCGACTTTTTGCTGCAAAGCCACACTTTTCGGGGCGACTTTTTGTTGCAAAGCCACACTTTTCGGGGCGACTTTTCGTTGCAAAGATACACTTTTCTTGATTAATTGTAATTATTTCAATGATTTATTTGCAAAAAACATCATATCCAATCAGAAAATCACAAAATATTCAGAGCCTTTATCCGGCAATTACTGGATAAAGGCTCTGTTCTATGGTAATAATATGCTGCCAGTTCTTGGCAGGTGTTATCAAGCAAATGGGTTCTCAGTGGGGTAGTAGTTGCCCTTGGGGAAGTTGTAGTCAATCTCCTCGACAGGGATACCCATGTATTTCAGCACCTCCCATAGATACTTGCCTGCGTGCTCGAACATCACTGCTGCATGGTGAGGATAGTGCTTCTCGATGAGTACGTGACGATAGAAACGACTCATGTTCTTGATGCCGAAGGTTCCTATTGAGCCAAATGAGCGTGTGGCTACCGGCAGGATCTCACCCTGTGCAATATATGCACGCAGTTTGGTGTCGGCAGTGGATTGTAGGCGATAGACAGTTGCCTTTCCTGGCTTCAGGTCGCCTTCCAGTGTGCCGTTGGTCACCTCTACAGGCAGGGCACGTGCCATGATGCGCTGGAAGCACATTTGGCAGTTGCATACCTTGGAAGAAGCGGTGTTGCCGCAGTGGAAGCCCATGAAAATCTCCTTGTCGGTATAGCTGTCGCACTCGAACTTCTTGCCCTTGATGCTCTCCTCGTACATGTCTTTGGGTACGGAGTTGTTGATGTCAAGCAAGGTGACGGCATCCTGGGTGATGCAAGTGCCGATGTACTCTGACAAGGCGCCATAGATATCAACCTCACAAGCTACGGGGATGCCCCTGCCAGTCAGACGGCTGTTCACGTAGCAAGGAACGAAGCCGAACATGGTCTGGAATGCAGGCCAGCACTTGTTTGCCATTGCCACGAACTGTCTTGAGCCTTTGTGAGCCTCTATCCAGTCGGTCAGTGTGAGTTCATACTGTGCAAGTTTCGGAAGCACTGATGGGATCCTGTTGCCGGTACCAAGTTCGGCAACCATGTCTTTCACCACCTCGTCGATGCGTGGGTCGTTAGCATGCTTTTGGAATGCCTCAAGCAAGTCGAGCTCAGAGTTCTCCTCTATTTCCACATCGAGGTCATACAGGGCACGGATAGGAGCGTTGCAAGCGAGGAAGTTGTTTGGGCGTGGACCGAAGCTGATGATCTTGAGGTTCTGCAGGCCGACGATGGCGCGTGCGATGGGTACGAACTCATGAATCATGTCAGCGCACTCGCCGGCATCACCAACAGGCTCTTCGGGGATATAGGCGCGTGTCTTGCGGAGAGAGAGTGCCTGGCTGGCGTTAAGCATGCCGCAATAGGCATCGCCACGACCATCGATCAAGTCCTCTTGTGTCTCTTCGGCGGCGGCACAGAACATTGTGGGGCCTTGGAACCAGTCGGCTATCATGGTTTCTGAGATCTCAGGACCAAAATTGCCCAAATAGACACAGAGAGCGTTGCACCCTGCCTTCTTCACATCCTCAAGAGCTTGCTGAGCGTGAATCTCGCTTTCCACGATACAGATGGGGCACTCGTAGATGTCGGCTGCGTCATATTTCTCTACATATTTGGCGATAACTGCCTTGCGGCGGTTTACTGCCAGTGACTCTGGAAAACAGTCGCGGCTTACGGCGACGATTCCAATCTTGATTTTTGGTAAGTTGTTCATAAAAAAGGGTTAAGTAATGATTATAATTGAATTCAACCGAATAGTTTCTTCCAAATCCATAAGACCACGATGGATCCCATTACGCAGAAGACGAAGTGGGTGATATAGCCCTTGCCGAACAGACTGATATCCAGCAGATGGCTGATGAAAGTTCCGACGTAGCTGCCCAATACACCTATAAAGAGGTTCATGCAGCATCCTTTACCCTCGCCACTCATCAGGCGGTTGGCTACATAGCCTATCAGAATGCCGGTAAGTATCGGCCATGCGGTGAAGTCTGCAATATGTTCAAACATAGTTAATAGTTCTCTTAGAGTTTTCTGCTTTTCTTAGCGGATGCAATATTACACATTTTTCTTTAAAAACGTCAGTGTTTAAAAGACAAATCCAAGATTAAAGTAGAAATATAATTTATTTGTTACATTGCTGTATCCCAAGGACAGGCCAATGGGGCCTGATGGGGCATCATAGTAATAACTCAGCGTGGAGCCAAGCATCGTCTTGCTTTTGAAGACCTCTTTGTATTCGTCTCCGTCTTGTGCTGCAGCAAACCTCAACAGTATGATGCTGCTGTTGGTCACTGAGTATTGCGCCTGCATCTGAGCGGCGAGGAACTTGTCCCACTGAAGTTCTATGTGCCCCACTCCGGCGAAGGGCAGTTGCTGTTCGATATAATGGCCGAACCATTCCCCACCCATGATATTGCTTAATATGACGGGTGAGTCATCACAATGGAGCAGTCTGCCATAGAACATGGGCTGCAAGGTTAGCCTATTGCCGATGGGGAAATTCGTGCGCCACATAGCATACAGTTCGCGCATTCCGATTTTGTCGTTCAACTTCACGAAATTGTCGGTGTGATAGCCATATTTTGCACTGAACTTGCTGCCTCGTGTGGGGAAATACCAGTTGTTTTCGCTGTTGTAATCTACTTTTGCAAAATAGCTGATGAAATGCTCATGTTTGGGCATTTCGAATTGGTATGTTTGTGCTTTGTCAAGCAATAGGTTGTAATTGAAATAATAGTCGATGGCGGCACCCATGCTGATATGGAAGTTACGAACTATGAATGTCAGGGGAGCTAACGTGGCGTTAAGGCGGTTGTAGGTCAGGTTGTAGCTCTTGTTGCCATATTCGTATAGGTTGATGTCATTGTGTTGGTAAGCTAAAGTAAGAGAGGGATGCAGGAAATTGGTGGGGTGAAGTTCCCACTCTCCTTCAGCAATGATGCGTTTTCCCACTCGGAATGTTAGGTCATACTGCATGGGCAGCCGTTTGCGTATCGGGAAAGCGATGTTGGTTTGCAGAGCCACCATCTCCTCGTTGTCGAAGCGGATGCCAACATTCATCTTGTTTGGTTTCTTCTCCCCTGCGATAAAGATGATTCTCGCAGCTTTGGTTCCATCGGGCATGTCAATGGCATTTTCTTCCATTTGGAAGTCCGCGCTTTGGTAGAACAAGTCCAGGCGTATGGAGGTGGTGATGAGGTTGGCGCGTTCGGCATCTATGCTGTCGCCTTCTTTCAATCTGAATTTCGTCCGAAGGAAATACTCGTCGCTGGAGGTCATGTTTGCAAATTTCAACTCTCCGATTCTGCAAGAAGGATTGTCGGACAAAGGTTCTTGGATGGATAGGATTTTTTGTCTTGCTTGTCTTGGATAAAGTTTTTCCTTGAGAGCCATTATCTCGTCCCAGTGTGCCATGGCGGCTTCCTCACCTCGTTGGATAAGCGTGTCGATGGCAGAATGAGAGAAGGAGGCAGTGCTGTAACCTTCCACGTTGACTATTATGGGGATGTCGGTGATGGCCATGTTTTCCTCAAACTTGTTCTTGCAGTTGAAATCAACGATTTGCAAGAGGATGTCTCCAGTAGATTTTAATTTTTCGGCTGTCCTCTGTTTGCTCGCCACCGACACTCCGATGATGTAGTCGGCACCCATCTCCTTGGCTATGTCGGCAGGATAGTTGTTGCGCAGTCCGCCATCCACAAGCACCTGATTGCCTTTCCTCACAGGCGCGAATGCTCCTGGAATCGACATGCTGGCTCTCATGGCTTCGCTGAGGATGCCGCTATGGAAAACTATTTCGCTGTTATCGACAACATCTGTAGCGACGCAAGCGAATCGGATGGGGAGGGTGTTGAAATCTATGGAATCTTTGTAAGGATAGGTGAAGGTGCGCAGGAGCTTGCCGATGTTCTTTCCGATGATTATGCCGCCACCAATGGTGTTTTTCTTCTTTTTCAACTTCAAGCTGGTAGATATGGCGTATGTGTTGTGATGCTCTCGCTCTTTCAGACTTTGGTATCTCAGGTCGTCCTTGTCCGAGAGCACTGTAGTCCAGTCTTGTGCCCGCACTATGGAGTCGAGTCGCATGGCGTCATTTCCACAGGCGTACAATCCGCCCACGATGCTGCCCATACTGGTGCCCGTGATGATGTCGATGGGAATGCCGGCTTTCTCAAGCACCTTCAACACGCCGATATGTGCCACACCTTTGGCTCCGCCACCACTAAGCACAAGTGCGACTTTCTTGTGAGGACGGTCTTCCTGACCCAAGACTGGCTGCAAGACTCCGATGATGACAGATAGTATGACAATAAGTTTTTTCATGTTTTCATGTTCCAACTGCAAAAATAGTGATTATTTTCGTTTTGTAAGTCAATAGCTTGTTAATTTTTTTAAGTAGGTGATCAAAAATAGCTGAGAGTATTTTATGATTTATTTGGATGCAGATTTTTGCATTAATTGCTCACGCTATGCCATTCACAAACATGCTTGCATGGCACTCTCCGTTAAGAAAGAAATGAAAATAGATTATTTCTTTTTGTTCAATCTGAATCTTATTGAACGTATAGATTCTGGTGAAATGCCCATTATGTTGCTAATTTCCTTGTTGCCTTTGCCCATTTCGCTTAATATCAAAAAGAAGGCGTTGCGTGTTGTTAGGCGCCCATATACCTTCTCCATTGACTCGTATTCCATCAGGTTAATAGCCTTGTAATACTCCACAAAACATTTAAAGTCATATTTGTTCCATCTAACAGAGGTTTGACCTTGTACAATGCTTTCATATAGGATTTTTCCCCTGTTCAGAATAGGAGAGGCTTTCTCGACAATGTCCGAAATTTTGTCTTTGTAAACTCTTATTTGTAATTCGGCATCAGTGCATGTTTCTTCGAGTGCATTGTTTCTCTTTATGTTGTCTTCTATTTGGTTGTTCAGTTCTTTTATCTGCTTTTCAGCATTCTCACCAGATGTCTTCAATAGGCTTATTTGGTTGGTGTATTGGCTTATGAGCATTTGGTGCTTGGCGATTGTCAGTTTTGTTTGATATTGTTTGTATTTTATGTAACTTATCAGCAAGAGCAATAGGACAAGCATGATAAGTGTAGCAATCATCCATTTCATGATTCTATTTTCATGGAGCTGATTTTGCGTTTCTTCGTCATAGTCATGTTGCAGTTCCAATATGGTGTGGTCTTTCAAAGCATTAGACATGCTGTCTTTTATGGCGAAAATGTCATACAAGCGTTCACAGGCATGTTCCAAATTCTGTTCATGTTCCAAATCGTATGACAGCATGTTGTATATAATAATGTCCTTTCTGCTCCCATCATTCAACAAAAATGCCTTTTTCCAGAGTTTGTATGCTTCATCTTCGTTACCCTCACTATCATATACGTCTGCAAGGTTTCCCAACGTGATGGCAATTTCCTTATGCGAGAGAGATTCCTTGTAATATTTCTTTGCCATGTCCATATCGCCTTGCACAAAATACATGAATCCAATACAACTAAGGAAATGAGGCAAGTCTTCCGTATAGATGTCATCGAGTCTTGGTATCAGTTTTTTTGCATAGAAAGAGAGACTATCTCTATTTCCTAAATTTTGGAAAGTCTTGCTGAGATTGAAATAGGAATAGGCAATCCAGTTGTTGTTTCCCGACTTTAAGGCATGTCCGAGTGCTTTTCTTGCATAGTCCAATTGTAAATTGTAATTACCGTTTTGACTGTTTATTCTTACAAGAGACTCAGCAATTTTGTATTTCAATCTTAGATTGTCTGTCTCTTGTGCCGATTCCTCTGCCTTTTTGTAGAATGTAATGGCATTTTCTGGTTTGTTTCTTTCATGTAGGCAAGCCGCTTTGTAATAATAGCAGTCAGCCATTTTCTCCTTGTTGTTGCTTTTTTCATAATAGGCTATTGCGCTGTCTATCACGGAATAAGATGAAAGAGTGTTGTCCGTCAGATAACTTGTCTGTGCAAGGAGCAGTTGGTAGTGTGCCCTTTCCTCATCATTTTCAAAATGGGTATCCATATTTATGATTTCATGGTATGCAGAGTCATATTTTTCCTCTACGATTAGCGAATCGACCATATTTAGACGAACAGCATCATGGTTTGAGACATGACTACAGGCAAATAGGATAATTGCAGTTAGCAAATAAGGATTTTTTTTCATTGGATACATTTTGGTGTTTAGATCAGCAAAGGTAGCATTATATATTCGAATCCTATTGTCAGACATCATGATTTTGACTTTTTTCATATGCAATTAGCGTTGTTTTTTTTGTTAAGAACTTTTGATATTCTGATGTAATCATTTGGTTATAAATGCTTTGAAAAGATTTTGAAATGCAACGCTCCAATTCACACTTTCCGTAAAAAAGTCCAATTGCCATTTGTTTTTTACTTATTTTTGCAAGCAAACACAAACCAAAATTTACTATTATGAGAAAATTTGTTTTAATGAGAGTAACAAGTAACTTTTCCATTCCTGAAGGGGTGCATGTTGTCTTCGATGCACCAATGTATTAGGGAACGGGGAATTTGATACACATTCCCTTTATGGATTGAAATAAAAGTGTTAGATTTGCAGAGAAAAATATTCATAATGAAAGGAAGGTTGAGAAAACACAGTACTAACAGATGCCATGCCTACATCTACTATGTTGCCATCGGCAGCACGAGGGAGCTCGCCCCGTCGGAGGTCCTGAGCGCGGACTCCACGGACTACCTCCTCGGGGGGAGTCTC
>ONAG01000117.1 GCA_900315745.1 uncultured Prevotellaceae bacterium
CCCGAAGATGTTCAACTGCGACATGGTGCTCTACTACCTCAACCGAGTGATGCAGACAGGAGACAGCCCTGAACAGATGACAGACCCCAACACCAAGACAGACTACGCAAAGATGAGGAAGCTGATACAGCTCGACACGCTCGACAACTACAGGAGAAAAATCATACACGAGGTGACAGCACGCGGGGAAATCTTAGGCAATGTCAAGGAGTCGTTCGACGCAAGCAGGATGACAGACCGCGAGAACTTCATCAGCCTGCTCTTCTACTACGGAATGCTCACAATTGGAGGAATAGACGGTGCGGACCTGAGGCTCATCATCCCAAACAACAACGTAAGACTACAATATTACAACTGGCTGCTCGACGAGTACAGCAGGATAGCAGATATAGACACCTATCGCATGAAGGACACATACAAGCAAGCCGCCCTCGACGGCGAATGGCGGCCCATGATGGAATACCTGGCGGAGGCATACTCCGAATCCACCAGCGTGAGGCAACTGATGGAGGGAGAGCGCAACCTGCAGGGATTCATGACCGCGCTGCTATCGCTCAACCCATATTACCTTGCCGCTCCAGAGATGGAGATGAACCACGGCTACTGCGACTTCTTCCTCATGCCTGACCTGAACAGATACCCCATGGTGCGGCATAGTTACATCCTCGAACTGAAATACTTAAAGGCAGGCGCCAACGACGAGGAGGCTGCACGACAATGGGAGAAGGCTGTGGAGCAGATAAGGGGATATGCTCAGGGTGAAAGGGTGAAAAAGCTCGTCAGGGACACCAAACTGCACCTTATCATCATGCAGGTGAGAGGCTGCGAGACAATAAGAGTGGAGGAAATGTAGTGCCAAAATCTTTTTGTAAAACAAGACACTAAACAGAAATCATCATCCAACAGTAATGGCAAAGGACAAGATAGCATACGTGTGCGAAAATTGTGGACAAGAATCTGCAAAATGGATTGGCAAATGTCCCTCTTGCGGACAATGGAACACTTTCAAGGAAATACGTGTGAACAACGACACTGGGAGTCAGGCGGCACGCTCTGCCGCTTCATCTTTGCGCACATCTCTTGAGGGCAAGCCGCGCCCCACGCTGCTGAAGGACATCTCGTCGAAGGAGTCACCCAGAATGGACATGAACGACGGAGAGTTGAACCGCGTGCTCGGTGGTGGCCTTGTGCCTGGCTCCATCGTGCTGCTCGGCGGCGAGCCGGGCATTGGCAAGAGCACCCTCACACTGCAGACCATCCTCAACATGCCCGAACGCAAGATATTGTATGTGAGTGGTGAGGAAAGCCAGCACCAGTTGAAGATGCGTGCCGACCGAATAGGCAAAGGCAACAGCGAAAACGTGATGATACTCTGCGAGACATCTCTTGAGAACATTTTCGCACAAATAAAGGACATTCATCCCGAACTTGTCATCATCGACTCCATACAAACCATATATACCGAGGAAGTGGAGAGTTCGCCTGGCAGCCTGTCACAAGTGCGTGAATGTGCTGCCGCCCTGCTGCGTTTCGCCAAATCAAGCGGCATCCCCGTGGTAATGATAGGTCACATCACAAAAGAGGGCACATTAGCAGGTCCCAAGATTCTTGAACATATCGTTGATACGGTAATACAGTTTGAAGGCGACCAACACTACATGTACCGCATTTTGCGCTCCATAAAGAACCGTTTTGGCAGCACAAGCGAATTGGGCATCTATGAGATGCAGCAGAGTGGACTCAGGGCTGTGAGCAACCCTTCGGAACTACTGCTGAACCAAGACCACGAAGGTCTGTCAGGGGTGGCTATCACATCTGCCATCGAGGGTGTCAGACCATTTCTTCTTGAGACACAAGCACTTGTTTCAACAGCGGCATACGGCACGCCACAACGCTCCGCCACTGGCTTCGACCACCGCCGCCTGAACATGCTACTGGCGGTGCTGGAAAAGCGTGTGGGCTTCAAACTAATGCAAAAGGATGTATTCGTGAACATAGCTGGTGGCTTGCGGGTTACCGACATGGCAATGGACCTTAGCGTCATCGCGTCCGTGTTGTCGAGCAACGTGGACACTGCCATTGAGAAGGGATGGTGCATGGCTGGCGAAGTGGGGCTTAGTGGAGAAGTTCGTCCCGTAAGCCGGATAGAACAAAGGTTGGCTGAGGCAGAAAAACTTGGATTCTCCGACATCATCATACCTAAACACAATTTCAGCAGCATCACACCAAAACGCTTCAATATCAAGATTCATCCTGTAAAGAAGGTGGAAGAAGCCTTGAGGGCTCTTTTCGGATAAGTAGGTAACCAACACTAAAACAACAACATAGGACAAAAATTTATAAAAATAGGACAATTCTGAAGAAATGAAAAAAACAATTACATGTTTGTTTTGTGTCATCTGCGGCACACTCAACACATTAGCTCAAACCACTGCTGGCGACGGCAGTGTTTACAATTTCGAGAAATTATCACAAATATCAGATGGATTGGTGACAAAAGAAGGCGACCGATATATAATGAACGGAACCTTCACTATCGCGGAAAAAGACTCTTTCAAGATAGACGACAATGCCATCATAGCTTTCGGCGATGAGGCAGAACTGATAATCAAAGGCCATGCCGACCTGCGTGCCGGCTCCACCACTACGTTATGCCGACTTGGAGAGAGCGCTAATTGTCAAGGCATACACGTGCAGACGGAAGGACAAAGGGTGGAAGTGGCAAATCTCGTGTTCGACTACGTGGGACTTCGCAGCAGCACGACAGTAGGCATGAATGTAAGCGGATGCACATTTACAAACCACAACGGTACGGCTTCCAGCGCACTCTTCGTGGGTGGAAATGGTGCATCCTTCCACATCACAGGATGCCATTTCGACCACTGTCAGAAGGCAGCCATTGGTGGTGCGGCCAACTTCCTATGCCCCATGACAATAGAGGACTGCACATTCAAGCAAAACTCACAGGCTAATGGCAACGTGCCACAACTGAACCTCACAGCAGCGTCGGAAATAATAATAAAGAACTGCACTGTAGAGGGCGACCCTAATCTCAACATGGTAGGTGGGATAGGTTTGGCAAACTGGTATGGCACCCCTGGACTGAATGTGGTGATAGATAACTGCGACATTCGTGACAACCGCTATGGCATCACCACCATGGGTGTGATGGACGCAAGGATAACCAACAACAACATCGTAAACAACAAGTATGAGACCAACCCCAACAATGGGGGCAGCGGCATAAGTCTCTACGACCCTTATATGAAACAAACAGCCTACGTCAGCGGCAACAACATTGAGGGGAACTTATGGGGCATCACCGTCATCGGCTGTGGTCAGGTGAACATAGGAAAGACAGAAGTGGCAAGCGACGCTGCCGACTACAACCCCGGCAACAACACCTTCAAGGACAATGGCAACCAAGGTGTGAAATATGACATTTACAACAACTCTGCAAACACCGTATATGCGCAAGGCAATATCTGGAGTGTGGAAGTACAGGATGCTGCGAGCATCGAAGAAGTGATTTTCCACCATTTCGACAATGAAGCCTTGGGCGAGGTGATTTACATGCCGGCAGGAGATCCCGCAAATATCGAGAAACACACAACGGAAAGACAAGCCTCCTCCACAATCTACAAGATTGACGGCACGCCCATGGGCAACAGCCTCGACCGCCTGCCCGCCGGACTATATATCATCGATGGCAAGAAAGTGGTGAAATGAGGATTGGCAGGACCATATGCACACTAATGGCAATAGCCACGGCTTCTGTCGCCTTGGGCCAACGCATCATCTGCCAGACAAGCCAACTTCGCGACGGTGACCTCTTGTTTCAAGTGCCGCCATCTGAAAATGCCATCACTCGCTCCACAGCACACGGCAAAGACAAACCTTTCGACCATGTAGGCATTTTTCACATTGAAAAGGGTAAGCCGATGGTGATAGAGGCTGTATATGAAGGTGTGGTGGAAACACCTTTTGAAGAATTTGCGAAAAGAGGGAAACTGATGTTTATAGGGCGTGTTAGGGGTGCCGATGTGGGCAAAAGCATCGAAAATGCCAAACAGCACATAGGAAAGCCTTACGACTTCGTGTTTTCGAATGGCGACCAGACATTGTATTGCAGCGAATTAGTGGAAAAATCCTTCGTAGGAAAAAACGGAAAAAAGCTGTTCAGCACCATACCCATGTCATTTCACGACCAGACAGGAATGATATTGCCCTATTGGGAAGACTTCTATTCACGGAGAATGATGGCTGTGCCAGAAGGAGCGCCAGGAACCAACCCCATGGAACTGTCGGCACGTAAATGCGTGAAAATAAAATACCAATGGTGTGGAATTGACAAGTAGAGATAGCATTATTGCAATTCGGCATAAAAAAATAGCAAAAAAAGCAAAGCCAAGTCTGCAAATTTCACAAAAATGATTAATTTTGCAAAGGAATAAAAGAAACATACCCAATAAATTAAACGAAAAATTATGAAGATTGACCAATTCAACTTTGCCGGAAAGAAGGCAATTGTACGTGTGGACTTCAACGTACCCCTTGACGAGAACGGAAAAATTACCGACGACACCCGCATCCGTGGTGCTCTCCCTACATTGAAGAAGATCCTCGCCGACGGCGGTGCTCTCA
Organism: uncultured Prevotellaceae bacterium; assembly: GCA_900315745.1. GTDB lineage: Bacteria > Bacteroidota > Bacteroidia > Bacteroidales > Bacteroidaceae > Prevotella. The sequence goes on from ONAG01000117.1 coordinate 4,645, forward strand.
TCATCATGTCGCACATGGGCAAGCCAAAAGGCAAAGTGAACCCCAAATTCTCACTCAGCCAGATTGTTGACGCTGTGTCCGCAGCCCTTGGTGCCCCAGTACAATTCGCCCCTGACTGCGCAAAGGCAAAAGAAGCTGCCGACGCACTGAAGCCAGGTGAGGTGTTGCTGCTTGAGAACCTCCGTTTCTACCCCGAGGAAGAAGGCAAGCCTGTTGGAATCGAGAAGACCGACCCAGCCTACGACGATGCCAAGAAGGCAATGAAAGCCAGCCAGAAAGAGTTTGCAAAGACTCTGGCAAGCTATGCCGACTGCTACGTGATGGATGCCTTTGGCACCGCACACCGCAAGCATGCCTCCACAGCCGTCATCGACGAGTTCTTCGACAAGGACCACAAGATGTTAGGCTACCTGATGGAAAAAGAGGTTACAGCTGTTGACAACGTGCTTGGCAACATCAAGCGTCCATTCACCGCCATCATGGGTGGTTCAAAGGTTTCCACCAAGATTGGCATCATCGAGAACCTGTTAGGCAAGGTTGACAACCTCATCCTTTGCGGTGGCATGACATATACTTTTGCAAAGGCTCTTGGTGGCGAGATTGGCAACTCCATCTGCGAGAACGACAAGCTCGACGTTGCTTTGGACGTTATCAAGAAGGCAAAAGAGAATGGTGTGAACCTCGTGCTTGGAACAGACTGCATTGCAGCTGACGCATTCGACAACAACGCCAACACACAGGTATGCCCCGCCAATGCCATCCCAGAGGGTTGGGAAGGTCTGGATGCAGGTCCTGAGACACGCAAGGCATTCGCAGAGGCCATCAAGCCAGCCAAGACCATCCTTTGGAACGGTCCTGCCGGTGTGTTCGAGTTCGACAACTTTATCGGCGGTTCCAAGGCTATTGCCGATGCCATTGCAGAGGCTACAGCAAATGGTGCCTTCTCGCTGATTGGTGGTGGCGACTCCGTGGCTTGCATCAACAAGTTCGGTATGGCAGACCAAGTGAGCTACATCTCCACTGGTGGTGGCGCCCTGCTCGAAGCCATCGAAGGCAAGGTGCTCCCAGGTGTGGCAGCCATTGAGGCTTAAGGAAGAAGAAAGTGACAGGACTTTCAAAACTGTCAAAAACAATTAGGAAATCCGAGGCAACAGCAGTTGTCTCGGATTTTCAATTCTTATTTAGGAAGTGTGAAATTATGATAAAAAAGGGTGTTTATGTTGATTTTTATACCAAAAAGCACTTGTTTGCCAAAATATTTACTATATTTGCTTCGCAAACGACTCTAATAATATCAACAATAAAAACATTTTGACATGAGAATCAAGACAATTTTGGCCACAGTAGCCACTGCATTGTTATTCACACTGAATGCCAATGCACAATTAGTGGGTGGAATATCACAAGGTGGAGTAACTCCATCCCAAGAACTTGAAATGCGCGAAGCCCAAATGAAAGAGGCAAGGGCAGAAAAGGAAAAGGCTGCAAAGATCCAGAAGGAGCAGGCAGAAGCCGAGAAGAAGGCTGCCAAGGAAGCTAAGGAAGCCAAGAAAAAGGCAAAAGAGCAAGCCAAGAAAGCCAAGGAACAAGAAAAGAAGGCCAAGGCTGAGCAAAAGAGACTGAAGAAACAAGAGAAGCTCCAGAAACAAGCTGCAAAAGCAGAAAAAGACAAATTAAAGGCAGAAAAGAAAAAAGCGAAAGCCCTAAAGGAGTTAAATGACATGTAGCACCACTGGACTTTGCACACCTATTTTAATAATCGCGCTATTGGCTTTTGTCAATAGCGCGATTAAACATTTATCTCTTCTCAACTCCTTTGAAGATTGATTGCCCCAAAACAAGATATCCTTTTCTTGGTTATAAATTACCCTTTTTTGCACGAGTACTCCATTGCATATGAACACAAGAATCATGGCTATGCTCACACTCTGGCTGACGATAGCAGTCACGGGAGTATGGGCTAACGAACTGCAAATTCGGCAGAACGCCGAGGGCGTTGACAGCATCCCCGATGAGGTTGAACTGCGTGATGGCACAGTGGTAAAGATGCGCAAAACGCCACAAAGAGCACCGGTAGAAGACTATATCTATACCTACAAGGGCGTGAAATGGAGAGTGGTTCACCCAAGTGAATGCCAACGGCACAACTGATGATATAGCATACGACTCGTATGCCATATTCGTTACGTTCAACAACGACGGGCATGGCATCTTCAAGCAATACTTCTTGAAGAACGGCAAGTTGGTGAATGTTCTCGCCAGCGAGACAGATTTCACTGTCGATAGCAAAGGAAACATCAGCATTGTCATCAACGAAGTCAATGTGCCGTTAGGAGAGAATGCCCGCTATGCCGGCGGCAGGATCATGCTCGACATGCCCGACTACGACCTGCGTGGCATGACACTCGTCCGTCCCACAGATTCCCAATAGCAAATTCTCAAGGAGTGGGACGCCATCGTCGAGGAATGGGGCGGTAAAGGAAGCGATGGCGGCACCACTACAACGGGGGTGACTTCCGAAGGTGCTTCTGAGCCTGCTCGTGCAAGAAAAATTGGTTAACGTACGGAACGAACCCCACTGCCCTAAAATGTCAGGGTGTTGGCATCATCAAGCCTTCCACCACCTGGTCAAGGGACATCAAATGTAAACAACCCCATTTTTTATAAATTATCAAAAACAAAACTAAACAAAAATGAAAAAGAATCTTTTATGGATGCTCGTCGCCATCCTGTTCTGCGGCGCAATGACCACATCTTGAGGTGATGATGATGATGACAAAAAAGGAGGCGACCAACCAACTACAGACAAGTCAATCGTAGGTATAAATGTAGCCTACAGAGTAGGATTTCTTGATGGTTATGACACACTGACAGACTACACCATCACCGTGACCTATACTGACGAGAATGGCAAAGACAAAACCGAAACCATCAACAATAATTTTAAAAAGGATGTCAAAATATTGGCAACGAAGAGCACCGTTGGCTCTTTCATCGTCAAGTGTACACCCACCAATTCTGCAAAAGAGAATCACGACCTTGGCGTGGCTGTAGCCATTTATGCTTATCCAGTGTATGCCAATGGCAATATTGAGAAAGATAGTGACAAATCCTTCGAAGATGATCGTCAAATGGCGTTCAAGAATCGTACTGGCAGTTCCTACAAAGAATTCACATACTCGACGAAGTTCCAACTCAAAGACAACAAAGTCAAGGAAATCCCTATGTGATTTATGCACAACCACCACACTGATGGTGCCCAACCTATACTCCTTCTTACGTAAAAAACATGGAGCATAGGTAATCCCCCAAAACAGTCATTTTTATGATAGTTTTGGGGGATTATA
>ONAG01000005.1 GCA_900315745.1 uncultured Prevotellaceae bacterium
AAGAACTTGCTGCCGCTTGTAACGGGAATGCCAGCCGAAGGCGTGAGGTCTGGCTTCGCCGTGCGCTTCTGGCGAGCCCTTCGCACTAACGACACCGACCTTGCACTCCGTGAGTTGCAGGCATACTTGGAGGAACTGCCATACGTGGAGGGCTTCAAGAAGAAATTGGAGGAAGTGGCGGTGGCGGAAGGCTTTTACGAGTGGTCGTTCTATCTCATCTTCTCGATGCTGAACGTTTATGTTCAGACGCAGGTGAAGTGCGCCCGTGGTCGTGCCGACATGGTGGTGTTCATGCCCGACGCCATCTACGTGATGGAGCTGAAGCTCAACGGCACGGCGCAGGACGCCCTCGACCAGATAGAGGAGAAGGGCTACGCCGCCCGTTACGCCACCGACCCTCGCCGCATCATAAAAGTGGGCATGGGCTTCTCCGTTGAGAAGCGTGCCATGACAGAATACATCATTGTGGAATGAAACTCCTTTCCTCCTTCACTCCTTAGACAATTAAAATTCCAAGGAGTTAGGGAGTCAAGGAGTGGCACCCAAGGGTGCAAAAAGAAAACTCCTTTCCTCCTAAACTCCTTAGACAATAAAAAATTCCAAGGAGTAAGGGAGTAAGGGAGTGGCACCCAAGGGTGCAAAAAGAAAAACTCCTTTTCTCCTAAACTCCTTAGACAATATTAATTCCAAGAAGTAATGTGAGCACTCAGCCTAAGGCAACACCCTGGGTTAAAAAGATGGGATAAGCAAAAATATTAAAAATAGTAAAAATGAGGCGTAATACAAAAGTTTAGACTACTTTTGCAAAGTTGCAGCCTATCCACCGTTGGAAAAGGCTGAAAAAAACGTACAATGAGCATTACTAAAATAGCAAACAAATTATTCTTTGCAGCTCGACAAAAAGACCTCGAAAGACATTATTATGATGCTGACTCCTTGCAGCACCATGTGATGCGACACCTCATCGAAAAAGCAAAGGACACCGAGTATGGCAGAAGACACCTCTTCAGCACCATAACCGACTACGACAGCTTCACAAACAACATACCCATAAACAATTATGAAGACCTGAAGGGAGACATCGACCGCATGCGCCACGGGGAACACGACATCCTGTGGCCAGGACGAGTGAAATGCTTCGCCAAGTCTTCTGGCACCACCAACGACAAGAGCAAGTTTATCCCCGTAAGTGATGACGGACTGCACAGCATACACTATGCAGGAGGATTCGACACCGTGGCACTATACCTGCGCAACAACCCCAACAGTCGGCTTTTCGACGGAAAAGGACTGATACTCGGTGGCAGCCATGCCACCAACTATGACATCACAGACAGTCTGGTGGGCGACCTGAGCGCAATACTCATAGAGAACATCAACCCTCTGGCAAACCTCGTCAGGGTGCCTAAGAAAAGGACGGCTCTGCTCTCCGACTTCGAGGTGAAACGAGAACGCATAGCACGAGAGACAATGCACAAGGACGTCACAAACCTCTCTGGCGTGCCGTCGTGGATGCTATCAGTACTTACACGAGTGCTGGAACTGTCGGGAAAAAACAACATCAGCGAGGTGTGGCCTAATCTTGAGGTGTTCTTCCACGGGGGAGTGTCGTTCACACCCTACCGACACCAATACGAGGAGATAATACCTTCGAAGAAGATGCATTACATGGAGACTTACAACGCCAGCGAAGGGTTCTTTGGACTGCAAGATGACCCCAACGACCCCTCCATGCTGCTGATGCTCGACTACGACATCTTCTATGAGTTCATACCCATCGAGGAGGTGGAGAAGGATAACCCCACGGTACTGCCGCTCGAAGCAGTGGAGACAGGAAAAAACTACGCCATGGTGATTTCCACCTCATGCGGACTATGGAGATACATCATAGGAGACACCATAACTTTCACATCGAAAAAACCTTACAAATTCATCATCACAGGGCGAACGAAACATTTCATCAACGCCTTCGGAGAAGAACTGATAGTTGACAACGCAGAAAAAGGACTTGAATATGCCTGCAACCTCACAGGGGCAGAAATATTGGAATATACAGCAGCACCTGTTTTCATGGATAACCATGCCAAATGCCGGCACCAATGGCTGATAGAGTTTGCAAAGGAACCGGACAACATGGAACTATTCTCGGACATGCTCGACAAAAAACTGCAGGAGATAAACAGCGACTACGAGGCAAAACGCTACAAGGACATCACACTGCAACACCTCGAAGTGGTGAAGGCAAAGCCTGACCTCTTCAACCAATGGCTAAAGGCACGAGGAAAATTAGGAGGACAACACAAGGTGCCAAGACTGTCGAACAGCCGTAACGTGATAGAAGAACTACTCGAAATGAACGCATGAGAAAACTCATCGCCCTGACAACCATCACACTATTGTTGCTGTCGAGCTGTGCCAAAATGGGACAACCCGACGGAGGGTGGTATGACGAGACACCGCCAGCCGTAATCGGTGCCATACCACAAGAACGGTCAACAGGGGTGGATGCCAAGAAAATCACCATTTACTTCAACGAATACATAAAACTCGACAACCCCACGGAGAAAGTGGTGGTGTCGCCTCCACAGATGGAAGCACCAACAATAAAAGGCTTGGGAAGATACATCACCGTGGAACTCAACGACACACTGAAACCAAACACCACATACACCGTGGATTTCTCCGACGCCATATCCGACAACAACGAGGGAAACCCTCTCGGCAACTACACTTACAGCTTCTCCACCGGCGATGCCATCGACACTCTCGAAGTGGCGGGAAATGTGGTGGATGCCGAGAACATGGAACCGATAAAGGGCATCCTCGTGGGACTATACAACAACCTCAGCGACACTGCTTTCACCACCACGCCAATGCTCAGGGTGGCACGCACCGACAGCCAAGGACGATTCGTGGTGAGGGGCGTGGCTCCAGGAGAATACCGCATCTATGCCCTGCAAGATGCCGACGGCAACTACATGTTCTCGCAGAAAAGCGAAAAAATAGCCTTCTCACACGAGATAGTGGTGCCTTCATGCAAGCCTGACGTGAGACAAGACACCATCTGGAGAGACTCGCTGCACATAGACAACATCATTCAGTCTGGATACACGCACTTCCTGCCCGACGATATCGTGCTGAGGGCTTTCAACGAGACACAAACCGACCGTTTCCTCGTGAAGACAGAGAGAAAACAAGCCAACTGCTTCTCTCTGTTCTTCAGCTACGGTAATGAGGAACTGCCGCAGATAAAAGGACTCAACTTCGACGAGGAAGATGCTTTTCTGTTGGAGGTTAGTGAGAGACACGACACGCTGACCTACTGGATAAAAGACACGCTATTAGTGAACACCGACACGCTGAGGATGCAACTTACATTCCTCGCCACCGACACCACGGGAGTACTGCAAAGCAAAAACGACACGCTCGAAATGCTCTCAAAGGAACCTTATGCCAAGAGGATGAAGGAAAAGGAGAAAGAGTGGGAGAAATGGAACAAGGCTCAAGAGAAAGCCAAGAAGAGAGGCGAGGATTATCTGACGGAGATGCCCCCCACCCCACTCGACTTGAAAGTTCAGATACAAAGCGACATGATGCCCGACGGATGCGTGACACTGACTTCGCCAACGCCAATAGCCGTGATAGATACTTCAAAGATAACGCTATCGGTAAAACAAGACACCTTGCTGATTCCACGATCTTACGTGCTGAAGGAAAAGACGGTGGAAGTGGAAGGCATGGAGAGTGCAAAAAGAACATATATACTGCTATCCGACAGCACCGACAACCTATGGACTGAAGGCTCCCAATACCAACTGACAATAGACTCGGCTGCCTTTGTTGATATCTACGGCTATGCTTCGGCACCAACAAAGAAAGGCATGAAGGTGAGGACAGAAGACGACTTCACCACCATCACAATGCATGTGTCGAAAGTGGATGAGGCACCATACGTGGGACAACTGATAGACTCGAAAGAAAGCGTGCTGCGACAAGTGTCATCCATCACCGGAGACATGGTGTTCAACTACGTGAAACCTGGCGACTATTACATGAGGGTGTTCTCCGACTTCAACAACAACGGGAAATGGGATACCGGCGACTACGAAGCCGACCTGCAGGCAGAGACCATGTACTACTATCCCGAAAAGATAGAATGCAAGGCTCACTGGCCCGTTGAGAAAAACTGGCACCCCGGCATGGAAAAAAGACTACTCAAACCTGAAGCCTTGACAAAACAAAAGGCGGAAAAACAAAAGAAAATAAAGAACCAAAATGCAGAAAGAGCCCGAAAACTGGGCATAATTTACATTCCTAAAAACTATTGAGATTATGAGACACTTCATCATCATGCTGATGTTGTTAGTCACATCAGCCTCACAAGCACAATGCCCCATAGAAAACAAGGCATTCTCATCGGGAGAATTCCTGTCTTATAACCTATACTACAACTGGAAATTCATGTGGGTGAAGGTAGGGACAGCTTCTCTCTCCACCGTATTGTCGAAATACAACGGACAACCAGCATACCGCAGCAGCCTCATAACAAGGGGAAACGGAAAGCTCGACAAGTTCTTCGTGGTGCGCGACACACTGTTGGGGTATGTCACCACTACCCTCTCGCCATTATATTTCAGGAAAGGAGCCGAAGAAGGCGACAGATACACCGTGGACGAGGTGTGGTACACTTATCCCAACGGCAAATGCAAGGTGAAGATGCACCGACAGAAACATGACAAGACTCATGAAAGAAGCGAAAAGACTTTCGACCAATGTGTCTTCGACATGCTCAACATATTCACTCGTGCAAGAAGCTACGACCCCTCGACATGGAAGAAAGGCCAAACAATAAAATTCACCGTTGCCGACGGAAACAGTTCAACACAGGCCATATTGAAATATGAAGGGAAGGCTAATGTGGAGGACGAGAACAGAGTGAAATACCGCTGTCTCAAACTGTCGTATTCTGAATGGTCGGAAAGAAGGCAAAAATACAAGAACTTCGGCAATTTCTTCGTCACAGACGATGACAACCATGTGCCAATTCGACTGGACGTGACTCTAAACGTGGGTGTGGCTAAAGCATACGTCACAACCATGAAGGGCATCAAAAACCCAATAAACTGCATAGTAAAGAAATAAACAACAAAATAAAATGGAATACAATTTCAGAGAAATCGAGAAAAAGTGGCAGAAAAGATGGGTCGAACAAAAGACCTACAAGGTGACTGAAGACGACACCAAGAAAAAATTCTATGTGCTCAACATGTTCCCTTACCCCTCGGGAGCCGGACTGCATGTGGGACATCCGCTCGGATACATAGCATCCGACATCTATGCACGATACAAGAGACAACAAGGCTTCAACGTGCTCAACCCAATGGGATATGACGCATACGGACTGCCAGCAGAACAATATGCAATACAGACCGGACAACATCCCGCCATCACCACGGTGAACAATATCAACAGATACCGCGAACAACTCGACAAGATAGGTTTCTGCTTCGACTGGGACAGGGAAGTGCGCACCTGCGACCCAGAATACTACAAGTGGACCCAGTGGGCTTTCAAGCGCATGTTCGAGTCTTACTACGACAACAAACTGAAAAGGGCATGCGAGATAGACAAATTGGTGGAGCATCTCAACCGCCAAGGTACTGAGGACCTCGATGCTGCTTGCACCGAAGAACTGCATATCACCGCCGAACAATGGAAGAACATGAGCAGCAAGGAACAACAACAGGTGCTCATGAACTACCGCATAGCATACCTCGGAGAGACAATGGTGAACTGGTGCGCCGGATTGGGCACCGTACTTGCCAACGACGAGGTGGTGGACGGACTGAGCGTGCGTGGCGGATACCCCGTGGTGCAGAAAAAGATGCAGCAATGGTGCCTCCGTGTGTCGGCTTACGCACAACGACTGCTCGATGGTCTCGACACCATTGACTGGACAGAGTCGCTGAAAGAGACACAGCGCAACTGGATAGGACGGTCGGAAGGTGCTGAGGTGGTGTTCCACGTGAAAGACAGCGACATCGACTTCACCATCTTCACCACACGCGCAGACACCATGTTTGGCGTCACTTTCATGGTGCTCGCACCAGAAAGCGAATACGTGAGCCAGGTGACAACGGAAGAACAACGACAAGCAGTGGAAGACTATGTGGCTGCTACAAAGAAACGCACCGAGCGCGAGCGCATCGCCGACAGGAAGGTGACTGGCGTGTTCACTGGTTCTTACGCCATCAACCCATTCACCGGAGAGGCAATACCCATCTGGGTGAGCGACTATGTGCTCGCAGGATATGGCACGGGTGCCATCATGGCTGTGCCGGCACACGACTCTCGTGACTACACCTTCGCCAAGCACTTCAACCTGCCAATAATACCTCTCATCGAGGGCTGCGACGTGAGCGAAGAGAGCTTCGACGCCAAGGAAGGCATAATGTGCAACTCGCCAAGACCGGGGGTGAAGCCTTACATAGAATTCTCTCTCAATGGTATGACGGTGAAAGAGGCGATAGCGGCAACAAAGAAATACGTGGCAGAACACCAGATAGGAAGGGTGAAGGTGAACTACCGTCTGCGTGACGCCATTTTCTCGCGCCAGCGCTACTGGGGTGAGCCATTCCCCGTATATTATGTGGATGGCATGCCACAGATGATGCCGGAAGACAAACTGCCCGTGGAACTGCCGGAAATAGACAAATACCAACCCACAGAAAGCGGGGAGCCGCCTCTCGGAAGAGCCACTAAATGGGCTTGGGACACCGAAAAGGAAGAGATAGTAGATAAGGCGCTCATAGACAACAAGACCGTGTTCCCCATCGAACTGAACACCATGCCTGGATTTGCAGGGTCGTCGGCTTACTACCTGCGCTATATGGATCCACACAACAACGAAGCACTGGTAGATAAGAAAGTTGACGAATACTGGCAAAACGTTGACTTGTATGTAGGTGGCACGGAACATGCCACAGGACACCTCATCTACTCCAGGTTCTGGAACAAGTTCCTGCACGACTATGGATATTCTTGCAAGGAAGAGCCGTTCCAGAAACTCGTCAATCAGGGCATGATACAGGGACGCAGCAACTTCGTGTATCGCGTGAACAACGACGACCACACGCAGAATCCTGTATTTGTGAGCTATGGCTTGAAAGACAAATACGAGACGACTGAGATTCACGTGGACGTGAACATCGTGAGTGCCGACGTGCTCGACTTGGAAGCTTTCAAGGCATGGAGACCGGAATTTGCCAATGCTGAATTTATCCTCGAAGATGGAAAATACATCTGCGGATGGGGCATAGAAAAAATGTCGAAGTCGATGTACAATGTGGTGAACCCCGACATGATAGTGGAACGCTATGGTGCCGACACGCTTCGTCTCTATGAGATGTTCCTCGGACCCGTGGAACAGAGCAAACCATGGGACACCAACGGCATAGACGGATGCCACCGCTTCCTGAAGAAGTTCTGGGCTCTCTTCTATGGCTCCGGAAAGGACAACAGCGAGACAATGCTGACTCTCGACCAACCTGCAACACCTGAAATGATGAAGAGCCTGCACAAGCTTATAAAGAAGGTGAGCCAGGACATAGAGTCATTCTCTTACAACACCTCGATAGCAGCGTTCATGATTGCCGTGAACGAACTGTCACAGCAGAAATGCCGCAATGCCGAAGTGCTGAAGGAAATGGTGAAGCTGATAGCTCCTTTCGCACCACACATAGCAGAAGAACTGTGGGAAGAAATGGGTGAGAGCGGTTCGGTGGTGGATGCACCATGGCCACAATACGATGAGCAATACTTGGTGGAAAACCAGATGCAGCTAACCATCTCGTTCAACGGAAAAGCAAGGTTCCAGATGCAATTTGCCGTTGACGCTGACAACGACACCATACAAAAGGCGGTGCTCGAGGACGAGAAATCACAGAAATACATCGCCGACAAGAAGGTGGTGAAGGTGATCATCGTTCCAAAGAAAATAGTCAATGTGGTTGTGAAATGACAACAAACTTAAACCAACTCAAATTCTATAATGAAGCCAAGGATTATTTCTACATAACCCTTGGTCTTCTGCTTTATACAATAGGATGGACGGGATTCCTGCTGCCATACGAGATAGTTACCGGTGGCGTGACAGGTATCTCCGCCATCATATTCTATGCCACCAACGCAGGGGGACACGGCATACCTATCAACTACTCGTACTTCACAATCAACGCCATCCTACTGGTGCTCGCCCTGAAGATATTGGGATGGAGATTCCTCGTGAAGACCATCTATGCCATCTTGATGCTGTCTATGATGCTCGGCGTGGCACAGGACATCATGACCAATGACGACGGCACGATGATACACCTGCTTGGAGATGAGAACTTCATGTCGCTCATCATAGGCTGTTGCTTCACAGGTACTTCTTTGGCTGTGGTGTTCCTGCACAATGGCAGCACAGGCGGCACCGACATAGTGGCTGCAATAGTGAACAAATACAGGAACATGTCGCTCGGCACCGTGCTCATTTTCGTTGACTTGGTGATTATCGGCAGCAGTTTCCCAGTGTTCATATATGCACGCGACTTCACCGTGATAGAGGCTGTATATAAGATAGTGTTCGGTCTCTGCACCATGGTGATAGAGAACTTCATGCTCGACTATGTGATGAACTCAAGGAGGGAGTCGGTGCAGTTCTTTATCTTCTCAAAGAAATACCAAGAGATAGCCAATGCCATTGGCACGGAGATGAACCACGGAGTGACCATTCTCGACGGACATGGATGGTACACTGGACAAAAGATGAAAGTGCTCTGCATCCTCGCCCGCAAACGTGAGAGCGTGAGCATATTCCGACTGATAAAGATGATCGATCCCAACGCCTTTGTGAGCCAGAGCAGCGTCATCGGCGTATATGGCGAGGGATTCGACGAACTGAAAGTGAAAATAAAGAAGAACGAAGAAACACAAGAAAAACAATGAAAATAGTATTCGCTACAAACAACAAGCACAAACTTTCTGAAATAAGTGCCATCTTAGGCGAGGAGTATGAAGTGCTGTCGTTGGCTGACATAGGCTGCCACACGGACATTCCGGAAACAGCGGACTCTTTCGAAGGCAATGCCCTGCAAAAGGCACAATACGTGAACGAACACTACCACATCAGTTGCTTTGCCGATGACTCGGGCTTGGAAGTGGATGCCCTCGGTGGAGCTCCTGGGGTGTTCTCAGCACGCTACGCTGGCGGCGAAGGACATGACAGCGAGGCCAATATGACAAAACTTTTGGCGGAATTAGGAGAAAATAACAATCGTAAGGCACAATTTCGCACTGTTATAGCGTTATTAATAAACAAGGAAGGTGAAAAGGCTGAACAACATCTCTTCGAAGGGATTGCCACTGGCAAGATAATACACGAACGCAGGGGAACAGGAGGTTTCGGATACGACCCCATCTTCCAACCAGACGGATATGACGCCACCTTCGCAGAAATGGGCAATGAAATGAAAAATACCATCTCCCACCGCGCAAAAGCAGTGAGGAAATTGGTGGAATTCCTGAAGAACTCATCACAAAAAATATAGTACCCCGACATGCACAGACTAACCAAATTCTTTTTAGCTATAATGTTGCCTATCTTAGGCATGACGTCCATGTACGGTGCTCCCATCGGCTCATGGACGAGCTTTTTGGCATATAGCAACATCACTGAGATAGAACCTGCTGGAAAGATGGTTTATGTGCTTAGTTCGAAAGGTCTGTTCTCATACAACAAGTCGGACAACAGCGTGCGGACGTATGACAAGATGAATGCACTGAACGACTGCAACATCGCTCACATAGCTTATTGCAAGGCTGCAAAAAGACTCGTCATCGTGTATGAGAACCAAAACATTGACCTGCTCGACGAGAAAGGGAATGTGCTGAGCATCTCCGACTATTACAACAAGTCGATGACGGTAGATAAAACCATCAACGAAGTGAAAATAGACGGAGAATATGCATTTCTATCCACTAATTTCGGCATCCTGAAAATTAATGTAAAAGCAGGGGAGATATCGGAGACTTATAATCTCGGACAAAAAATATACTCTACTGTTACTTTCGACAACAAGACCTATGCCGCTTGTGGTGACAAGGGCATCTTGGTGTGCAACAACAATGACAACCTGCTCGACAAAAGCAACTGGAAAAAAGAAAGCAACATACCGGCAGAACATATATATAACTTCGACAACCAACTGATATCAGCAGTAAATGGGTCGATAAATGTGAAAAGCAACGGGGAATGGCAGAGAAAACATGAATTTTATTTCAAGACATGCAACCTCGCCAACAACCAACTGATTTTCTGGCAAGAACACTACATACTGATATTGCAAACAGGTGGACAGGTGTCGAACATCTACCAAGAGGACTTCGAATGCAAGGCTATAGCCTATGACGAAGAAAAGAAATGCTACTGGACAAACCAGAACGACCATAAGTTGCAGGCAATGACACTCGAAGACAATGTGTTCACCCCTACATTGGGAGACATAAAGCCCGACGGACCTAAATACAACTATTTCGGTGCCATGAAGTTTATCGACGGTACTCTATATACTTGTGGCGGCGGCTTCGACTCGTTTGCCGAACTCTTCAGGGAAGCCACCGTACAGACTTTCAAGGACGACGAATGGACCATCTACCAGGATGACATTAAAGAGACCGTGGGAAACCTGTTCCAAGACATGACTTGCCTCGACATAGACCCAAAGGACAAAAAACATGTGTTCGTGGGTGGACGCTCTGGTCTTTATGAATATGAGAATGGGAAATTCGTGAAATACTACACGCCAGAGAATAGTCCGTTGGGATATGCCACGAATGACCAAAGCCATGACTATGTGCTGACATTGGGAGTGAAATTTGACAATGAAGGTAACCTATGGTGCCTCAACAGCCAGAGCAAAGGCTCGTCACTCCTTGAATTGAAAAGCAATGGGGAATGGGAAAGCCATCATTCAGAAGAATTGATGGAGGGGGCAAGGAGCCTGTCGAACATGAAATGTATGATTCTTGACAGTAGAGGATACCTGTGGTTTACCAACAACCACTGGAATGTGCCATCGTTCTACTGCTACAACCCAAAGACCGACGGCATGAACCACTACACTCAATTCGTGAATGAAGATGGTGCAAAACTGTCGCCCACGGGTGTGAGATGCATAGCAGAGGACAAACAAGGCAACATGTGGATAGGTACGAACGTAGGTCCGCTGATGTTGCCTGCCGCAGATCTTTCAAACGGTTCGAATGCTGTATTGCAACAGGTGAAGGTGCCACGCAATGACGGCACGAATTTCGCTGACTACCTCCTAAGTGGAGTTGACGTGACATGCATAGCCGTGGATGGAGGTAACAGAAAATGGTTTGGCTCCAATGGCAATGGTGTCTATCTCATCAGCGCGGACAACATGCAGCAGGTGCAGCACTTCCTCACAACAAACAGCGAACTGCTCTCAGACAACATAGAGTCGATTGCCATCAATGACCAGACTGGAGAGGTGTTCATAGGTACCGACAACGGACTGTGCTCATATATGAGTGACGCAAGCGCCACAAACGAAAGCATGAGCAAGGATAACGTATATGCCTATCCCAATCCCGTGAAACCCGACTATACCGGACTTATTACGGTGGTGGGACTGACCATGGATGCCGATGTGAAGATTGTCACTGTGAGCGGCACTCTCGTGGCAGAGGGAAGAAGCAATGGAGGAACGTTCACTTGGGACGGATGCGACAGCAGCGGCCATCGCGTGGCTTCTGGGGTATATATGGTTCAAACTGCCACAAGCGAAGGAAACAAAGGCACCGTGTGCAAGATTGCCATCGTGAATTGAAATTGGATTGCAATCGAAAATACTACTTATTCACATTTGGGACTTGTTATTCTCATATTTATTTTTTTAAAGTTTTAAATTTTAAAAGAATATATATGATGATGATGTAGTATGGAAAAGTGGATAAGTTGGGTAAAAAAGCATGATTCCCTACTTTTGAAAGTTATGAAATTATATCAACACTATATTGTGCATAATAAAATACTGAAAAACAAATGATTATACGGTTATTCACAATAATTGAAAGTGGTGGATATCACGGTGTGGATAAGTTGGGCATGACAATGACTGTGGAAAACATTTGGGATAAAGAGTTGAAAACCGATACGATTATTAACCGATGTTGATTTATCCAAAACAAAAACACAGTAAGTGTGGATAAGTTTGAAGTTATCCACACTTTTTCAACAATGTTTTCTACAATTAGTGTGAATAAGCATGATAGTTGTCATTAATATTGGAAAAACTATGTTCCAAGAAATCATAAAAACATCGTTTAATTTTGAACATCTACTTATTTTCATTAATTTTGCCCATTTGAAGAACTAAAGGAAACATCCCAATACATGGCAAAGAAAGAAAAAGGCTTGACACCAATGATGCAGCAGTTTTTCACGCTGAAGGCAAAGCATCCCGATGCGCTGATGCTGTTCAGGTGTGGCGATTTCTATGAGACATATTGCGAGGATGCCATAGCAGCATCGAAGATTCTCGGCATCACACTGACAAAGAGAAACAATGGCGGACAGACCGCTGCCACAGAAATGGCAGGGTTCCCTCACCATGCCCTCGACACTTACCTGCCAAAACTGATAAGGGCTGGACGGAGAGTGGCAATATGCGACCAACTGGAAGATCCCAAGTTGACAAAGACATTGGTGAAAAGGGGCATCACCGAACTGGTGACACCTGGTGTGGCAATGGGCGACAATGTGCTCAACTACAAAGAAAACAACTTCCTCGCTGCCGTGCATTTCGGGAAGGCGGCTTGTGGCGTGGCATTCCTCGACATTTCTACGGGTGAATTCCTCACTGGCGAAGGCACATACGACTACGTGGAGAAGCTGATAAGCAATTTCCAACCTAAAGAGGTGCTTTATGACCGTAGCAGGAAGAATGACTTCGAGAAATATTTCGGAACGAAGAATTGTGTCTTTGAATTGGACGACTGGGTGTTCACCGAACAAACGGCTCGCCCCAAGTTGCTTAAGCATTTCAATACAACGACACTAAAGGGATTTGGAGTAGATCATCTTGTGAACGGTGTGGTGGCTGCAGGAGCAATATTGCAGTATCTGGAACTGACACAGCACACTCAGATAGGACACATAACCTCAATATCGCGGATAGAAGAGGACAAATATGTAAGACTCGACAAGTTCACCATACGCTCATTGGAACTCATCGGCACCATGCATGACGAAGGCTCGTCGCTGCTGAGTGTCATCGACAAGACCATCACAGCCATGGGAGGCAGAATGTTAAGAAGATGGGTGATTTTCCCTCTGAAAGACGAAAAACCCATCAATGAACGTCTCGACATAGTGGAGTATTTCTATCGTAACCCGGATTTCCGTCAGTGCGTGGATGAACAGTTGCATCTGATAAGCGACCTGGAACGCATCATTTCAAAAGTGGCAGTGGGAAGGGTGTCGCCACGTGAAATAGTGCAATTGAAAGTGGCTTTGCAGGCAATAGAACCTATCAAGACGGCTTGCATGAACGCCGACAACGAAACACTGAAACGTCTTGGTGAACAGATAAATCTCTGCAGGTCGATACGCGACCGCATAGCACGAGAGGTGAAAAATGACTCGCCATTGCAAGTAAACAAGGGTAATGTGATAAAAGATGGCGTGAATGAAGAGCTCGATGAACTGCGCAACATTGCTTACCATGGTAAGGAATATCTGCTGAAACTGCAGGAGCGTGAGGCTGCCGCCACTGGCATTTCCTCTTTGAAGATAGGCTACAACAACGTCTTTGGATATTACCTTGAAGTGCGCAACACCTACAAGGATAATGTGCCGCCAGAATGGGTTAGAAAGCAGACTCTTGCACAGGCAGAGAGGTATATAACTCAGGAACTGAAGGAATATGAGGATAAAATCCTCGGTGCTGAAGACAAGATATTGGCGTTGGAGACAAGACTGTTCAATGAACTGGTGATGGCTGTGCAAGAATATATCCCTGCCATACAGATAGACGCCAACTTGGTGGCACGGTTGGACTGCCTGCTGTCGTTTGCATCGGTGTCTGAGGAAAACAGATACATACGTCCCGCCATCGACCAGACGGAAATAATAGACATAAAACAGGGCAGGCATCCTGTAATAGAAAAACAACTGCCTTTAGGAGAAAAATATGTGCCAAACGACATATTGCTCGACAATGAGCGACAACAAATAATAATCATCACAGGACCTAACATGGCGGGAAAGTCGGCATTGCTGAGACAGACTGCCTTGATAGTGCTGCTGGCACAGATAGGGTGTTTCGTGCCGGCAGAGAGCGCGCAAATAGGACTGGTGGACAAGATTTTCACACGTGTGGGAGCATCCGACAACATTTCCGTGGGTGAGTCCACATTCATGGTGGAAATGACAGAGGCTGCCAACATACTCAACAATGTGTCGCCAAAGTCGCTTGTCCTCTTCGATGAACTGGGTCGTGGCACGTCCACCTACGATGGCATTTCGATAGCTTGGGCGATAGTGGAATACTTGCACGAGCATGACAGGGCAAAGGCTCGCACTCTCTTTGCCACGCATTATCACGAACTGAATGAGATGGAAAAGAACTTCTCACGCATAAAGAACTATAATGTCAGTGTGAAGGAAGTGGATAACAAGGTGATATTCCTGAGGAAGTTGATGAGGGGAGGGTCTGAACACTCTTTTGGTATCCATGTAGCAGAAATCTCTGGCATGCCCAAGAGCATCGTACGAAGGGCAAACGTGATATTGAAACAGTTGGAGGCGGAAAGCAGCAACATGGGTGGAGTGAGCAAACCGTCGGCACAGGCAATAGGCAGGTCGCGCGAGGGAATGCAGTTGAGCTTCTTCCAACTCGACGACCCTGTTTTGTGTCAGGTACGCGACGAGATATTGGGTTTGGACATAAACAATCTCACGCCAGTGGAGGCACTCAACAAACTGAACGAAATAAAGAAGATTGTAAGTGGAAGGTCGTGAGTGCTCATCGACAAAATTAACAATCGCCCTACCCTATCTTTTTCATCCATTTGCCTCCTATCATGCAGAGGATGCCAATGATGATGAATGGTATGCTGAGAAGTTGGCCCATGTCAAAGAACATGCCTTCCTCAAAATCCACTTGGTTGACCTTTGTAAATTCTATGAAGAAACGGGCAGTGAAGATAAGCGTGAGACACAGTCCGAAAAAGAAACCTGTACCGGTCTTTCTCGGCCATTTGCGATAGAAAGCCCATCCCACAAAGAAGAATATTAGATAGACAATGGCTTCGTAGAGTTGTCCGGGATGTCGTGGCATGTCATCTACTTGCTTGAAGATGAAAGCCCATGGCACATCGGTAACCTTGCCTATTATTTCCGAGTTCATGAGGTTGCCCAAACGTATGCAGCAGGCTGTGATGGGCGTGGCAATGGCTATGAAGTCGAGCACTGTCCATAGTCCAACCTTATTTCGCCGACAATAGATGAATAGCGCTATCATAAGTCCGAGGGTGCCGCCATGTGATGCGAGACCCTCATAGCCGGTGAACACCCATGAGCCGTCGTTCATCTTGTGTATTGGCAGAAACATCTCTATGATGTGCGTGCCACTGCTGAGAAAATAGCCTGGCTCATAGAACAGGCAATGACCTAATCGTGCTCCAATGAGTATGCCAAGGAAACAGTAGATGAAGAGTGGGTCGAACAGTTCGTCCTTTATGCCTTTGTCCTTGTAAAGTTTTTTTACAATAAAATAGGCAAGAACCAAACCTATCAACCAGAAAAACGAATACCATCTGAGTTGGAAAAATCCCAAGTCGATAGCTATGTTGGGATTCCATGAGATGTATGTCAAGTGATTCATTGGCATATTATTGAAAATGAGTCTTATACGTTGAAACGGAAGTGCATGATGTCACCATCTTGCACCACGTAGTCCTTGCCTTCGATGCCCATCTTGCCGGCTTCCCTGACAGCAGCCTCGGAGCCATATTGTATATAGTCGTCGTATTTGATGACTTCAGCCCTGATGAATCCTTTCTCGAAGTCGGTGTGTATCACTCCTGCGCACTGGGGTGCTTTCCATCCCTTGTGATATGTCCAGGCTTTCACTTCCATCTCTCCCGCCGTGATGAATGTTTCGAGGTTGAGAAGGGAATATGCTTTTTTTATGAGTCTGTTGACACCGCTTTCTTCCAGACCGAGTTCATCGAGGAACATCTTCTTGTCTTCATAACTCTCAAAACTGGCTATGTCCTCTTCTGTCTTGGCGGCTATCACCAACACTTCGGCACCTTCCTGCAAGGCTGCCTGCTCCACTTTTTTGGAGTATTCGTTGCCGTCCTTTGCACTCGACTCATCGACGTTGCAAACATAGAGCACTGGCTTGGCGGTGAGCAGGAAGAGGTCGTGTGCCACCTGTTGCTCTTCCTTGCTGTCGAAGCTAACCAAACGCGCATTCTGTCCTTTCTCAAGAACCTCCTTGTAGGCTTCGAGCACCTTTACTTCAATCTTTGCATCCTTGTTGCCTACAGAGGCTGCCTTTTGTTGTTTTGCCAGTCTGCTCTCTATGGTCTCTAAGTCTTTCAGTTGCAGTTCGGTGTCTATGATCTCCTTGTCGCGAATGGGGTCTATCGTACCATCAACATGCGTGATGTTGTCGTCGTCGAAGCAGCGCAGTACGTGGATGATGGCGTCGGTCTCACGAATGTTGCCGAGGAATTTGTTGCCTAACCCCTCCCCTTTCGAGGCTCCTTTCACCAGTCCGGCGATATCTACTATCTCGCATGTGGCGGGCACTATACGTCCTGGATGGACGAGTTCTGCCAATCGGTTGAGTCTTTCATCGGGCACGGTGATGACACCCACGTTGGGTTCAATGGTGCAAAAAGGGAAATTGGCTGCCTGTGCCTTTGCGCTTGACAGGCAATTGAACAAAGTGGACTTGCCCACATTGGGAAGTCCCACAATACCGCATTTTAATGCCATTTGTAAAAATTCTTATTTTTATTGATGTGCAAAGTTACGAAAAATCGAGAGCAGAACAAAAGAAACTCGTTTCTTTTTTATGCCGAGATGGAGTAACTTAGGCTTAACAGCCAAAGTTATACGAAAAATATAAGTTATAGCAGATGCTTTGTCAATGAGCTTCGAGCCAGTTACTCCCCCACCCTGCGTCGGCGATGAGAGGCACTTTCAGCGAATAGGCATTTTGCATCTCCTGCATTACTATTCTCTCAACCATTTCCTTCTCTTCTGGATAGACGGTGAAGTTGAGTTCGTCATGAACTTGCAGTATCATTTTCGACTTGACATGTTCTTTCTGGAACCTTTCATATATCCGTATCATTGCCACCTTGATGATGTCGGCTGCCGACCCTTGTATTGGTGCGTTGATGGCATTTCGCTCGGCGAATCCCCTTACAGTGGCGTTTCTGCTATTGATGTCGGGCAGGTATCTTCTACGTTTGAAGAAGGTCTCCACATATCCTTTTTCTCGTGCCACCTCCTTGCATTTCTCCATGTATTCCTTCACTTTCGGGAACGTTTCAAAATACCCATCGATGAGTTGCCGTGCTTCAGCCCTGTCTATTTCCAGTCGTTCTGCTAATCCGAAGACCGTGATGCCGTAGATGATGCCGAAATTGGCTCGTTTTGCCTTCCTTCGCTGGTCGGATGTCACATTGTCGATGTCTTCCTTGTAGATGTTGGCGGCAGTGGCGGCGTGTATGTCGTGTCCTTCGTTGAACGCCCTTATCATGTTTTCGTCATCACTGAGATGTGCCATCACACGCAGTTCTATCTGACTGTAGTCAGCGGAATAGAACAAACATCCTGGTTCGGGGATGAATGCCTTTCTGATTTCCTTTCCGTCCTCGCCTCTTACGGGGATGTTCTGCAGGTTTGGGTCACTTGACGATAGTCGTCCGGTGGCGGTCACTGTCTGATTGAACGAAGTGTGTATGTGTCCGGTTTTCGGATTTATCAGTGTGGGGAGGGTGTCGATATATGTGCCGAGGAGTTTTTTGAGTCCTCGGTGGGCAAGTATTTTCTCTACTATTTCGTGCTTACCTTTGAGTGTCTGCAACACCTCTTCGGAAGTGACGTATTGTCCTGTCTTTGTCTTTTTAGGCTTGTCAATGACATGCAGTTTGTCGAAGAGTATCTCTCCCACCTGCTTTGGTGATGCTATGTTGAATCTTTCGCCTGCGAGTTCGTAAATTCTCTCTTCTATGTCGTGCATCCTCTGTGTGAAGGCGCGTGATGTCTCGGCGAGGGATTGTGTGTCGATGCGGACTCCTGTGCGTTCCATGTCAGCGAGCACCCTGACGAGCGGCATCTCGATGTCGTGGAAGAGATCTTGTGCCCCCACCTCTATGAGTTTTGGTTCGAGCACGTTTTTTAGTTTCAGTGTCACGTCGGCATCTTCTGCTGCATATTCATAGATTTGTGACGGCAGGAGCTCTCGCATGTTCTTTTGGTTCTTCCCTTTCGGCCCTATCAGTTCGTCGATATGTATTGTTTTGTAGTTTAGGTATGCTTCCGCCATGAAGTCCATGTTGTGTCGCCATTCCGGCTGTATGAGGTAATGTGCCACCATGGTATCCCATAATTCTCCATTGAGGTCTATTCCGTAGTTAGCGAGCACCTGCAGGTCGTATTTTATGTTTTGTCCTATCTTCAGGATTTTCGGATTTTCATATAGTGGTTTGAAAATATCGACTATTTCTTGAGCTTGTGTCCTTTCTGTTGGCACTGGCACATAAAAAGCTTGGTTTTCCTTGACAGAGAAGCTCAGTCCCACCAGTTCGGCTTCCATTGGCGAGGTGGATGTGGTCTCTGTATCTAAACTTAAAAAATCGTTTGTCAACAAAAAATCACG
Source organism: uncultured Prevotellaceae bacterium (assembly GCA_900315745.1). GTDB lineage: Bacteria > Bacteroidota > Bacteroidia > Bacteroidales > Bacteroidaceae > Prevotella. The sequence goes on from ONAG01000005.1 coordinate 18,972, forward strand.
TAATTTTATTATATCTTCTTTGTTTTCAATAAGTTGATAATCGTGTTTTATTGTTTTAAGGCTTTCAAAATTCGATTTTTTTTCAGTTTCTTGGTCGTCGGTTGGAAAAATTGAAAACAAATCGAGTTGCTGAGGCTCCTTTTTAACATTTTTTTGAGTTTTGGGTATGAGTTTGCTTGCGAGGCTTTTCATCTCAAGTTCTTCGAGAATTTTGGCGAGTTTGGTTTCGTCGGGTTCTTTTCTCTTGAGTTCTTCGAGTTGCAGTTTGATGGGAACGTCAGTTTTTATTGTTGCGAGGAACTTCGACATTTTTATGTCTTCCACATGGTCTTCGAGTTTTTTCCTCAGCGCCCCTTTCACCTTGTCGGTGTTTTGGATGATGTTCTCCACAGTGCCGAATTCGGAGATGAGTTTTGCAGCTGTCTTCTCCCCCACCCCAGGACATCCTGGGAAGTTGTCGGCTGAGTCGCCCATGAGCGCAAGCAAGTCGATGACTTGCAATGGATTGTTGATGCCATATTTCTCATTCACCTCCTTTTCACCCATCACTTCGTATCCACCACCATGTCTTGGCCTGTATATCTTCACATTTGGAGCTACGAGTTGACCATAGTCCTTGTCGGGTGTAAGCATGTATGTTTCCAGTTGCAGGTCTTTTGCTTGCTGTGCCAATGTGCCAATGACGTCGTCGGCTTCATACCCGTCGTGGATGAGGACAGGAATGTGCATGGCTTGCAATATTTGCTGGATGATGGGAACTGCCAAGGTGATGTCTTCGGGTGTTTTCTGTCGCTGTGCCTTGTATTCAGGAAAGGCATCACTTCGGAATGTTGGTCCGTGAGGGTCGAAAGCCACACCGATGTATGTTGGATTTTCCTTGGTTAGTATCTCGTGCAGGGTATTGCAGAATCCCAAAATGGCGGATGTGTTGAGACCTTTGGAATTGAATCTTGGGTTTTTGATGAAGGCATAATAGGCTCTATAAATGAGCGCATACGCATCTAAAAGGAATAATTTGTCCATTGCAAGAATGTATTATCTTATTTTTAATCACCTACTTGGTTGAAAATTCTGCGTAAAATTACTAATATTTTTTGGATTATTCCGAAAGAAAAGCTTAATTTTGTATCAAAATTCAGCACATGGACTATCTCTCGATAATTAAAAAACCCATTCAACAGGAATTGGACGAGTTTGTCGCCCTGTTCGAAGATTCACTCTCGCATACTGATGGCTTGCTTTCCAGCACCCTCGAACACATTCGCAAGCGTGGTGGCAAGCGCATGCGCCCCATATTGACATTATTGGTGGCAAAAAACTTAGGAGAAGTGAATAGTGTGACACAACATGCTGCGGTGGGTTTGGAATTGTTGCATACTGCCAGTCTCGTTCATGATGACGTGGTGGATGAAAGCAGTGAAAGACGTGGCCAACCATCTGTGAATGCGTCTTTCAACAATAAAGTGGCTGTTCTTGTGGGCGACTATATCCTTTCTACTGCCCTTTATTATGTATCCAAAAGCCAGAATAATGCCATAGTAACGAGTCTGGCGCAGTTGGGTCAGATATTGTCGAGTGGTGAACTGCTGCAGATGAATAATTTCAAGGATGATGGCATTTCCGAGGAAGTTTATTACAAGGTCATCAGCAAGAAGACAGCTTCTCTTTTTGCCACATGTGCACAAAATGGGGCTTTGTCGGTAGGTGCTTCTGAAGAGGAGGTGCGTGCTGCCTATGATTTCGGCTTGTCTGTAGGCATGATTTTCCAAATTCGTGATGACATTTTCGACTATTTTGATGACAAGGACATAGGCAAGCCAACGGGTAATGACATGGCCGAGGGCAAACTAACATTGCCGGTGATCTATGCTCTGAAGAATTCTAATTATGAGTCTATGCACACCCTGGCAAGGAAGGTGAAGGCAGGAAGAATCAATGCTGACGAGATAGCGGTGTTGGTGGAATTTGCCAAGACTTACGGTGGTATAGACTATGCCGTGAAAAAGATGGAAGATTTCAGCAAACAAGCTCAAAATTATATAGAGTTTCACGTGAAACAACCAGAAATTCGTGAATCACTGATGCGCTATCTTGAGTTTGTAGCCTTGAGAAACTGGTAAGTATGAGTAATCTGAATAGTCTGAGAAATCTGATTATTCTGATTATTCTGATTACTTCGATTACTCTGATTACTTCGAGTACTCTGATAATTCTGAGTACTCCGATTATTCTAATAATTAAAAATCGGGTTTTGAATTGATTCAAAACCCGATTTTTAATTGATTTTTCTTGATTTTTCTATTAGAATTTCTATCAATAATTGTTTTTGCAATTATCTTAGAAGAACTTCGTCTCTTCACCGATCACTTCGCTGAGGAGCATGTTGGCGAGACGGCTTGTGCCTAATCTGAACCATTTGTTGGTCAACCATTTTTCACCAAGGATTTCCTTTACTATGGTGTAGTAGATTAGGGCGTCTGTGACGGTGTTGAGTCCTCCAGCGGGTTTGAAGCCGATTTGTATGCCTGTCTCATCATAATATTCCTTTATGGCTTGGCACATCACGTATGCTGCCTCTGGTGTTGCAGCAGGCGACAGTTTGCCAGTTGAGGTCTTGATGTAGTCAGCTCCAGCATACATTGATAGAATGGAGGCTATTTTGATATTCTTTGCCGTTTTCAGGCACCCAGTCTCCAATATCACTTTCATGGCTTTGTCGCCACAGGCTTGTTTCAATTCGCTGATGTCGTCGCAAACTCCCTCATAGTCGCCACTGAGGAATTTGCCCACAGGCATCACGATGTCTATTTCTGTGGCTCCATCTTTCACCGCGAGGGCTGTCTCTGCCACTTTCACTTCAATCAATGCTTGTGATGAGGGGAAACTGCCCGACACACATGCTATTTCCACGCCTTCCACGTCGAGGGTGTTGCTCACCACACTTGCAAAGCAGGGATAGACGCAGATGGTGGCTACGTGGGGCAGTTGTGGATAGGCATCGTCGAACTGGTTTACCTTTTCAGTGAATGCCATGATGCTTACGTCGGAGTCGGTGGTGCTCAGCGAAGTCAATTCCACGCTGCCCATGAGGAATTTCTTGACTTCAAGGTTATCGTTTTCCGGCACTTTTTCAGCGATGATGGTCTTTACTGCTTCCTGTACCTTTGCATCGTCGAGTTCGACATCATACTTTTTCAGTGCCTCTTCGTATTTGCTGAGAGGCTTGTTGGATTCTTTTTTTAGTTGCATATTATTATGATTTTTGGTTAATTGGATTTGAAAATAATGTATTACGCTTTAAGTTTGGGATTGGCTATATGTCTGAGACTGTCTCTCTGTGTCTTTTTCTCCATGGTTTTCCGAAATTCTTCAGTCAGGTCTATGCCTGTTTGGTTTGCCAGGCAGACAAGGACAAACAGTACATCTGCCATTTCCTCGCCAATATTGCATTTTTCGCCTTTCTTGAAGCTCTGGTCGCCATATTTTCTTGCCATTGCCCGTGCCAATTCACCCACTTCTTCAGTGAGGCATGCCATGTTGGTCAGTTCGGAGAAATATCTCACGCCATATTCCTTTATCCATTGGTCAACTTGTTGTTGCACTTCTTTAAGTGTGATGGATTGTGTTTTCATGACTATTCCTTGTTTTTTGTGTCCATGCAGATGGTCACGGGTCCGTCGTTGATTAGTTCCACCTTCATGTCGGCTCCAAATTCTCCTGTGGCAACTTGTTTGTTTATAGCCTGACTCATCTCATTGCAGAAAAGTTGGTAGAGTGGGGTGGAGATTTCTGGTTTTGCCGCCTTGAACCATGATGGTCTGTTTCCTTTTTTATATGAAGCATAGAGTGTGAACTGGCTTACCACCATGATGTCTCCATCTACTTCGAGGATGGATTTGTTCATCACTCCTTTTTCGTCGTCGAATATTCTGAGATTGACTATTTTCTTCACGAGCCATTCTATGTCTTCCTTGCCATCTTCTTCACAGATGCCAAGCAGTATGAGCATTCCGGATGATATTTGGGATTTTGTCTTTCCATCGATGGTTACGGATGCTCGTGCCACTCTTTGGATTACGGTACGCATGATTTATAGGTTTGTGAAAGCAAAGATACAATATTCTTTTTTCAAGTCAAAGGATTTTTATTTTTTTATGCAGGAATGTCGCTCAAAATCAACCAATGGTGTTTTATGGGTTAGTCAGCATTGTGAAAATGTTGTTGTATGATTATTGCCTTGGCTTGTCCGATGGCATCTGTCAGTTCTTCCAATGAAGCGTTTTTTATTCTTTTCACCGACTTGAATTTTGCCATCAGCACCTCTTTTGTCTTCGGTCCTATGCCTTTGATGTCGTCTATTTCCGATTTCAAGGCGTTTTTGCTTCGTTTGTCTCTATGGAATGTAATGGCATATCTATGTACCTCGTCTTGTATCTGGGTGAGGATATGGAACAGTTCGCTGTCTGTTTTCATGCCAATGACTACAGGTGGGAAGCCATACAACAGTTCGTTTGTCCTGTGTTTGTCGTCTTTTGCCAGTCCTGCTATGTTGATATTGATGTTTAGTTCGTCTTCCAGCACTTGTCTTACCACTTCCATTTGACCTTTTCCACCGTCGGTGATGATGAGGTCGGGTAGGGGAGTGCCCTCTTCCATCATCCTTGAATAACGTCTTTTCACCACTTCTCTCATGGATGCGTAGTCGTCGGGTCCAACCACGGTCTTTATGTTGTATTTCCTATAGTCTTTTTTGGAAGGTTTCATTCCCTTGAACACGACACATCCTGCCACGGCGTCTGTTCCGCTGATGTTGGAATTGTCGAAGCACTCTATGTGGTATGGCATTTTGTCCATTTTTAGGGCTGTTTGCAACTCTTTCATCAGTCTGGTGTTTCTCTGTTCTGGGTTGAGTTTTTCCATTTGTTTCAGTCTATCTACCTTATATTGCTTGCCATTCATCTCCGACAAGTCGAGGAGGTGTCTTTTGTCGCCTCTTTGTGGTATGAAGAACTCCACACCTTCCAGTTTCCACTCTATCTCTATAGGTACTATGACTTCTTTGGCTGTGCTTTTGAATCTTTTTCTTATTTCTGGTATTGCCATTGCGAGCAGTTCCTGGTCGCTTTCTTCCAGTTTTCGCTTGTATTCTATGGTGAATGCTTGGTTGATGCTTCCGTTGGTGACGTGCATGTAGTTGATGAAAGCAGTGGCATTGTGGTCATCGTTAGTGATGCTGAACACATCTACGTTGTTGATGGTGTGGCTCACCACCTCACTTTTGGCGCAGTAGTTTTCTATGAGTATGATTTGTTGTTTTATGTGTTCTGCCTCCTCGAATTTCAGTTCAGCTGCCTTGTTCATCATGTCTTGTTGCAGTTGTCTGATCACGTCCCTGGTGTTGCCTTTGATGATTTCCCTTGCCTTTTTGATGTTTTCGTTGTATTCTTCCTTGGATTGTTTTCCCACGCATGGAGCATCGCAGATGTGCAGGTGGTATTTCAGACATGTCTTGTATTTGCCCTCTTTTATCCGTTCTTCATTCATGGGCATGTTGCATGATCTTGGCTTGAATATTTTCTTTATCAGTTCGAGCATGACGAGCATGGGTGCCACATGGCTGTAGGGACCATAATAGCTTCCCCATTTCTTGTTGATGTTTCTTGTCTTGAAAATCCTTGGGAACGGTTCGTTGGTGATGCAGATGCTGGGATAGGTCTTGCCGTCTTTCAGCAGAACGTTGTATTTAGGGTTGTATTTTTTTATGAGGTTGTTTTCGAGCAGAAGGGCATCCTCCTCGGTATTTACTACGGTGTAAGTTATGTTTCTGATTTTGCTGACGAGAACTTTTGTCTTGAATCTGTCCACTTCTTTGTGGAAGTAAGTTGATACTCTGCTTTTGAGTTTTTTTGCCTTGCCCACATAGATGATGGTTTCGTTCTCATCCCAGAACTGGTAGCTGCCTGGTTGTTCGGGCATGTTGAGGACGATGTTTTTCAGTCGTGCGGCAAGTTGTTCCTTTTCTATGTTTTTCATGGTTTGGTGATTTGTTTCACGTGAAACAAAGCGATGGCTTCCCCGTGATGTTGGGGAAGCCTGTAGTGTGTTAGATTCGCATCAGCGATGTGATTTCTATGTCGTCGTTGGCGAAGGGTTTCCTTCCGTTGAGTCCCTCGTTCACCAGTTCGATGAGGAAGTTCATGTAGGTCTTCTTCGGGTGGAACTTGTTCACGAGGTCGAGGGCTGCCTTCATTGTTCCGCCAGTGGCGAGCAGGTCGTCGTGGAGCAGCACCACGTCATTTTCATCGATGGCATCCTTGTGGATTTCGATGGTGTCGGTGCCGTATTCCTTGGCGTATGTTTCCTGCACTGTCTCGGCTGGCAGTTTTCCTGGTTTGCGGCACAGCACGATGCCGGCTCCGAGTCGGATGGCGAGGGCTGATGCCATGACGAAGCCACGGCTTTCTATGCCAACGATTTTTGTAATGCCCTTGTCCTTGTAGATCTCATAGAGTTCGTCCTCCATGATCTTGAGGCATTCTGCATTTTTGAACAGTGTGGTCACATCTCTGAAGTTGACTCCCTTGACTGGGAAGTCGGGGATGCTGCGCAGGTTGGCGAGCAAAATTGGGTTGTTCATTTTTATGTGTTTTTAGTTGGATTGTTTCACGTGGAACAATGAATAAATCTTTACAAATTTATTTTATCTTTCATCTGCCCATCATCACGAGCATTGCATTGATGTCGCTTGGCGACACACCTGGAATCCTGCTGGCTTGAGCCAGGGTGTCGGGGTTGATGCGTTCGAGTTTCTGTCGTGCCTCTATTGAGATTTGCGTCATGTTCTTGTAGTCAAAGTGCCCTTTTATCTTGATGTCTTCCAGTCGGTGCATCTTGTCTGCCATGATGCGTTCCCTCTCAATGTATCCCTTATATTTCATGAGCACCTCGGCAGCCTCGGCGATCTCTTCGCGCCTGTTAGGCAGTCCTTCCACATCCTCTTTCAGAGTAGGCACCATGTCGGTGAGGATGTCGAGGTTCACCTGTGGTCTTCCGAGCAGGTCGATTGCCTTGCATCCGTAGTGGAGTGGGGTGGTACCGAGAGTTTCGAGGGCGGCATTTACCTCTTTCGGTTTGATGTGTGTCTGTTCGCACCGACTTATGATTCGTCCTATGGCGCTTTTCTTCTCCATCCACCATTCGTAGCGTTCTCGTGAGGCGATGCCAAGGTCGTAGGCTTTTTCCGTCAGTCGTGCGTCAGCGTCATCTTGGCGGAGCAGTATGCGGTATTCCGCACGTGAGGTGAACATGCGGTATGGCTCATCCACGCCCTTGGTCACCAGGTCGTCGATGAGCACGCCGATATAGCTCTCGTCGCGCCGCATGACGAAAGGCTTTCCGCCTCCGCACCTGATGGCGGCGTTGATGCCTGCCACGAGTCCTTGTCCGGCTGCTTCCTCATATCCTGTGGTGCCGTTCACCTGTCCTGCCATGAACAACCCTTCCACCACTTTCGACTCAAGCGAGTGCTTCAGTTGAGTTGGGTCGAAGAAGTCATATTCTATGGCATATCCCGGTCGATACACTTTCAGGTCTCTGAGGGCAGGTATTTGCTTGAGCGCGTTTATCTGCACCTCCATGGGCATGCTCGACGAGAATCCGTTTAGGTACATCTCGTTGGTGGTGTCGCCCTCTGGCTCAAGAAAGAGCATGTGCTGCTCTCGCTCGGGGAAGGTCACGAGTTTGGTTTCTATCGAAGGACAGTACCTTGGGCCTATGCTTTGTATTTGTCCGTTGTAGAGTGGTGAGTCGGCGAGTCCACTTCTCAGTATGTCGTGCACCGCAGTGTTGGTGTAGCATATCCAGCATGTCATTTGGCGCATCGGCCTTGGTCCGTCGAGGAAGCTGAACTTGTGGAAGTCGTTCTCGCCTTCCTGCACTTCCATCTCGTCGAAATGCACGCTTCGCTTGTCGATACGCACCGGTGTGCCAGTCTTCATCCTCGCCGTGGTGATGCCGTGGCGGGTGATGCTTTCGGTGAGTCTGAGCACCGCCGGCTCTGCTATTCTGCCACCAGCCACCTTGCAACGACCGATGTGGAGCAGACCGTTGAGGAATGTGCCTGCGGTTATCACCACGCTCTTGGCTCTCACCTCCACACCCCACAGCGTGCGCACGCCGACAGCCACACCTTGTTCTACTATGAGTTCTTCCACCTGGTCTTGCCAGATGTCGAGCAGAGGGGTATGGTCGAGCATCTCGCGCCATTTCCAAATGAACTTGCCTCGGTCGCATTGTGCTCTCGGACTCCACACGGCAGGACCTTTAGAGCGGTTGAGCATCCTGAACTGAATGGCGGTGGAGTCGGTGACAATGCCCATCATGCCGCCGAGGGCATCGATCTCGCGAACTATCTGTCCTTTGGCGATGCCTCCCACGGCAGGGTTGCAGCTCATCTGTGCTATCTTGTTCATGTCCATGGTCACCAAGAGCGTCCTCGCACCCATCTTGGCGGAGGAAACGGCAGCCTCGCATCCTGCATGTCCGGCTCCAACGACGACCACGTCATAGTGCATTATGTAGCTTGTCATACCAGCATTATGGATTCAATAGAGCGCAAAAGTAATCATAATTATCGGATTTTTTATAAAAATACTTTGATTAATAACAAAAATCTATTATTTTTGCATTTTGAAAGCGATTGTCAGTCCCTATTTTTAGGTACTTTCAAACTTGTAAAAACCCTTGTTAGCAATACGTATAATGGGAATCATATTCATTTGTTAAATTAAATAATTAAATCTCAATCATTTATGTGGTTATTAAATTCATCTATCGGTAGGAAGGTAGTGATGTCTGTCACAGGTGTCGCGCTTATCCTCTTCCTGACGTTCCACTGCTGCATGAACGTGGCAGCCTTGTTCTCGGCAGATGCCTACAACACCATCTGCGAGCTTCTCGGCGCCAACTGGTATGCCGTGGTGGCAACGCTCGGTCTGGCAGCCCTTGCCGTGATTCACATCGTGTATGCCTTCATTCTTACAGCACAGAACAGAAGGGCTCGCGGTAACGAACGCTATGCCGTGACTGACACACCGGCGAAAGTGGAATGGGCATCACAAAACATGCTCGTGCTGGGTATCATCATCCTGCTCGGCTTGCTCCTCCACCTCTTCAATTTCTGGTTTAATATGATGTTCGCCGAACTGGTGGAAATGGACGTGCTCCATTCACCAAGCGATGGCTTCGCATGGATTGTGGAGACATTCTCCAACCCAGTCTATGTCGTGCTCTACATCATTTGGCTCGTGGCCATCTGGTTACATCTCACACATGGCTTCTGGAGTGCAATGCAGACCTTAGGTATCAGTGGAAAGATATGGTTCAACCGCTGGAGAGTGATAGGCTTCGTCTATGTGACCATCCTCATGGCTTGCTTCCTCATTGTCGTGCTCGCCTTTGCCTTCAAATGTGCACCAAGCCTCTGCTGTGCTTTATAATCCTTAACACATCATTTTTAATCTGAACGATCATGACTAAGAAAATAGATTCAAAAATACCCGAAGGACCAGTAGCAGAGAAATGGACCAACTACAAGGCCCACCAGCGCCTGGTGAACCCGAAGAACAAACTAAAGCTCGACGTCATAGTAGTGGGTACCGGTCTGGCAGGCGCCAGCGCCGCAGCCAGCTTGGGAGAGATGGGATTCAATGTCATCAACCTTTGCATCCAGGACTCCCCACGCCGCGCTCACTCCATCGCAGCACAAGGTGGTATCAATGCAGCAAAATGCTACCAGAATGATGGCGACTCAGTCTATCGCCTCTTCTACGACACAGTGAAAGGTGGCGACTATCGCGCTCGCGAGGCAAACGTCTATCGTCTGGCAGAAGTGTCCAACAACATCATCGACCAGTGTGTGGCTCAAGGTGTACCTTTCGCTCGTGAATATGGCGGCATGTTGGCAAACCGCTCATTCGGCGGCGCACAGGTGTCGCGTACTTTCTATGCCAAGGGACAGACAGGACAGCAGCTCCTCCTCGGTGCTTATTCTTCGCTTAGTGCACAGGTGCAAGCTGGCAAGGTGAAGCTCTATACAAGATATGAGATGGAAGACGTGGTGATTGTCAATGGCCGCGCTCGTGGCATCATCGCCAAGAACCTCGTAACCGGAAAGCTTGAGCGCTTCTCCGCCAATGCCGTGGTGATAGCTACTGGTGGATACGGAAACACTTATTTCCTCTCAACCAACGCCATGGGCTGCAACTGCACAGCAGCAGTGCAATGCTATCGCAAGGGTGCTTACTTCGCAAACCCATCTTACGTGCAGATTCACCCCACCTGCATACCAGTGCACGGTGACAAGCAGTCGAAGCTCACGCTGATGTCTGAGTCGCTCCGCAACGACGGACGTATCTGGGTGCCAAAGAAACTGGAAGATGCAAAAGCTCTGCAAGCTGGAACAAAACAAGGTTATGAGATTCCTGAAGAAGACCGCGACTACTACCTGGAGCGCAGATATCCGGCATTCGGAAACCTTGTGCCTCGTGATGTGGCATCGCGTGCCGCCAAAGAGCGCTGCGACAAGGGATTCGGCGTGAACAACACCGGACTGGCTGTGTTCCTCGACTTCTCCGAGTCTATCAACCGCCTCGGCATCGATGTCATCATGCAACGTTATGGCAACCTCTTCGAGATGTATGAGGAAATCACCGACGTGTTCCCTGGAAAGAAGGCTTGCGAAATCAATGGCGTCACCTATTATCATCCAATGATGATATTCCCTGCCATCCACTATACCATGGGCGGCATCTGGGTGGACTATGAACTGCAGACTTCCATCAGAGGACTCTTCGCCATCGGCGAGTGCAACTTCTCCGATCACGGTGCCAACCGCCTCGGCGCATCCGCTCTCATGCAGGGTCTGGCTGACGGATATTTCGTGCTGCCATATACCATACAGAACTACCTCGCCGACCAGGAGGTGTGGCCACGCATCTCTACCGACCTGCCAGAGTTCGAGGAGGCCGAGAAGGCTGTTGAAGCAGAAATCGACCGACTGATGAGCATCAAGGGCAAGCGCAGCGTGGACTCCATCCACAAGGAGCTCGGACACATCATGTGGGAGCATGTGGGTATGGGACGCACAGCAGAAGGCTTGAAAGAAGGTCTCGACCTGATAAAGAAACTCCGCAAGGAATTCGACACCAACCTCTTCATCCCAGGAACAAAAGAAGGACTCAACGTGGAGCTCGACAAGGCTATTCACCTGCGCGACTTCTTCACCATGGGACAGCTGGTGGCATATGATGCTCTCTCACGCAACGAAAGTTGTGGCGGACACTTCCGTGAGGAATACCAGACAGAGGAAGGAGAAGCCAAACGCGACGACGAGAACTTCTTCTATGTGGGATGCTGGGAATACCAAGGCAGCGACGACAAAGCTCCCGAACTCATCAAGGAACCTCTCGAATATGAGGCAATCAAGGTACAAACACGTAATTACAAGAATTAACAGCTATGGCTAAGAATATAAGTTTCACCATAAAGTTTTGGCGTCAGAACGGCCCAAGAGAGAAAGGACATTTTGATACTCATGAGATGAAGGACATCCCTGATGACACCTCATTCCTTGAGATGCTCGACATCCTCAACGAGGAACTCATCAACGAGGGCAAGGAGCCGTTTGTGTTCGACCATGATTGTCGCGAAGGCATCTGCGGCATGTGCTCACTCTACATCAATGGAACACCTCACGGCAAGACCGAGAGAGGTGCCACCACCTGCCAACTTTACATGCGCCGTTTCAATGATGGCGACGTAATCACCGTGGAGCCTTGGCGCTCAGCAGGATTCCCTGTGATAAAGGACTGCATGGTTGACCGTGGAGCATTCGACAAAATCATACAGGCAGGTGGATACACCAGCGTGCGCACTGGACAGGCACAGGATGCCAACGCCATCCTCATTCCAAAGCAGAACGCTGACGAGGCGATGGACTGCGCATCATGCATCGGCTGTGGCGCTTGTGTGGCTGCTTGCAAGAATGGCTCGGCAATGCTGTTCGTGAGCTCGAAGGTGAGCCAGTTGGCACTGCTGCCTCAAGGACGCCCAGAGGCTGCCAAGCGCGCCAAGGCAATGATGGCAAAGATGGAAGAACTCGGCTTCGGCAACTGCACCAACACACGCGCCTGCGAGGCTGTGTGCCCGAAGAACGAGACTATCGCCAACATCGCACGCCTCAACCGCGAGTTCATCAAAGCAAAATTGGCAGACTAAGATAAATATCATTTCTGATTAAGATTATTATCATCGTTGCTATCTCAACACAATTAGTAGTCCAAGATAGATATCTTAGTTGCTATCTCAAAATTACAGAGCCTGGCATTTGCCAGGCTCTGTAATTTTATATCTAATGGCACATAATTCCAAGATTTTATATAAATTTGCAATAAAATCGAATTATCAAAGAAATATGAATAATAATTATCAGAAAGATCATAATTATCCGAGTAATCAGAATACTCCGAGTAATCAGAATTATCAGAGTACTCAGAGTATTCCGAGTAATCGGAGTAATCAGAGTACTCATAATCCTCAGAATCTTTTTCTGCCACAGCATGGGCACTACCGCCACTTGCGGGTATATCATGTGGCAGAGGCTCTGTATGACTTGACATATCTCTTTTGCCGTCGTTTTCTATCGGCATATAAAGACCGCACTGTAGATCAAATGGTGCAGGCGGCACGCTCGGGCAAGCAGAATATTGCAGAAGGCAATCAGGCTGCTGCCACATCATCAGAAACAGAAATAAAGCTTACAAATGTTGCCAAGGCGAGTATCGAAGAACTTCTGACAGATTATGAGGATTATTTGCGTACTCGCCAACTGCCTCAATGGGATGCCAACCATCCTCGTTTCGCTGCCATGCGCAATTGGGCACAGAGTGGTGATTTCTTGAGTAGTTTTGCTTTCAAGGCTCCGAAGATGTCTGATGAAGAGATGGCAAATCTCGCCATCACACTTTGTCACCAAATCATCTCTATGCTGACTCACTTGCTTAAGACCATGCAACAACGCTTTGTGACACAAGGAGGCATAAAAGAGCGCATGTATGCTGCCCGCATTGGCTACCGCCAGACAGAAGTTGCCGAAATCGACCGACTACGACAAGAAAATCTCGCCCTCCGCCAGCGCATAGCACAATTGGAGAATTATATAAAAAATCAGAATACTCAGAGCAATCAGAATCCTCAGAATCCTCAGAATCCTCAAAATCTTCAGAGTACTCCGAGTATTCCGAGTAATCAGAGTACTCCGAGTAATCAGAGTACTCCGAGTAATCAGAGTATTCCGCCCTCTACTCCCTCTCCGAAACCTTAAAATCTGCCACCTGCTGGCCTATAAATCGATATTTTTATTTATATTTGCAGCTCAATGATAGAATAATAATTACTCACGATGATAGGAAAAATTTCAGATTTTGAAATCATGGCCCCGGTGGGGTCGAGGGAATCATTGGTGGCAGCCATTCAGGCTGGCGCTGATTCCGTTTATTTTGGCATTGGGCAACTCAATATGAGGGCACATTCTGCCAATGCCTTCACGATAGCCGACCTAAAACATATAGCAAGCGAATGCCAGGAACATGGCATAAAGACATACCTCACCGTAAACACCATCATCTACGAGGAGGACATCGATAATATGCACACCATAGTGGATGCTGCACATGAGGCTGGAATAACTGCCGTGATAGCAAGCGATGTGGCTGTGATGACCTATTGCCGCTCCATAGGTCAGGAAGTACACCTGTCAACACAACTGAACATCAGCAATGCCGAAGCCTTGGCATTCTACGCCCAGTTTGCTGATGTCGTGGTGCTCGCCAGAGAACTCAACATGCACCAGGTGGCAGATATTTATAGGCAAATACAAGAGCGGGACATCCGTGGACCCAAAGGCGACAGGGTACGCATCGAGATGTTCTGCCATGGAGCATTATGCATGGCAATCAGCGGAAAGTGCTACCTCAGTCTTGACAATGCTGCACGCTCAGCCAATAGGGGAGAGTGCATGCAGTTGTGCCGACGCTCCTACACCGTGACTGACAATGAAACAGGCACCCAACTGGAAATAGACAACAAATATGTGATGAGTCCGAAAGACCTCAAGACCATACGCTTCATCGACAAGATGATGGAGGCTGGAGTCAGGGTGTTCAAAATCGAAGGACGCGCACGTGGACCCGAATATGTATATAATGTGGTGAAATGCTACAAGGAAGCTATAGTTAGCGTGTTGGAGGGCACTTTCGATGAGAAGAAAAAAGACGACTGGGATGAGCGGTTGGCAAGTGTGTTCAACCGTGGCTTCTGGGATGGCTATTACCTTGGACAGCGGTTGGGTGAATGGAACAAAAACTATGGCAGCAATGCCACTGTGAGGAAAGTGTATGTGGGAAGGGGCGTGAAATACTATTCTCGCCTTGGAGTGGCTGAATTCACTTGCGAGGCTGCCGAATTCAGTGTTGGCGACCATCTTCTCATAACAGGTCCTACCACCGGCGTGATGTATGTTGATGCCACGGAGATAAGATACGAACTCAACCCCGTGCAGACAGCCCACAAAGGCACACACATATCAATACCTGTGCCCGACAAGGTGCGGCCAAGCGACAAATTGTTCAAATTAGTAAAAGACGAAGGTTGAATCCTCATATTAGAAAAATAGCCCCCCATTTAAGTAAAAATAGCCCCCCATATAAGTAGAATTAGAAGTTTAAAACCCCAAAAATACAAAAAGAAGATTTACACTTCAAATTAGTAAACAACAAAGACAATCATGTGCATAGACGAATTGCAAGACGAGGTAATAGAGGAGTTTTCCGACTTTACCGACTGGATGGACAAGTATCAACTGCTCATAGACTTGGGCAACGACATGGAGCCATTGGAAGAGAAATACAAGACAGAGAGCAACCTCATCAATGGTTGCCAGAGTAGGGTGTGGATTCATGCCGACTACAACGATGGAAAACTGTTTTTCAAGGCAGAGAGCGACGCTCTTATCGTGAAAGGACTGATAGCACTGTTGCTGAGAGTGCTTGGCGGACATACCCCACAGGAAATATTGGATGCCGACCTCTATTTCATCGACCGAATAGGACTGCGTGAACATCTCAGTCCGACACGTAGCAATGGCTTGCTCGCCATGGTGAAGCAGATACGTGTCTATGCCCTCGCTTTCAAAGCCAAGGAAGATGCGCAAGCTTAGGACAATAGAGATGCAGCGCCTCTCTCTCGAAGAGTTCAAGTCTTCAGAGAAGTTGCCTCTCGTCGTTGTTCTCGACGACGTGAGAAGCATGTACAACGTAGGCAGCGTGTTCCGCACGTGCGATGCCTTCCGTGTGGAGGCAGTATATCTGTGCGGCATAACAGCATGTCCCCCACACCCGGAAATACACAAGACGGCACTCGGGGGAGAGGATAGTGTGGCGTGGAAATATTTCCCCACGGCAAAAGAGGCGGTGCAGGCATTGCATGACGATGGCTACATGGTGTATGCCATTGAACAGGTGGAGGGCAGCATACACTTGCAGGACCTCACCTTGGAGCCTGGGACACGCCATGCCGTAGTCTTCGGGAATGAAGTGAAGGGAGTGCACCAGGATGTGGTGGACTGCTGCGACGCTTGCCTTGAGATACCACAACACGGCACCAAGCATTCCATGAATGTCTCCGTGACAGCTGGCATAGTGATATGGGAATTTGGAAAAAATGAAACATGGAAGTGAACATGAACATTAGTATCATCAAACTGCGCTGGGCAGCCATGGCCCTTGCCTTTTTCCTGATGACTCCTTGCCTGGGAGCCGGCAAAGGAAAAAAGGCAAAGGTCGCCACCTTCACCATACAAGCAGACCAGCCAAGACAGACCATCCTGCACTTTGGAGCCTCTGATGCATGGTCGATGCAGACTCTTGGGCTGTGGGAAGAGAATGTGCAAAGGCAAGTGGCCGACTGGCTCTTTTCCACAGAGAATGATGAGAACGGACAGCCATTGGGCATCGGACTGTCTTTGTGGCGCTTCAATCTCGGTGCCGGCAGCGCCGAACAACGAGATAGTTCGCACATCAACCGAAACACACGCACCGAGTGCTTCCTGAAAGCTGACAAGACTTATGACTGGACAAAACAGGCTGGACAACGACGTTTTCTCCAATTGGCAAAGGAGAGAGGGGTGCCGCATTTCCTTGCTTTCCTCAACTCGCCACCTGTGTATTTCACCAAAAACGGACTCGCCACAAACACTGGGCGAGACGGCACTCTCAACTTGCGTGAAGAATGTTACGATGATTTTGCTCAGTTCATGGCAATGGCAATGAAAGGACTGGAAGAACATGAAGGCATCCGCTTCGATTATATCTGTCCGGTGAACGAGCCGGATGGGCATTGGAACTGGCAGGGTCCGAAGCAGGAAGGGTCGCCAGCCACCAATCGTGAGATAGCACGACTGGCGAAGGTTGCAAGCGAGACTTTCCGCAACCAGGACGTATCGACACAAATACTTGTGAATGAGTCGAGCGACTTGCGATGCCTTCTCGGCATTTACAAGACTTCCTGGGAGCGAGGGAACACCATAAGCACCTTCTTCTCGCCCGACAGCACCATCACTTACCTGGGTGGCACCTACGGGGTGCCAAAGGTAATTCTGGGACATAGCTACTGGACCAACACACCAATCCCTTACATGCGGCGAGTGAGGGAAAAACTGCGTGACACCCTCGCCCGTTATGGCGTGAAGTTCTGGCAGAGCGAGATATGCATCATGCAGAACGACGAGGAAATCGGTGGGGGAGGGGGCTATGACTTCACCATGAAGACAGCCCTTTATGTGGCACGAGTGATACATCATGATTTGAAGTTTGCTGACGCCGAGAGTTGGTCGTGGTGGCGTGCGTGTGGTGGCGACTACAAGGACGGACTTCTGAGAATGTACCAGCGCGAGCATCGGGTGCGTGACTCCCGCCTGCTCTGGGCTCTGGGCAACTACAGTCGTTTTGTGCGTCCTGGTGCCGTGCGCTACGAACTGTTGGGAGAGGAAGACCCATACGGACTGATGGCGACAGCCTACCGCAACACCGACGGACAATGGGTGGTGGTGGTCATCAATTATGGCAACCAGCCAAGACCATTCATCCTGAATACTTCAGATGGGAAAAAATGCAAGTGGTCTGCTTACAGGACTTCTGATGTGGATGGGGAATGCCTCAAGCCTGTGGGAGTGGTCCAGGGAAAGACCATGCTGCCACCAAGAAGCATCACCACATTTACTTATTTATAGATAGTTTCAAGGATTATAAAGCCAAAATGTGATTTTTTTTTACCTTTTGCCTTTTTTTATAAGAAAAAAGTATTAAATTTGTCTCATCATTCATTTAATCTAAAAATAGTACCTTATGTCAGCTTTAATTTTGATTCTATTAGTTATTGTTGTTCTTGCAGGATTTGTATTCCTTTATATCTTCAAGACCCAGCGCCAGTTGGTCAACCTTGATGAGTTGTGCAAGAATGCCATGAGCCAGATTGCAGTTCAGCTCAATTCCCGTTGGGATGCGCTCCTCGCGCTTGCCAAGACAGCTTCACAGTATGCCAAGCATGAGTCGGAGACACTCATCAATGTGATCAATGCCCGCAGGCAGTCGCAGGTGACCACCGCCGAGGAGGCCAGTCAGCAACAGGGAGAACTCTCCCAGGTGCTTGGAAAGCTGATAGCCATAGGAGAGGCATACCCCGACTTGAAAGCCAGTGACCTCTATGGAAAGACCATGGACAGCGTGAATTCCTATGAGGAGAATGTGCGCTTGAGCCGTATGGTGTACAATGACACCGCCACCAAGATGAACCGCATGGTGCGCCAATGGCCATCATCCTTTGTGGCTTCGATGCTCAATTTCCGTGAGAAGGCTTACCTAACAGTGGATGAGGAAAAGAAAAACAGTTATCCCGACTTAGATGAAGCATTCAAGAAATAGTTTCAGATTGTGTTTCCTGGCGCTGCTGTTGGCCGCCACCACGGCGTTGACAGCCAAGCCAGTGTTGCACAATCTTGACATCCATGTGACATTGTGCGACAATGGCGATGCAGAGATTACTGAAGTGCGTCAGATGTCGATTGATAATGAAGGCACGGAATGCTACATCGTCATCGGCAACCTGAACGGGAGCGATATAAGCGACTTCAGTGTCTATGACGAGACAGGTCGGGAATTTGTGAACGAGGGTGCTTGGGATGTGGACCGCTCGCGCATGCGGAAAGCAGGCCGTTGTGGAATAGTTGACAAGCAAAATGGTTATGAGTTGTGCTGGGGACTGGGCGACGCGGGCGAGCGCATTTATTTTGTGAAATACAAGGTGACGCAGCTGGTTCGCAGTTACGACGATTCCGATGGCTTCAACTACATGTTCGTGGCACGCAACATTTCCCCGGCGCCACAGAAGGCCACAGTGACCATCAGGGCACCGTGGCGCGAGAACGGCTTGCCCGAGGATTCCATCAAGATATGGTCGTTTGGATACCATGGAAACATCGTAAAGGTGGACAGCTTAGTGGAGGCCACCACCACAGAACCATTGGGTGGAGGCAGTTCGATGATTGTGATGATGGAACTGGAAAAGGGCATCCTGCACCCAACAAAGGTGGAGGGCGGTTCTTTCAGCAATGTGCGGGAAACGGCTTTTGTAGATAGTGACTATGAAATAGAGAGCAGTAATGAGTCCAAAGGGTTCTTCCGCACCATTAAGGACAATTTGGAGGCATTCTTAGGCCTTCTCCTGATCTTCTTCACCTTAGGGTGTGTATCCCTTTACGGCTTAAAGATGAAAAGGGAGAGAAAGAAGATGCTCAAGACGGTGGATTGGTATCGCGATATTCCAGTCAATGGCAACCTGTTGCGTGCAAAGAATCTTTATAATGCCTTCTATTTTTCAGGAGGTCTCAGCACCGACAACCTCCTCAGCGCCATGGTGCTGAGACTGCTTCGTGGCGGTGCCTTGCGTATTGAGAAATGCCATGTGGCTGCCACGGGCTTTAAGAAGATGTTTGGTGGCAAGGGCAAAGACATGGATTGCATTGTCATTGGCGACTTTGATGCGTCAAACAGGCTGATGGGTGACAAAACTCTGCACAACTTGTACGACATTTTCAAAAAGGCGTCGGGGGGAGACCGCATATTGCAGCCAAGTGAATTGGAACGTTGGTTCTTGTCCAACAAGGAAGAATCTCTGCTGTTCTTGAAAAGCCTCGACAACTCTGTTTCTTTGAAGGAGGCAAAAAACAGTATTGATGATGTGCGCAAGGTCTATGGACTGAAGAAATTCCTTGAGGACTTCACACTCGCCAACGAGCACCATCTCAGCGAGGTGGCGTTATGGAACGACTATCTGGTGTATGCCACTCTCTATGGCATTGCCGACCAGGTGCGAAAAGACATGGAGAAAATCAATCCCGAATACCTGAAGATGGATGAGATAGCTCGTACGCTCACCAACCAGAAAGTGGTGCCATTGCTTACAGCAGCCACTTTGTCGTCGGCGCATTCCGTAAAGAGTTCTGGCTCCCGTGGTTCGGGCGGCGGCGGCTCGTCATCATTTGGCGGTGGCGGCGGCTTCTCAGGCGGCGGTTCAGGCGGCGGCGTGAGATGACATGTTTGACACATGCTGAAAAATGTTTTGGAGCCATTTGGCAATCTTGCCAAATGGCTCCAAAATGTATGTCGTGACCTTGTTTGTGATGCCATGCATTATGCATTCATCTTATGCAACGCATGTTCTTTTCCAGTTGGGCTGTACTGCTGGCTCCCACAAGAACTGACGTCACTCCCTTTTGTTCGAGTATCCATGACAGGGCCATTTCTGCGAGCGTCTGTCCTTTCTGCAATGCTTGTGCATTGAGGTCCTGCAGATGTTCCAGAAGCTGGGGCGTGAGGTCATCTTTGGTGAGGAAGGCACCGCGTGACATTCTCGAACCTTCAGGTATCCCATTGAGGTATCTGTCTGTGAGCAAGCCTTGTGCCAATGGTGAGAAAGAGATGAACCCGATGCCATGTTCCACGCAATAGTCGAGTATTCCTTCGTCTTGTGGTGAATGGTCGAGCAGGTTGAGTTTTCCTTGATATATGAGCAAGGGCATGTCGCGTTGCTTCAAATACTCGTCAGCATATCGCAGAGCCTCCAGAGGCCAGCGGGAAATGCCTACATAGAGCGCCTTGCCACATTTCACTATGTCCACCAACGCCTGCAATGTCTCATCGAGGGGTGTTATGGGGTCGTGGCGATGGCTGTAGAAGATATCCACATATTCGAGGTTCATGCGGCGCAGACTTTGGTTCAGACTTGCGAAGAGGTATTTTCTTGAACCCCAGTTGCCATAAGGCCCCTCCCACATGTCGTAGCCTGCCTTGGTGCTTATCAGCAGTTCGTCGCGGTATGGGGCGAAGTCTTCTTTCATCAGTCGTCCCATGGTCTCTTCTGCCGTGCCGTATGGTGGCCCATAGTTGTTGGCGAGGTCGAAGTGTGTGATGCCGTGGTCGAAGGCATAATGCGTGATGTCCCTGCTCCGCTGATATGGGTCTGCATCGCCGAAGTTGTGCCAGAATCCCAACGACACCTTGGGCAGCATGATGCCACTGTTTCCACAACGTCGGTATAGGATATCTGAGTTGTTGTATCTCTCAGACGATGGAATGTAACTGTTCTTGATGTTCATGGCTTTTATGATTTGTTGTCCTTTTCTATTAGTTGCAATAGTTTTTCCACAGCCTCGTTTTCAGGGATGTTCTTTTCCACACATTCCTTCCTGCGGTAGAGAGAGATGCGTCCAGGTCCTGCTCCCACATATCCATAGTCTGCATCTGCCATCTCGCCAGGTCCGTTTACTATGCAGCCCATGATGCCTATCTTCAAGCCCTTGAGGTGGCTTGTCGCTTTCTTGATGTGGGCTATCGTTGTCTCAAGGTCGTAAAGTGTCCTTCCACAGCCAGGGCAACTGATGTACTCTGTCTTGGTCATTCGCAGACGCGCTGCCTGCAAGATGCCGTAAGCCGTACTGCAAATGACGTCCAGGGGGATGTCGCCATCGTTTTCGAGCCAGTAGCCGTCTGTGAGTCCGTCCATCATCAATGGTCCCATGTCCGCTGCGGCTTCTATCTGGAAATCGTTCTTCTCCGTCATGCCATGAGCGTATTTCTGGCGGAAAACCACAGGATTCGTCACTCCTGCTGCCATCAGTTCATGAACGAGGGCACGGTGTTCTCCCAATCTGTTGGCTCCAGTGGCGTCGCTTACCACTACAATCTCGGGGTGCGCCTTCAGACACTCGATGCGTTCCGGGTCCAACCCATGGTGCAAGCTCCAGAACTTGATGGCATCGTCGGATTGACATATCCCTTTCAGGTCGTCTTGACTGTAAAGAGAAAAAGTGCCTGACATATTGTTGCTGCTTCCCGCATCCATGATGCATGGTTGTTTGCCCTCGGTGTGCAATGGCGTCTTTCCAGCGGTGTAAACAAAGGTGGGTTGCAGTTCTCCAGGTACTATGCCGTCGGCGTTTCCACTTACGATGACAATAGGCAGGCTGTCGCCGCCAACGACATCAAACACCTTGTTGGTCTTGCGACGTTCAGGTCTTGTATAGTTGAATCCCTCGAAAGGAGAGGCTTTTATGCCAGTCCCTTCTTTCCTTTGTGAGATATAATCCACAAGATGACGGGCGACAGGGATTTCATGTTCTGGAGCCTCGCTCAGCGACACACGTATGGTGTCGCCAATGCCGTCTGCCAAAAGCGCTCCTATGCCAACGGCGCTTTTTATGCGTCCATCCTCGCCCTCGCCAGCTTCAGTGACTCCAAGGTGCAGGGGATAATGCATGTCTTCCTTGTCCATCTCGCTGACAAGAAGACGTACCGACCTCACCATCACCACAGTGTTTGAAGCCTTGATGGAGATGACGATGTCATTGAAGTCTTCACGCTTGCAAATGCGGAGAAACTCCATGCAACTCTCCACGATACCCTCAGGTGTGTCTCCATACCGTGACATGATGCGGTCGGAGAGCGACCCGTGGTTCACTCCTATGCGGATGGCGGTGTGGTGCTCCTTGCACAGATTGAGCAACGGTATCAGCCGTTCTTCCACTTTCTTCAGCTCAAGTGCATATTGCTCGTCTGTGTATTCTATCTGGCGGAATGTGCGTGCTGGGTCAACATAGTTGCCTGGGTTGATGCGGACTTTCTCGCAGTTGCAGGCAGCCACTTCCGCCACGCGGGCATTGAAATGCACGTCTGCCACCAAAGGGGTGGTGATGCCCTTCTCGCGGAGAGAGGAGCGGATGTGTCCAATGTTTTCCGCTTCACGCGTGCCTTGTGTGGTGAAACGCACATATTCGCCTCCCGCCTCGATGATGCGTTCTGCCTGTTCCACGCTCCCCATGATGTCGTTGGTCGATACTGTGGCCATGGACTGCAGGCGTATGGGATTGTCACCACCCATTGGGGTGTCGCCCACCTTCGTCTCTGATGACAGGCGACGGTGATAATTGAACAAGTCGGTCATTTCAATTGGTCTTGAATCTGTATTTTTTCACTTCGCTCAACTGTTGGTTGGCCTTTACGATCTTGTCTCCTAAACCTGCCTTGTATGCCTCCACCTTGGCATCGATGCTTTCGTCGGTGAGGGCAAGTATCTCGGCTGCCAATATGGCGGCGTTGAGGGCACCATTCACTCCTACTGTTGCCACGGGTATTCCCGGAGGCATCTGGATGATGCTGAGCATGGCATCAAGACCGTCGAGCATTCCTTTGATGGGAATACCAATGACTGGGATGGTGGTGGATGCTGCTATCACGCCAGGCAGGGCTGCTGCCATGCCTGCAGCGGCAATGATGACTTTTATCCCCTTTGCCTTGGCTTCTCGGGCAAACAATTCCACTGCTTGTGGTGTCCTGTGGGCTGAAAGGGCGTTCACTTCAAATGGTATTTCCATCTCGTCGAGGAAGTCCATGGCTTTCTCCATGACGGGCAGGTCGCTGGTGCTGCCCATGATGATGCTTACTATAGGTTTCATATGATGATGCTTGATGTTTTTTATGTTGGTGATTAGAAAAACAGAATGGATACAAAAGAACATATTATGCCGAGGAAGAAACCGGCGAGCACTTCAGACAAAGTGTGCAACTTGAGTATCAGCCGACTTGTTCCCACTATGCCGCCCATGATGAGCACGAGGCATATCCACCACACGGGATTGAACGAGAAAACTTCTGCAAAGGCTATGACGGCACCCATCACACCACCAATGGCTGCGGTGTGCGTGGAAATCTTCCACCATAGGTTGATAATTGCACACAGCACTTGTATCATCAGCGACGCCACCACGATGCACTTGATGGAGTAGGGGATGTGATTGGCGCTGAGGGTGTAGTAGCAGCAGAAATAGCAAAGGATGGAGATGACATAGGGAATCATACGGTTGTCCTTCACCGCCATGTCCTGCTTGCTCCATCCCTGATAGCGAGCATACAGCCTGATGAGCGTTGTTGGCAGCATCACGGTGAAGAGGAACACCACTATGAAGATGTAGAGCTTCACAGGCCAATGCAACAGACTGAGGTAGCTGAAAGTGAAGAGTGCCAGCAACCCCACCACGGGCAGGTAGAACGGTGAGAACACCGCACTAAGGACTTTGGATAGCATGATGATGTCCTTCTCTCTCATTTTTTTCTCAGGCTTGATTTTGGTATGTTCATTTGTTTGCGGTATTTCACTATGGTTCGCCGTTTGGTGTTGAATCCCTTCTTCTTGATAGCCTCTTCAAGTTGCATGTCGGTCAGAGGGTTATTCTTGTCTTCGTGGTCGATGATGTCCTTGAGCATGCTTTTTATCTTTCGCGTGGACACTTCGTCTCCGTCGTTGTCATAACGTTCGCTGAAGAAGAAGCGCAGTCGGAAGATGCCCCATGCTGTTTCGGCATATTTCTCATTGGTGACGCGGGATACCGTGGAGATGTCGAGGTTGGTGTCGGCAGCCACATCCTTGAGAGTCATTGGCGTGAGGTCTGCCTCGTCACCATCGAGGAAGAATTTCTTCTGCCGGCGTATGATGGCGCTCATTGTCTTGGTGAGTGTCTGCTGCCGCTGCTGCAATGCGTCGATGAGCATCTTGGCTCCCTCCACATCCTTTCTCAACAATGGGAGGGCTTCTTTTTCCTTTCTCGACAGGTTGTCGGTGTGGGCGATTGTTTCCATATATGCCTCGGAAACTTCCAAGGCAGGCAGTCTGCCACGGTTTAGAGTGAAGGATATCTGACCGTCGTCAGTGATTTCCACAATGAAGTCGGGTGTTATCTGCTGCTTGCTTATGCCCAAGGCTTCTCCAAGGGCTGCTCCTGGTTTGGGGTTTAGTTTGCGCACCTCGGCACGCACTTTCTCTTTTTGCTCATCGTCGAGATGCAGCGAGCGTTGCAATTTGTCCCAGTGGTTCTTTAGCAGGTCGTCGAAATACTGTCCCACTATTCTCGAAAGCATGTCTTTCATCCATCCATCCTTTCGTCTGCTCACCTGTATCATCAGGCACTGTTGCAGGTTGCGTGCTCCTATGCCTGGCGGGTCGAAGCCTTGCAGTATGCCGAGCACCTGCTCTATTTCTTCTGGTGTGGTGGAGATGTTGTGATAGATGTCCATCTCGTCGCAGATGGTTTCTGGATCTTTGCGCAACAGTCCGTCGTTGTCGAGCGAACCGATGAGGTATTCCATGATGCTCCTTTGCTGTTCGTCAAGTTCTGTCTCGCCCATTTGTTCCCTTAGCTTGTCAATGAACGACTCGCTGTTGGAAGGGTCTTGGTGAGGTCCTTGCACCTGTACGGGGATGGCATTCTCCTTGGTGTTGTAGTCATCATTTTCCAAACTTTCAGGCACTGGTGCTGGCATGGCGTTCTCCCAGTCGTTTTCTTCACTTGCAGATGCCTCAAGTGCAGGATTGTCGATTAGTTGGTGGTTGACATATTCCACCAATTGGTCCACTGGTTTCTCAATCATTTGGCCGACGAGCAGCTGCATCGGTGTCAGCCGTTGTTTCTGTACTTGCTTTTGTCCTTGCCTTATAGTTTGTTTGGCCATCGTTCTAAATGAAAGTTTGACGTTCTAATCCCTTGTTGATATTTCTTGAACGTAATAGCTTACAAATATAATACCATCAACCAAAAAACGAAACGTCTTTAACTAATTTTAACCCGAATTGGGCGTTCTAAAAAAAACTGTTTTAGTTACTTTCAATGGGGACTTACTTTATTTTAGAGGATTTGGACAACAATCCCTTGAGACCACCAAACAGGCATATTTCTCAAAGAAAAGTCGAAAATAAAAGAAAAAAAACATAAGAAGCGACAGAAAACGCAGGGTTTTGCATGATATGTCGCAAAAGGCGGTCTGTGTCGCAACGAATTGAATAGAAAAACATTAGAAAATTTTGAACGAGGGTAAAACTGCATTTATCTTTGCAATGTCGAAAGGAACAAACGACCTTCACACAGACAAAAAAGAATTAAATCAAAAAACAATAATAATAACAAATAAAAAAATACAATTATGAAAAAGTCAAGATTATTTATCGCAGCATTAGCATGTTTCTTCATGCAGTCAGTGTCAACATTCGCAGATGACATGATCATTCCAGCAAGCCAACTTCCTGCCGCAGCAACCAACTTTGTGAAAACCAACTTCCCAGGACAGGCCATCTCATATGCCTCTGTCGATAGGGACTTCTCAGGAACCAAGTATGAGGTGACGCTCAACAATGGAGTGGAGCTCGACTTCGACAAGAGTGGGACTTGGGACAAGGTGGACTGCAACTTCAGCGCCGTTCCCGCCAACCTCGTGCCGGCAAACATCGCCAACTATGTGAAAACCAACTTCCCAGGTACCTCCATCATCAAGATAGACAAGGAGCGCTACGGCTACGACATAGAACTGTCCAACGACCTCGAACTGAAGTTCAACAAGAAGGGACAACTTATGAACATCGATGACTGAAAGGAGGTGATATAAGGGAATAGAAAAAAAGAGAATCATCAAATAAGCAAAGGGCAAGGAGGGTGTGTCAACAAAACGACATGCTCTCCTTGAGTTTTGTGGATGAAATAGCGGGTATGGATGACGTCAGTCTTTCATCCCCTCCAAATGAGTGATGATGTCCGCAAAGTCATCTATTATGTAGTCAGCTCCTGCTTCTTCCATCTCTTCTTTTGTTCCATTGCCATAGGTCACACCGATGGTGGTGCAACCGGCGTTTCTGCCCATCATGATGTCGTAGCGTGCATCACCCACCACGACGGCTTCCTCTGTTGCATGTCCCGTGATGGCCAATGTCTTGTTCACCATGTCGGGCTGTGGCTTGGGGTTCTTTACGTCTTCGCAACTTATCACCAGCGAAATGTAGGGCTTCAGGTTCAGGTGTTGCACAAACTCCATCAGCGACTGGGTTGCCCTGCTGCTGGCTATAGTTAGCGTATATCCTTTTTCGTGAAGCTGCTTGAGGGTGTCCAACACATGAGGGAAGAGGGGCACCACTCCATGCGTGTTGTCTATTTCGAAGATTTTCTTGTACACCTCCACGCACTTGTCCCCCATCTCATCCGACATGCTGATGAGATTGGTGAAGGTTTGCTTCAGCGGCAGTCCTATCATCTTCTTGCATTGCTCGCGAGACCGTGGTGGAAGACCCAGATGCTTGATGGTCTTCTGCATGGTGTTGATGATAAGCGTCTGTGTGTCGCCAAGGGTGCCGTCAAAATCAAGAATGATTATTTTCTTCATCATTGGAGATAAGGAATGGAGTTGTAGAAATTAGGGGAGAAGGGGAAAGGACTCGTCTAATTCAGTGTGAGGGTTTTTCATTTGGTCGGCAGTGGGAAGTGCCGCTGTTGGTATGACTATTGCAATGGTTTTCATCCTTACATAGTCTTCAGAGAGGAACATGAATCCGCGGTATGGGCCTTTCTTTCCCCAAGAGTTCTTGCAGATGTAGTATTTGCGCCCTTGCTTGTCGTGTGCCATGCCCACGATGGCCATGCAGTGGTCGTCAGTGGTCTTTTGGCTGTCGAAGTCCATCTGCCTGCGTCTCTGCGTCGCTTCGGTGCTCTTTCCATCCCACCTGCCCACGCCTTTTCTGAAGCTGAATTTTGGTTCGGTTGCGTCTCCCTCCCAACATACGGGATGCCCCGTTGTGATGGCGCTGTCGATGTATGCCATCATGGAGTCGAGCGGAACATTGAGAAAATCGTCCTGATAAAGGTTGTCGGGCACTTCAAGCACCACTTTTGAGCCAAAGGGATGATGGGTGAAACTTGTGATTCCCACGTATTCGCCAACCTGACAGATGCTGTGTGCAAATTCTATCGGTGTGTATTGGCAACTGAGCATAAACACCCATTCTGGTGCGAATCCAAGATGCGTTTCAAGTTGTTGTGTGATGTCTTTGTCGAGCTTTTCTATTCCCGAGAGGTGTGCCTTATGGCTGTCGGCTGTTTGTTGCATTGCGCTCAGCAACGACTTGTAATCTACTTTGTCGGGCTGTCGGAATGAATTGTAGGGCATGGCTCCATAACGTTGTAGCAACTTAAGTGTCATGGTTGACATGCCACGCATGGTCATTTTATGACCATCTTTCTTTGCATAACGCATTCTTGCCTGTTCTGCCAAGGCATGGCGACAAACGTAAACTGCCGAGAGATTCACGGAGTCACCCTGCATGAGGTGCTCTGACTCTATTGTTGCCAACATGGCATAAATCCAACAAAAGTTGCTGTTGCCCTGTGACTTCACAGGAGTGGTCTTGAGCATCACATCAATATGGAAAGCCTCTGGTGGGGTATCACCATCTTTGCCACCATGCTTGTAGCACTGAGTGAGGCATAGGGCTGTCAGAAGCAGAAAAAGGGCATTTCGCATGGATTATTGGCTGAGCACTTCTATTCCTTTCTTGATGATGTCGTTGGTTTCGTTGAATACTTTATAATATTCATTCATGTCCCATAAGTCACGTGCTATCAATGCTTTAAGTTGGGTGCGAAGATAGGGTAGGGTGGTGTTCAACTCTTCGTCGTCCTTTGGCTTCAACTTGTCGGTTTCAGCCTTTTCAATTATTGAGTTGACAAGACTTGCAGGCACCTCGAAGTTGGTGTTGAAATCTTCAAAATCCTTGTATTTCTTCTTCAGTGCTTTTCTGTTTTCATCAATATATCTCATGTTGGCATTGATGATGTAGCTTTTTGCCGACAATTGCCTATGGAACTTGGTGAACTTCACCGTGTCAAGGGGAACGAAGACATCGGGCATTATCCCACCACCACCATATACCACGCGCTTCTCACGCAAGGTCTGGAATTTCAGCGAATCGGCGAAATGGATGCTGTCGGCATTGGTCATCTCTCCATTTTTGAAACGTTTGTCCAGGTCGTTTGCATAGTCTTTCTTGTCGCCTTTTGTGTAGGGCTTCTGTATGCATCGTCCTGATGGCGTGTAATAGTGGGCGATGGTGAGGCGTATCATCGAACCGTCGTCAAATTCCACTGGGCGTTGCACGAGGCCCTTTCCGAATGAGCGGCGACCCACGATGGTGCCCCTGTCTTGGTCTTGGAATGCTCCTGCCGTGATTTCAGATGCCGAGGCGCTGTATTCGTTGACAAGCACCACTACCCTGCCATCGAAAGATTTCGAACCATCGGCATAGTAGTCGTGACGTGGCGTGCGACGTCCCTCGGTATAGACAATCATGTCGCCCTTGTCAAGGAACTCGTTGACTATCCTCACGGCAGACTGAAGGTATCCGCCGCCATTGTCTTCGAGGTCTATGATGAGGTCTTTCATGCCTTGTTCGCGCAGACGTTGCATCGCGCTCATGAATTCATCGTATGTGGTGGCTCCAAAATTGTCTATTCTGATGTAGCCTATTCCGGGACGTATCATGTATGAGGCGTCGAGGGAATAGACGGGTATCTTGTCGCGTACCACGGTGAACGGCAGCAGTTCCTTTATGCCTTGTCTCACGATTTTCAGGTTCACCTTCGTGCCTTTTGGTCCTCTCAGGCGGCTCATTATTTCCTCCCTCGACATCTTTACACCAGCGATGGCGGTGTCGTTCACCATTACGATGCGGTCGCCGGCGATGATGCCCACCTTCTGGGATGGACCATTTGAAATGGTCTGTATCACCACCAATGTGTCCTCCATCATGTTGAATTGCACGCCAATGCCCTCAAAACTGCCTTCGAGCGACTCGTTCATTGCCTTCACCTCCTTGGCGTTGGAATAGGTGGAGTGGGGGTCAAGTTTTTCAAGCATTCCGCGAATGCCGTCCTCAGCCATTTTTGCCTCGTCAACATCCTCCACATAGAGGTTGCTGATCGCCATCATTGCCATGTTCAACTTGTTGCGTGGTGTTGATGCGTTGAGCAGCAGTTGTGCTTGCATGCTGAGGCACGACAGTACTATTGCTATTGTGGTAAGTATTCTTTTCATGATGCTGTTTCTTCTTCGGGTATGTCTTCTTCTATGACGAGATTGTCGATTATGAAATTCTGTCTCTCCATCGTGTTCTTTCCCATGTAATATTCCAGGAGTTGTTGCACTTGGTCGTTTTTGTGCAATGTCACTTGCTCCAGTCTCATGTCTGGTCCGATGAAATGCACAAACTCCTCAGGCGATATCTCTCCCAGTCCCTTGAAACGGGTGATTTCCGGGTCGGGTCCCAGGTCGTGTATTGCGCTGATGCGTTCTTCGTCGTTGTAGCAGTAGCGTGTGACATAGTCGCTTTTCTTTTCTCCTGGGGCACGTTTCTCATCGGCTTCGGCGATGATTTGCTTGTTCTTTATTTTTGTCCGCCTTGCCCTTACCCTGAACAGAGGTGTCTGCAACACATAGACATGTCCTTTCTTGATGAGGTCGGGGAAGAACTGCAAGAAGAATGTGATGATGAGCAGTCGTATGTGCATTCCGTCAACATCGGCATCGGTTGCCACAATCACCTTGTTGTAGCGCAGGGTGTCGAGTCCCTCTTCTATGTCGAGTGCAGCTTGCAAGAGGTTGAGCTCTTCGTTTTCATAGACCACTTTCTTTGTCAGCCCATAGCAGTTGAGTGGCTTTCCTCGCAGTGAGAACACTGCTTGTGTGTTCACATCCCTGCTCTTGGTGATGCTTCCGCTTGCAGAGTCACCTTCAGTGATGAATATGCAGCTTTCCTCCTTGCGGTTGTTTTTTGCATCGCTGTAATGGATGCGGCAGTCGCGGAGTTTCCTGTTGTGCAGGTTGGCTTTCTTCGCCCTTTCTCTTGCCAGTTTTGTCACGCCTGCCATTGCCTTGCGTTCTTTCTCGCTCTCTGCTATCTTCTGCAGCATGGTTTCTGCCACGTCGCTATGTTTGTGCAGGTAGTTGTCCACCTCTTGCTTGATGAAGTCGCCAACATACTTGTTCACCGACACGCCATTGGGACTCATGGTCAGCGAACCAAGTTTGATTTTTGTCTGGCTCTCAAACATCGGCTCTTCGATGTTTACGGCGATGGCTGCCACCAGTCCGTTGCGGATGTCGCTGTATTCAAAGCCTTTCCCTGAGAATTCCTTTATTGTCTTGGCTATGTGCTCCTTGAAAGCACTTTGGTGTGTTCCTCCTTGTGTGGTATGCTGTCCGTTCACGAAGGAGTGGTACTCTTCGCCGTATTGGTTGGTGTGTGTGAAGGCTATCTCGATGTCTTCCCCTTTCATGTGAATGATGGGGTAGATGCCTGGCGTTGTCATGGTGTCGTTGAGCAAGTCTTCCAGTCCGTTGCGGCTGAGAATCCTCCTGCCATTGTACATTATCGTCAGTCCGGTGTTGAGATAGGTGTAGTTTCTCAACATGTTTTCCACTATCTCGTCATGGAAATGGTAGTTCTTGAACATCGTATTGTCGGGCTCAAACCAGATGTATGTTCCGTTTTCGTCTTCCGACTTCTTCGTTTCATCCGACTGCAGTTCACCTCTATTAAAAGTGGCTTTGCGCACCATGCCATCCCGATAAGACCTCACTTCAAATCGGGTGCTTAGGGCGTTGACGGCTTTCACGCCGACACCATTAAGACCCACGCTTTTCTTGAATGCCTTGGAGTCGTATTTTCCGCCAGTGTTGAGCACGCTGACGGCCTCGATAAGTTTTCCTTGTGGTATGCCACGGCCATAGTCGCGCACCCTCACTCGCAAGTTGTCTTCAATGTCTATTTCGATGCGTTTTCCCGCATTCATCTTGAATTCGTCGATGGAATTGTCGATTACCTCTTTGAGCAGGACGTAAATGCCATCTTCCGGCAGTGAGCCGTCACCCAGTCGGCCGATATACATTCCAGGCCTCGTGCGTATGTGCTCTATGCCTGTCAGTGTGCGTATGTTTTCGTCTGTATATTCTACTTGTTCTGTGTTTGTTGTGAATAGTTGGTCTTCTTGCATGTATTGTTGCTTTTTCAGAAGTTGTTTTAATGTGTGCGTCCTGACAGTGGCAGGTAGCTTATTACTTTATAGTCTTCTTGTAGCAGCGGCGCCGCTTGTGGAGTTCTGTTTTCAGTTCTCCCCATTGGCTTTGCACGTTTGTGTTGGTTTCCATCTCCACATTTGTCTCGCCCCATTCAAATCCGTATGCGGAATAGCGTGGGATGAGGTCGGAGAAGAGCAATGCGTTGGCACCCTTGTTGCGGTATTCTGGGAGCACGCCGACAAGATATAGGTCCACGATATTGGTCTTGTGCCATTTGATGGCTCTGAGCAGGTGCCACCAGCCGAAGGGCCACAGCCGTCCGCGCCAGCATTTTTGCAGTGCCTTGGTGAGCGACGGCAGGGTGAGTCCCACACCCACCACCTTGTGCGGCTCGATGTTCCAGTCCTCTATCACCGTGAAGAGGTTCAGGTCTGCCATCGGCATGTAGGTGTTCACGTATTGGTCCACCTGGCGCTCGGTGAGTTCCGAGAAGGAATAGAGGTCTTTGAAGCATTCATTGATGACCTTGAAGACTTCTTGTCCGTAGCCTCCCTCAAAGACTTCCTTGCGGGTGAGCTTTTTCACGTGCAGGTTGTACCGGCGCTCTATCATGCTTGCTATCTTGGCATATCTCTCGGGAACCTCTTTCGGCACGAACAACTTGAATTCCACGTAGTCATTGTCTTTCTCGAAGCCACCCATCTTTTCGATATGCTCTGGATAGTATGGGTAGTTGTATATGGTTGCCAATGTGCCGAGCTGGTCGAATCCCCAGATGAGCATGCCTTCCGGATCCATGTCGGTGAATCCCAATGGTCCTACTATTTCGGTCATGCCCTTGCTTTTGCCATACTCTTCCACGGCTTTTATAAGGGCGGTGGACACTTCGATGTCGTCGATGAAGTCAATCCATCCGAATCTCACCACTTTGCGATTCCACTTGTTGTTTGCCTTATGGTTGATGATGGCAGCTACACGACCCACGATGCGATTGTCCTTGTAAGCCAGATAATATTCTGCCTCACAGAACTCGAATGCGGCATTCTTGTCCTTGCTCAGCGTGGCCCAGTCGTCGCTGAAGAGGACAGGGGCATCGTATTTGTTGCCTTTATAGAGGTCGTAATGATATTCGATGAATCGCTTTAGGTCTTTGCGTGTCTCTACTTTTTTTATCGCAATTGCAGACATGTAAAAAATTATTAGTGAACTATGTAACTTGCAAAGGTAAGCATATTTGGCTATTTTGCCAAATTTTCCTTTATTTTTTATCACATACGAAAATGATGTGGGTGTTGTCGGCGGTGGTGGTGGCGAAAAGGTAGCATTTTCCTCCGTCTGCCATTTTCAGCCGCTGTCTCAGTTGTGCTGCCGTCAGGGGGAAATTCCTCACGGTGATGTTGGCTTGTCTTATGTCTTGGAGATTGGTGCGCAGTAGTCGTTTGTTCATCGTCGTTGTTTTGATGATGTGCATTGTCCGCCCGGGGAAGTCTTGTTTGTGAGAGTTTGAGATGAACAAGTGACTGTTTGGCGAGATGGCTTTGATTTTGTATTTTCTTGCAAGGGTGGAGAAGCACCCTCCTTTCATGATGGCGGCATTTGGTTCGTAGAGCCATGTTGCACTCATGGCTTCGTCGGTGGAGGATATTGTCGGCGTAGGTGTCGCCGAATGCTCGTTTTCTTCGTCGGTGATGAAGGTTCCGTTGTCGTTGACGCAGAAGAGTCTCGCCGATTCGTTGGTTTGCTGTGCCGACAGCACAACGAGCAGTTCTTTGCACTCGTTGGCTGTGGCGAAGATGTGTATTTCTTTTACGGTATTTGGTGCTTTGTCGTTGATGATTCTCTTTGTCTCATGCCAGTCGAGCATGGGCGACAGTTTGAGCATTATGACATTGGCGGTGTTGAGCAACTGCGGCAACAATGGCAAGATGTCTGGCGTGCAGTCTTTTATGGCGAAAGTGCGCCCTCCATGGCTGTCGCGTCGTGCAGGGTCGATGAAAAGCAGTTGCAGGTGGGGCAGTTTCTCCAACAGTTTCATGCTGTCTCCCTCCCATATTTCCACTCCTTTGATATTCAAGGCTTTGAAATTGTTTCGTGCACATTCACATAGTTCGTGTTGTTGCTCCATGTATATGCTTCGGGTGAAAAGTGCTGAGAGGAAAGAGAAATCGACACCTAATCCGCCGGTAAGGTCGGCAAAAGTCCTGTCGCCTGCATCCGTTTGTCCTTCATTCATCCATCTTTTGGCAACATCCACCTTGTATTGTGCTGCCTCCTCTGACGAGCATTGTTCCATGGCGAGATGGTGTGGATATATGATGTCGTCACATCTCGCCCATGTTGGCAGTTTAGCGCTTGCCTTCTGCCATCCAGCTATTTGTTCGATGGCAATAGGCATTTCCACATCAGGGTGTTTTTTGGCTTGCAGTGCTAAGGAGCTGATGTTGTCGTTTCGATGTCCGAGGATGAACGCTTTGGTGGTGGACTTCATGATGTGGGACGGCTACAATCAATAGCCCCCTCCGTATTTTGGAGGGGGCGTCATGGTCGTTGTATTTTAGAATTTTACTTTTGGAGCTTTTTGCGCTTCAGCATCTGCTGCGAACTTCTCCATTGTCCTGAATCCGAATATTCCCGCGAAGATGTTGTTTGGGAATTTTCTTATCTGACGGTTGTAGGTTGTCACTTTCTCATTGAACTTGTTTCTTGCCTCATTGATGCGGTTTTCTGTTCCTTCGAGTTGCTTTTGCAGGTCGAGGAAGTTCTCGTTGGCTTTCAGGTCAGGATAGTTCTCTGATACAGCGATGAGTTTTCCTAATGCCGAGCCGAGTTCTCCCTGTGCCTTTTGGTATTGCTGCAACTGCTCTGGTGTGCAGTTGCTTGGGTCGATTGTGATTGACGTTGCCTTTGCACGAGCCTCCACCACTTCTTTCAGGGTGTTCTCCTCATGTTGTGCATAGCCCTTGACGGTTTCCACTAAGTTGTCGATGAGGTCGTATCTGCGTTGATAAGCCGACTGTACATCTGCGGCAGCCTGAGTGGCTTCCTCTTGGACTCCAATCATGCCATTGTAGGCAGAAATACCCCATAATACTGCCACCGCAACGATGGCAAGAATGGTCATTGTACTTTTTTTCATGATGTTTCTCTATTTTATTAGTGATTGATTGTTTGCTTGCATGATGTCACCAGCCGCCACCGGCACCGCCGCCGCCAAACGAACCGCCGCCGTAGCTGCCGCCACTAAAACCGCCACCGCTGCTTCTGCCGAATCCACCGCCGCCGATATAGATGTTGCCACCGCTATATCCGCTGCCGCCACTATACCCGCTGCCTCCGGTGAAGCCTTTGCCTCCATGGTGCTTCCAAAGGTAAATGATGATTCCTATGATGATTAGGAACAATATCACGTCGCCGAAAGTGATTTCGTCTCCATTGGCGGAATGTGTGGTGGATGGTGGCAGTTCGCCGTTCTTCAACTGTGAGTAGATGGCAAAACAGGTCTGCACTACCGCCATGTCGGGATTGTTGGCGCGCATGTATGGCTGGATGAAGTTCCTGCCTATCTTGGCGCATGTTAAGTCTGGCAGATATGCTTCGAGTCCCTTTCCGGGTGCTATGAAGTATTGGTGGTCTTCCACAGCTATCACTATCACGAGACCGGTGCGTGTGTCTTTGTATCCTATTCCATAGTTGTTGCCCACGTCTTGTGCCATTCTGAAGGCATCGCCGTTTTTCACGTGGTTTACGATGATGAATGCCGACTGCACGTCCAGTTCGCTGTTGAGCTTGCTTAGATAGTAGTTGGCTGTGTCTCTGTATTCAGTGCTAAGAATACCGTCAGGGTCGCTGACGAATTGTGTGGAATCTTGGAGAAAAGCAAGGTTGATGTGCTCGGCATCCCAAATTGGAGAGCCGTCTTCGGCTTTTCCCAAATCGGCAGCCCAAGCCATCATGCCGACAGCCATCATGGCTGTCAGCCATAGAAAGCGAAGCGTTCTAATGCTTGTCTGGGTTTTGGCGGTCATGTTGTTGAAAATGCAAAAAGTGATGCAAATATATGCATATTTTGTGACAAATGCAACTTTTTCCTAAAATATCGTGATAAGTTGATGTCAAAACTGTTTGTATCCCGTCATTGGAGCATGGCAAGAGCTTTGTTCTCTGCTTTTTCCATGATTTGCCTCTCACCAGGTCCCTTGTCGTTTATGCCACATAAGTGAAGGATGCCATGTATGATGACACGATGCAGTTCGTTGTCGTATTCTGTGCCTTGCTGTATGGCATTTGAGGCAACCGTGTCGAGTGAGATGACGATGTCGCCACTGATGGTGTCGCCTTCGGAATAATCGAATGTGATGATGTCGGTGTAGTAGTCGTGTCCCAGGTATTGGTTGTTGACGGCGAGTATGTTTTCGTCGTTAACGAACATATACCCTATGTCGCCCACAGTCTTGCCATAGGAGGCAGCCACGGCTTTTATCCATGATGTGGTGGCACGCTTTTTTATTTTTGGCATTTTCACGCCGTCTGCATTGTATGTAATCATGAGTTTATGGTTGGTCGTTTTTTTATTGATGGCTGTTTCTTGCTTGATGTTGATTGTTTCTTGTTTGGTTAGGGAAGATATGGGGTGATGTCTTTGCCGTTGAGGGCAAGAGTCCTCACCATCGACGAACTGATGCATGCCAAGTCGGGTGATGCGAACAATATCACGGTCTCAAGTCCTGTGAGGAGCCGGTTGATGTCGGCTTGTTCGCGCTCATATTCAAAATCCTTTACATTACGCACACCTTTCACCACACATTGTGCTTCCTCTCGAATGGCAAAGTCAACAGTTAGACCTTCATAGCCCTTCACTTCCACCTTTGGGTTGTCGGCATAGAGTTTGGCAATGGTTTTTATTCGTTCTTCTGTTGGTGTGGAATATTTTTTGTTCTCGTTTATTCCCACCCCGATTACGATATGGTCGGTGATGGTCAATGCCCGTTTCACAATGTCGGCATGTCCTATTGTGAAGGGGTCGAAACTACCTACGAAGATGGCTTTTTTCATTTGCTATGATGGTGTTTGCATGTATGGATATTGCGGTGTGTGGAATTGCTCATTGGTCTGCGAACAGGTCTTGTTGCATAGCTGTTCCACTGTATGGGTTGCGCCCCAAGTGCCGGTATGCCAGTTCGGTGACCATGCGTCCACGTTGTGTGCGTTTTATGAATCCCTCCATGATGAGGAATGGCTCATAGACTTCCTCCACGGTGCCGCTGTCCTCTCCGATGGCTGTCGCTATTGTGGAAATGCCCACTGGTCCGCCACGGAACTTGTCTATGATGGTTGTGAGAATCTTGTTGTCGATTTCGTCAAGACCATATTGGTCTATGTTGAGGGCGGTGAGTGCTATCCGTGCGATGTCGGTGTTGATGGTTCCGTTGCCCCTTACTTGAGCGAAATCGCGCACACGTCTCAGCAGGGCGTTGGCAATACGTGGCGTTCCTCTGCTGCGTCGTGCTATTTCCACTGCTGCGTCGTGCATCATGGGGACTCCAAGGATGCCAGCCGACCGTTCCAGTATTTTTGTGATTGTTGCAGGGTCGTAGTATTCCAGGTGCATGTTGATGCCGAATCGTGCCCGTAGGGGGGCGGTGAGCAGTCCGCTGCGTGTGGTGGCGCCCACAAGGGTGAAAGGGTTGAGGCTCAACTGTATGGAGCGTGCCGATGGACCCTTGTCTATCATGATGTCAATGCGGTAGTCTTCCATGGCAGAATACAGGTATTCCTCTACCACAGGGGATAGACGATGTATCTCGTCGATGAAAAGCACGTCGTTGGGTTCCAAGGATGTGAGTATTCCTGCCAGGTCGCCAGGCTTGTCGAGCACTGGTCCGCTGGTGAGCTTGAACCCTACTCCCAACTCATTGGCTATGATGTTGCTCAGCGTGGTTTTTCCAAGTCCTGGAGGTCCGTGCAGCAGTGTGTGGTCAAGTGGTTCGCCACGATATTTGGCAGCCTCCACAAACACCTGGAGGTTATCCACCACGCTCTGCTGACCACTGAAGTCGGAAAAGCGCAATGGTCGGAGAGCATTTTCGAAATCTTTTTCTGCCGTGCTTATCCGCTCTTTCCTTATGTCGAAGTTTTCATCCATTATTGTTTCTGCAATTATTTATCTCTGCAATATTTTTATTCTTCCTATATTGTTCAGAGAACTGCGAACAAAGGTAGTGAAAGCCACTCAAAAAACCAAATATTTATGGTTACAAATTATTCACCTCCATTTCCTTCTTCAGTCGTTTTATTTCCTCCTCTTGCTTGCGATAGGCATCCAAGGCGCGTTGCTTCAAGTCTTCGTAGGAGGCTTTCCATTGTGCGGCTTCTGCTTGTGCCTGAGCCAGTTGCTGTTGGAGGGTGGAAATGGTTTGTTCCATTTCTGTCATGCGGTTGTCTTGTTGCTGTCGATATCCCGTACGAGCTTGGTGCATGCGCTCCTTGATACCGCCTTGCGTGACGAAAGTTCGCTCCAAGCTTTCCATGTATTTGTTCATCATCGTATCTACCTGAAAGCACAGCGTCAATCCCACATTCGCCATCTCTTCCGCCGACCATTGTTTAAAGAATGGCTCATAGTCGCTGAGGAGGTTGTGCTTGCGGGTGAAGTCCTGCATGGGCTGAAATCTTTTGTCGTCGGCAGTCCACTGTCTCAGCTGCCTCGACTTGAGGAATTCCTCGTAGTCTTGTCGCAGTTCGCCGATTCTGGCACGGGCTACATTGAGAAGTTTCAGTTCCATCTCAGTGGAAGTCTTGCCATCCTCAGAACCTTCGACGATATTCTGCTTCACAGAGCGTGGCCTGCACCATCTGATCCACCGTGCGGTCTCCATGCTGCGGCAGGAAGCGCTCACAAAAGACATAAGTCATCTGATAGAGCACCTCCGACTTCTGATAAAACCAAAGGTCTTGCCACTTAGACACCTTCCGGAAGATTCTGGGGATGTCATTATTATTAGCCATGCTTTTAATGTTTTAAAAGGTGATACCTGTTGGATGAATTAAAATAAAGCATACTTAACTTGCCCTATAGGCTTATGATTGAGAAGATTGAAATACTGCAACATAGTAAAGGCAGCCACTTTGGCAGCCATCCTTGCGAAGAGCCCTGGCGGCTGCTTTGCATAGTTGCGTATCATCATGAGATGGTCATTCAATTGGGAGAATACAGTCTCAATTCTCTTTCTGAAACGTCTGTAAGCCCATGTAGGCGGTGTCCAGTTTTTCTGGTTCAACCTGTATGGGACCTCAAGGGTGATATTTGCTGTTTCAAACAAATCCAGTTGCACCGGAGCGCTCAGGTAGCCTTTGTCGCCCATAATCATACAGTCGTTGTACTCCCACCGTACATCTTTGAGGTATTGCAGGTCATGCACATTGGCTGCGGTCATGTCATAGGAATGTATAACTCCGCTGATACCGCACAGGGCATGAAGCTTATAGCCGTAGTAGTACATGTTCTGCGAGGAACAATAGCCCCAGGCGGGTGCATGTTCTATATCGGTCTTTCCCATCTGACACCTGGCGGCACGGGCATTCTGGCAGACTTTCACCGGCTTG
This sequence comes from uncultured Prevotellaceae bacterium, assembly GCA_900315745.1. Lineage (GTDB taxonomy): Bacteria > Bacteroidota > Bacteroidia > Bacteroidales > Bacteroidaceae > Prevotella. The sequence goes on from ONAG01000005.1 coordinate 58,127, forward strand.
GAGTCAATGCTGAAGACGGTCTCGCCACCATCGATGGCCTTGGCAATAGATTGGCGGATATTCTCCCCAAGCATCATGGTCAACTTGCGGCGCTGGTTGTATTGGCGACGGCTGATCAGATTGGGAATGGCATCCGGGCAATCACTGTTCAACCGATTGAAAAGATAGTTCTCGCTGTCAATACTGAATGCTTCAGCTGTGATGGAAAGTGCCACGACCTCCAAGTCGGAGAACGTGGGGACAACACCACGGCGGGGGACATTTCCTTTCTCGTTTACTTGATTTCCTGCAAATTGTTTGCATATCTCAAGGATTTTTCTGAAATTTGTAACGAAGTTGCGCATATCTACGATAATAGTACTTAATAGTTTGAAGACCACTAAGTTACTAAAAATCAACGACATGTGCAACTTTTTCATAAAAATATTTTACAAATTTAATTCAACCAACGGGTAGGTGATTATTATATTTATAGAAGCTATAGAAACTATAGAAGCTATAGAAGCAAAAGTGTCTATCTCCTCTATCTCCTCTATCGCATCTATCATTAGCTTCTTGGCTACAAAATTACGAATAAATCTTGGATTTATGAGCCAGCCGAAAAAAATAATTCCCCAAAAATTTGGCTGATTCAACTAATTGATGTAATTTTGCAATCTGAAATTTGCCCTTGGGCAATTAGAGGGCTTTTAGCTCAGTTGGTTAGAGCAACAGACTCATAATCTGGAGGTCGTAGGTTCAAGCCCTACATGGCCCACCTGGAGAGCACTATGGCAATGGTGCTCTCCTTTCCATTTTATAGGAACTCCTCAAATCACAAAGAGAGATAAAAACCCCTCACTCCACAAAGAGAAAAAACTCTCCATAAAAACCTTCTTATATAACAATGTAACACTTTTCTATCATAAAGAGAAGTAAAAAACGAGAAAAACATGGCCAATCTGAAATCGCTTGCCAAGGACACTGCCATTTATGGCTTGAGCAGCATTGTGGCACGTTTTGTCAATTATCTGCTCGTGCCAATACAGACATCGAAATTTGCCTCTACAGGAGGCGAATATGGCATCATCACCAATGTCTATGCTTATGTGGCGATTCTCATCATGCTGCTCACCTTTGGCATGGAGACCACATTCTTCAGATTCATGAACAAGGAGGGCATGAATCGTGAGAAGGTGTATTCCACCGTGCTTAGGATGGTAGGAACAGTGGGAGTAGTTTCTTCCTTGATAATGTTGCTCTTCTGTCGTCAGATAGCGGAATTGTTGGGGTATGGCAACCATCCAGAATATGTGGTGGTGATGTATCTCACAGTTGCTCTCGATGCCTTCACCGCCATTGCGTTCGCCTATCTGAGGTGTGAGCATCGTCCGATAAAGTTCGCATCCCTGAAAATTGCCAATATTGCATTGAACATTGTGCTCAACCTGGTTTATTTCTTTGGATTGCCAATGCTTCATCTCAATCCTTTTGGCATCTATGGAGAGACATTCCATTATGATGTGGCATGGGTGTTCTACATCAATCTTTTCTGTTCTATGGTCAATCTCGTTTTCCTGCACAAGGAACTTAGAGGCATCAATCATGGATTCGACAAGAAGATGTGCCGCCAGATGTTGTCGTACGCTTGGCCCATCCTCGTCATGGGAATAGCCGGACAGCTCAACCAATGTCTTTCGCAGATAATGTTTCCGAAGGTCTATCCGGGGAGCGATGCCTTTAGTGAGTTGGCAATATATGGCGCCTGCATCAAGATAGCTATGATCATGATGATGATCACCCAGGCTTTCCGTTTTGCCTACGAACCGTTTGTCTTCAGCAAGGTGAAAGATAGGGACAGCAAGGAGGTCTATGCCCAGACGATGAAATACTACATCATTTTCACCTTGCTGGCTTTCCTTGTCGTGATGGCATATCTCCACTTGCTCAAGTTCCTTATCGGTGAGAGTTATTGGAGTGGTCTGCGCGTGGTGCCGATAGTGATGGCAGCTGAAATCATTTTTGGCATTTTCTTCAACCTTTCATTCTGGTACAAGCTCACCGACCGCACTATTTGGGGAGCCTATTTCTCAGGCATTGGCGCTGTGGTGCTCTTCACCATCAACCTGCTCCTTATCCCACGCTATAGTTACATGGCGTGTGCTTGGGCGGGTCTTGTGGCATACACCGTTTCCATGTTGCTGTCATATTTCATAGGACAGAAATATTTCCCCGTGGCTTACCCCCTGTGCGACATCTTCTCTTATCTTGTCGTGGCGGTTTTGCTGTTTGTGGGCATTCATTTCGCTTCTGCCAACCTCCCGCTGTGGGGCTCGTTGACAGTGAACACCTTACTCGTGGGACTTTTCGTGGCTTATACGGTGAAGCGTGACTTCCCTTTGTCGAACCTGCCTTACATAGGAAAATACTTCAAGAAATAACTATAAAAAACAAAGATATGATAATGAGAAAAATTGCTTTGCTCATCACCGGTCTGACCATGTTGTCACATGCCAAGGCCGATGAGGGTATGTGGACCATCTACAACCTGCCGCCACAAGTGTATGAGATCATGCAGAACGAGGGTTTCAGCATGAGTTACAACGACCTGTGTTATGGAGAAATGGCATTGAAGAATGCCGTTGTCAATTTCAGTGGGTATTGTTCGGGTGTTGTCGTCTCTCCCAATGGATTGGTGTTCACCAACCACCATTGTGGGTTCGAATCCATCCGCAGCCATTCCACTGTGGAACACGACTACATGCTCAATGGATTTTATGCCAAGAGCTATGAGGAGGAGTTGCCCAACAAGAACATGTTTGTGAGTTTCATGGTAGATCAGACCGACATCACCGACCGCGTGATGGCTTTAGGATACGAAAACATGGGTGCCCTGCTGAAAGAGGTGCTTATAGACTCGCTTACCAATGCCATGACCGACTCGGTGAAACGCATCGACAAGACATTGCATGTGAACATCGACCCGTTCTATGAAGGCAACAAGTTTTATGCCACCACATACCAGGACTTCACCGACCTGAGACTCGTCTTCACCGTACCAAAGTCGATGGGAAAGTTCGGTGGAGAGACCGACAACTGGATGTGGCCAAGACAGACATGCGACTTCTCCGTCTTCCGTGTCTATGCAGACCCCAAGACCAACGGACCGGCAGAATATAGCGAGGAAAATGTGCCATACCACCCAAAACGTTGGGCGCAGGTGTCGATGCAGGGATACAAGGATGGCGACTTCGCCATGACGATGGGATATCCCGGAAGCACCAGCAGGTATCTCTCGTCGTATGGCATCAAGCAGATGCGTGATGCGGAGAATGCCGTCAGGGCACAGGTGAGGGGCGTAAAGCAAGAGGTGATGATAAAGCACATGAGAGCCAGTGAGGCCGTGCGCATCAAATACGACAGCGAGTATGCTTCAAGTTCAAACTATTGGAAAAACGCCATCGGCATGAACAAGTGCATCGACTCCATCGGCATCATCAGCCAGAAAGCTGCATATGAGGAGAAGATCCGCCAATGGCAGGACTCCACAGGGTATCTCAAGGACAAACTCGACTTCGCTGAGCTGGAGAAGATGTATGCGGAAAATATGAAGCCTAACTATACCCTGAACAACCTCTATGAGTCTTTCTTCCGTACAAGCGAGTTCTTCAAGAGGGCAAGGAAGATGCAGGGTGGCATGCCTATCAAAGGACCGGAAGACAAGCCCAAAAAGCAGTATTACCTCTTCAAGGACAACAGCGACTCGTGGGACGAGGCGCTCGACAAGGAGGTGCTCGCTGCCATGCTCAAGAATTACGCCCAACAGGTGGATGCCGAATGCTTGCCAAAGTTCTACTCGGAGATAAAGACGAAATACGGCAACAACTACTCCGCATACGTTGACTACCTCTACAAGAAGTCAATGCTCATGAAGAAAGGGAAGAAAATCTATTTCAACAAGAAGAGTTTCAAGAAAGACCCTGGTGTGAAATTTGGTGCTGATGTCATGGAAATCCTATACGACCAAATGCTGAAGATGAGTGCTAACGAAGAGAAAATCATGACTCAGGAAAAGTACCTCTGCGATGCAATAGTCAGGATGGAACAAGACCAGCCACACTATAGCGATGCCAACTTCACCATGCGCTTGAGCTACGGACAGGTGGGTGAGTACTTGCTCAACGGACAGCCTTCGGGATATTACACCACGGCAGAGAGCATCGTGGAGAAGATGGACAGAGCCAACGAGGTGATAGAGTATGAGGCAGAACCCATCATGAGGCAGTTGCTGTCTGCGTCTGATTTCGGTCCTTACACCGACAAGACCACTGGCAAGATGCAGCTCTGCTTCCTCACCAACAACGACATCACCGGCGGAAACAGCGGTTCACCGATGTTCAATGGCAAGGGTGAACTCATTGGTCTGGCTTTCGACGGCAACTGGGACAGCTTGTCAAGCGACATCTTCTTCGACAAGCAATTGGCTCGCTGCATCGGTGTGGATATCCGATTTGTGCTCTTCATGATGGACAGATGGGGACATGCCGACCGTCTGATTCGCGAAATCAATGCCAAATAATAGGTGACATTTTTCAGTGACAAATAGCATGTGATTTGACCTTAATAATATTTAGAGAAGAAAACCAAAGAATCCATGGAACTTGAAATTCCATGGATTTTTTGGTTTTCTGTTTTCCTCGACGGGGTGACCCATGCCAAAATCACGTTTTCTGCGCAAATAGAGCTTCTCTGCGCAACAATGCTGACGATTATTCGACACTTTAACTCACATTTTATGGGGATAATTGTAACTTTGCAGAAAGAAAAAAGGAAAACACAAAGTGTAACCTTGTAACCTATTTTAATACAATTCAATGCAACTCGTCGGTCATGTCGGCAGTTTTTTCAATGTTCTCTTGATGCGCTTGGATTTGCTTTTTCAGTTGCTTCACTTCATCGGGGACGGCATACTTCAACTGCTCGGCCAACTCCTCCTGCTGTTTCCGAAGCATTTCTATCATCCCTTTCTGCTCTTCCAGTTCGTCTTCCTGCTGCTCGAGTTTACTGCTCTGCTGTTCGAGCTCTTTCACCCTCTGATTTATCTCCCTGCCTTGCTCTTTGTTCTGCTCCATCAGCATATTCTGGTTCTCCACCAACTTCTTGTTTGTGTCGATAATCTTCTTCGCACTGGCATTCAGAACAAAAATAGTGATAATAAAGGCTATCACTAATGCTATGAAAATGGCGGCAATAAGCAAATGGGTAGTTGGCATGGATAGTTTTTGTGTTTAAGTGCAAAATTGCAAATTTTTTCACTAAAACCGACCGTAAACGCTCATTTATCAAAAAAAATATGCGCAGAATTGAGTATTCTGCGCAAAATCTTTCGATTGAGGGGAGTCAAGGCAATAAGAGCCTGCTACGAAGTCGATGAAAGAATCTTATTTCTTCTTTTTCTTGGGTTTCCTTCTTGCCCATCCGTCTTCGGAGAAGTCTGGCTCTTCACCTTTCAAGATGATGTCGTGACCTTGGAAGAACTGTCGCCAGTCATCCTGACGTCCGCTTTCCATTCTGGCGGCACCTCGCGTGCCTTTCTTCGTCTGACGAGGTTCTTCTTGAGCCTTGCGACCACGTTTTTCCTTTTTCTCGAAGCGTGCAAAGTTGTCGGCTGGCTTGTCGTCCTTACGTGAAGACCTCCTTCCAGATGCTGATGAGGAACGGTCTGAGGCGGCTTTCCTGTCATTGGAAGACCTGCTGCCTCTGCCATGGCCTTTCTCGTCGGCGTCGTTGCATCTCACCTCGCGGCCTTTGTAAGTAGTGCCGTCGAGCGACTGCATCACCAACTCTGCATCCTCTTCTGGCACCTCGATATAGGCAAATTTGCTCATCAAGTCGATATGTCCCACTTGTGGACGTCCAGACACGTGCTTGTTGATGAACTGCATCACCTCGCCGGGGAAGAAGCCATCAGTCTTGCCCAAGTTGATGAACAGTCGGCGGTAGCCCTTTTCAGCTTTGTACCTGCCCTTGCTGTCTGTCTTTCGCTCACCTTTCTTTCGCTCTGCCTTCGCATTCGGCTTTTCTATCTCCGGAGCATCGGCATAGTAGGCGAGGAAACGTCCGAAGTTGCGGGAAACGATCTTCTTGATGAGGTCTTCCTTCTCCATGTATTCGAAGTGTCGGTTGATCTCGGTCATGAAAGGAGCAATCTCTTCTTCGTTGACATCGGTCTTTTCAATCTGGTCCATCACCCTGTAGAGTTGCTTGGTGCAAATCTCCTGAGGTGTGGGCAGGTCGGCTTCTACGAAGCTCTTGCCGATTTCCTTCTCTATGCTCTTTATCTTCTTTTGTTCGCGAGTGTGTACTATTGAGATGGAAGTGCCCTTCTTTCCGGCACGTCCGGTTCGTCCGCTGCGGTGAGTGTAGTTTTCTATATCCTCTGGCAGTCCGAAATTGATGACATGCGTCAGGTCGTCCACGTCGAGTCCTCTTGCTGCCACATCGGTAGCCACAAGGAGTTGTGTGAGGTGCTGGCGGAACTTCTGCATTGTGAGGTCACGCTGTTGCTGTGAGAGGTCGCCATGCAGTGACTCTGCGTTGTATCCGTCGCGTATCAGTTTGTCGGCAATCTCTTGTGTCTCAATCTTTGTGCGGCAGAAGATGATAGCGAAGATTTTTGGATAGTAGTCCACGATGCGCTTCAGGGCAAGGTATTTGTCCTTGGCGTGCACCATATAATAAATATGGTTTACGTGTTCTGCACCCTCATTGCGGCTGCCCACCACAATTTCCTTGTAGTCGTGGAGGTAGTTTTTTGCAATGGCTTCTATCTCCTTGCTCATTGTTGCCGAGAAGAGCAAGGTGTTTCTGTTTTCTGGCACCCCTTTGAGTATCTCGTCGATGCTTTCCGAGAATCCCATGTTGAGCATCTCGTCGGCTTCGTCGAGCACCACGTTGCTTACATTGTCAAGCTTCGCCACGCCGCGGTTCATCAAGTCGATGAGTCGTCCTGGTGTTGCGACAATTATCTGCACGCCCTTTTTCAGTGCGTTGATTTGGTTCACTATCGATGTGCCTCCATACACTGGAACGATGCGCACACCCTCCATGTATTTGGAGAAGTCCTTCAGGTCATCACTGATCTGCAGGCAGAGTTCGCGGGTAGGTGAAAGGATGAGTGCCTGAGTGGCTTTGTTGGCTGGGTCAACTTTTTGTAGCAATGGAATGCCATAGGCGGCAGTCTTGCCGGTACCAGTTTGCGCCAGTCCTATGACATCGTTTCCTATTCCTAACAGATATGGTATGACTTCTTCTTGTACCGGCATGGGGTTTTCAAATCCCATTTCGGTGATGGCACGGCGAATCTCTTCGGCGACACCAAGTTCTTCAAATGTCTTCATTAATTAAAATAATATTTTCTATAATTTGCAGCTTCTATATTTCGCAGCCAATCTTCTATTTTTTCTCCTCAGCCTTGATTACCTTGTCCACTTCCACTTGGAATATGAGAGTTGAGTATGCTGGTATGGAGCCTGTGGCACGTTCGCCGTATGCCAAGTTGTAGGGTATGTAGAGTTCCCATTTGCTGCCTTCTGGCATCATGGTGAGTGCCTCGGTCCATCCCTTGATCACTTGTGTTGGTCTGAATTTGGTGGTTTGTGGATTGCGCTTGTAGCTGCTGTCGAAGACTGTTCCGTTGATTAGTCTTCCTTCGTATTTCACCTCCACTTCGTCCTGTGCTGTAGCCACTGGTCCGTTGCCTTCGCGCAGCACCTTGTATTGCAGACCGCTTGGTGTGGTCTTCACACCCTCTTTCTTGGCGTTTTCTGCCAGGAAGTCCTCGCCAGCCTTGGTCATGGCTTTCACTGCTTCCTCTCTCTTGTTGCTCACATAGGTAATGGCAGTAGAGTCATTGAAGTATGTGTTGTCTTTGCTCAATGCTGCAAGGAAGCCGTTGCAGAACATGTCAACGCCCACGCTGTCGGCGACACCTTCCATGTGCTTCTTGGCTTGGTTTATCATCTGCGTGTTCACCATCTTGGCAATTTGTATGCCAGCGGCGTATGCTGTCACTTCCTTGTTGTTGGTCTCCTTGTTGACGTATGTCTTGAAGCCTTCCACAAACTTGTCCATGTAGGCTGTGTCCATACCGACTTGGTTGATGAGGTAGGGGATGAGTCCGTTTGTAGCCTCCATTCCCATGGCATAACTGAGAGAGTCGGATGTGGTAAGCAGTTTCACTGGCTCTGCCACCACTTCAGCGTTGTCTTTCTTTTTCTTCTTGTCTTTCTTTCCACCTGCAAATGATGGGCAGAAATAGGCACTCGCCAAGACGACGAGTGCCAGCATTACTGTTTTTTTCATTTAAATTTCTTCAAATTACTTCTTTACGATGTCGAGCAATTCCACTTTGAAAATCAGTGTTGAGAAAGGCTTGATGGCACCTGCCTCGCGCTCGCCGTATGCTTGTTCGGCTGGGATGTAGATTTCCCATGTGGAGCCTACAGGCATGTTTTTCAGAGCCTCTGCAAAACCAGGAACGAGTTGTGTTGGGATCATCTCGGCTGGTTGGTTGCGCTGGTAAGAGCTGTCGAACACATTGCCGTCGATTGTTTTTCCCTCATAGTGAATCTTCACTGTTGTAGAGTCTGTTGGGATAGGGCCGTTGCCTTCCTTGATCACTTTGTATTGCACGCCATTTGCCAAGGTCTTCACACCCTCTTTCTTTGCGTTCTCTGCAAGGAACTTGGCACCTTCTTCCTTGTTCTTCTCATATTTCTTTGAGAGGGACTTGGTGCGGATGTTGTTGATCATGTTGTCGAGTTGTGGCATGATGGCCTCGCTGCTGAATACGGAGGTGTCTTTCTTCACGCCAGCCACGAGTCCGGCTATCAAGTTCTCTCTTGAAAGTTTGAGGTCGCCTTCTTCACCGCCGAAGATGTTGTTGTTGAGGCCTTGTACCATCTGCAAGCCTTGTGCGAGACCCATGTAGTAGGCTTCCTTCTTCTTGTCGCCGGCAGATTTTGAACCTTCTTTGAATCCTTTGAGGAAGTCGGCAATGCATGTGGAGTCCATGCCTTGTGACTCAAGGAATTGTTGGAGTTGTCCACCATTTGCCTGACCGATGGCGTAGCTTACGGTGTCAACGTCGGTCTTGATGTTAGCTTTGTAGCCTTTGCCACACGACATGGTAGCTGCGATGATAATCGCCACAATGGCGAAAAATGGAAATTTTCTCATTTTTTTCTTTTCTTTTTGGTTTCTTGTATTTTTGATATTCTATTTGTTGTCTTATTTCACCTCGATGAGTTCCACATCGAAGATAAGGGTGGAGTAGGGGGGTATGAGTGTTCCTGCACCGTTTTCACCATATCCGAGTCGGTAGGGTATGAAGAAGCGGTATTTGGCGCCCTCCTGCATCAGTTGCAGACCTTCTGTCCATCCTGTAATGACTTGGTTGAGTGGGAATGTGGCGGGCTCTCCGCGTTGGTAGCTGCTGTCGAACACGGTACCGTCGATGAGGAAGCCTTCATAGTGGCACACCACGTTGTCGGTGGCTTTTGGCTTGCGTCCGTTTCCTTCGTTGAGCACCTTGTATTGCAAGCCGCTGGGCAGTGTCACCACTCCCTCGTTGTTGGCGTTGGTCTTCAGGTACTGTTCTCCTGCTTCCTTTGCCACTTTTCCTTTAGCGGCACGCTCGGCATTCAGCTTCGTCTCTTTTTCCTTGAAATAATTCTCTACGATGCCTTGTGCATCTTTGTTCGATACTTTCAGTTTGTTGCCTGCTATCACGTCTCTGATGGCATCAGCAAAATCATCTATGTTCAGGTCTGAGGCACCCATTTGCAACAATTGTTGACCGATGCCCAGGCCCAAAGCGTAACTCACTTTGTCCATGAAAAATGTCTAATAATTAAAATGCATTTCAAAAATTGCCGCAAAGTTACGTTTTTTTTATGATTAAGGTTGGATGATTTCCCGAAAAAATGCTAATTTTGTACATTATTAACTGATTGGGCGACAAATAGCCCCATCATATTAGTCTCAACCGCCGCATTGCATTGTCGTTAAATGATTTTGGCGTTTGTCGGAATCTCATCATGGATAGTCTGTTGCGGCCAAAAATGGAAAACATGAAAAAGATAGTAGTATTGACAGGTGCAGGGATGTCGGTGGAGAGTGGCTTGAGGACATTCCGTGATGCTAATGGACTTTGGGAGGATTACCCGGTGCAGCAGGTTGCCACACATGAGGGCTGGCTTAGGGACCCTGCCTTGGTGACTAAGTTCTACAACATGCTTCGTCGCAAGTGTCTGGATACGAAGCCCAATGAGGGGCACAAGTTGGTGGCTCAACTACAAGACCACTATGACGTGACGGTGGTGACGCAGAATGTGGACAATTTGCATGAGGCGGCAGGAAGCAAGCTTGTGATACACCTGCATGGCGAACTGATGAAGGTGTGTTCGAGCATCGACCCATACAATCCCCGTTACATCAAGACCTTGACTCGTGATAATTGTGAGGTGGAAGTGGGCACCAAGGCTGGCGATGGCTCATTGCTCCGTCCTCATATCGTATTTTTCAATGAGGCGGTGCCCATGATAGAGGTTGCTGCCGAAGCGTGCATGAAAGCCGACATTTTCATCATCATAGGCACGTCGCTCGTTGTTTATCCCGCAGCGGGCTTGGTGCAGTATGTTCCATCACATGCTCCCATCTACCTTATCGACCCAGGTGATGTGCGTGTGGGTGCGTCGGAGCGTTTCGAGCATTTCAAGATGGGTGCTTCTGAAGGGATGCGCAAGTTGTATGCCAAGTTGGTGAAGTGACTTTGTTCCTTTGGCTTGCAACGTTCTTATAATCAACAATCCTCCTTGCGCCATGCATTTGGGGCAAGGAGGATTGTCTGTAAGATTTGCCTTTTTCTAAACTTCCTTTTGTCTTGTTCCCATGCGGGCTTCCACCACGTTTACCACGTAGTCGCCTAATTTCTCACATTCACCGATGAGATCCAGGTAGATGGTGCCCACCGCATAGGTGTATTCATGGTTGTTGATATCTACTATGTTCTGTGACTTCAGTTGGTTGCGGTAGTTGTTGATTTCGTTTTCGATGTTGAACGACCTGTTCACGTCGAAAGAGTCTTTCCTTCCCGACATCAGCACGTTCATTTGTGTTAGCGCGTTGTTGGTAAGCTCCATTATTTGATGCAGGCGCTCGTATTGCTTGTTGGTGAAATGGTCTTGCTTGCCCTGCACCTTCCTGTTGATGGTTCTTGCCATGTTGTAGCATGAGTCGCCGATACTTTCGAGTTCGGATATTTCGCGCAGCATGGCACGTATCTTGCCCTTGGTGTCGTCGCTGAGGTGGGCGTCTGACACCTCGTTGAGGTATTTTGCAATTTCCATTTCCATGTTGTCGGAGATGCCCTCGTATTTCTCGATGCGGTTGTACAACGCGGTGAATTTCTTTTCATCCTTCTCGGTCAGCAGTTCTCTCACCATGCCAAACATCCTTTGCATTCTTTCGGCAAATGCCTCTATTTCCTTATGTGCTTCGAGCACAGATAGTTCCGGGGTCTTCATGATGCCAGAAGTGATGAAATGCAGGCGGAAGTCTTCCTCTTCTTCCACAGTCTTGGATTTGATGACCCAGCATACGAATCTCTCGATGTAAGGCACAAACCAGATGAGCAACAGCGTGTTGGTGATGTTGAATGCTGAGTGGAACGTAGCAAGCACCATGGATATCTTTGCCAAATTGGCGTTATATCCCGGGTCGCCAGTCTCCAATGTGCGGTCAAAACCTACGAAGTTACATACAAGATTGATGAAAGGGTGTATCAGTATGAGTGCCCATGTCACACCTACAACGTTGATTGCCAGGTGCGAGAAGGCTGCCCGTCGAGCCTGTGTGTTGGCGCTCAGAGCCACGATGTTCGAGGTGATGGTGGTGCCGACGTTCTCACCTAATACCAGCATGATGCCTTGGTCGATGTGGAGCACTCCGGTGGAGCACAGTATCATCGTTATCGCCATGATGGCAGCCGACGACTGCACGCAGAGGGTGAGCACGGTACCCATGATGAGGAACAACAGAGAGTTCCAGAATGTGGGGTCGTTGAATTTGGAGAAGAAACTGCTGATGACTTCTTTTGCCACAGGGTCTTCCACCAGTCCGAAACCAGTGGTTTTCAAGGTTCCCAAACCGAGGAAAAGGAACGCCACGCCAAAGAGGAAGTCGCCCATGATGCGGCGTTTTTTCATGTAAATCAGGATGATTCCTATGAAGAATGCCGTATAGACGAAGTCGGTGATTTCAAAAGAGAAACCGAGGCTCATGATCCACGCCGTCACGGTGGTACCGATGTGAGCACCCATGATGACGCTGATGGCTTGGAAGAGTGTCAGCAGTCCAGCGTTGACAAACGATACCGTCATCAATGTGGTGGCTGTGGAGCTTTGCACGGCAGCTGTGACAAATATACCCGTCAGTGCCCCGGTGAACCTGTTTGTTGTCATGGTTCCAAGGACATGTCGCAATTGTGGGCCAGCCATTTTCTGGAGGCTCTCGCTCATGGATTTCATACCGAACATCAAGAGTGCGAGCGATCCGAGCAGTTTGAAAATAATCCAGATTGACATATTTATTAAAAAATGTTGAAAATTCGACTTGCTTTGAATTATTATTACTACTTTTACGCAGTAAAACCAAAAACACGCTATGCCATGATAAGAATGCTTGAAATTCGTTGCAAAAATAATAAAAAAACTCAAAAATTCCCAATAGGATCATCACTTTATGAAATTTTTCAAGGTTTGGACTTGCAAATGCAGTTCGGACCGGTTGTTGCGAAGGTGAACAACAAGGTGGCGGGACTTGGAATGAGGCTCTACCACAATGCTGATTTGGAATTTCTCGGACTGGATACCAGTTCGGGAAGCAGGACATACACCCGCACTCTGTTTTTCGTGCTTTGCAAGGCTGTTCACGACTTGTACCCCAATGGCAGTGTGGTGATTGACATACCAGTGTCCAACGGTTACTATTGCGACTTGCATATTGGCAGGCAGATCACCAATGCCGATGTGGATGCTGTCAGAAAGAGAATGAGCGAGATTATTGCCGCCGACATCCCTATTAGACGGCGTGAAAGCACCACCGAGGAGGCTGTGAAAGTGTTTGAGGAGAGAGGGACGAGTTCGAAAGTGAAGTTGCTGAAGTCCATGGGCGACTTATATACTGTATATTATGAGTTGGATGGCTATGCCGACTACTATTACGGGGCGTTGCTCCCAAGCACCGGCGGACTGACGCTCTTCGGACTGGAACCATATTATGAAGGCATGTTGCTGCGCATACCATCTCCTTACAATCCCGATGTGCTCGGCGAGATGATAAAGCAAGACAAGATGTTCGGCATCTTCCAGGAGCATCATCGTTGGCAAAACATTCTCGGCATCAGTACTGTTGGCGATTTCAACGACATAGTGGTCAGGGGTGGCACCTCGTTGCTCATCAATGTGTCTGAGGCGTTGCAGGAAAAGAAGATAGCGCACATAGCAGAGGAAATATCCGCCAGGCCAGGGGTGAGGATGGTGCTCATTGCAGGACCGTCGTCGAGTGGCAAGACCACCACATGCAAGCGACTGTCGATACAGTTAGTGTGCAATGGCAGGAAGCCTGTCATGGTTTCCCTCGATGATTATTTTGTCGATCGCGACCTCACTCCAAAGGACGAGAAAGGAGATTTCGACTTCGAGAGCATCCATGCATTGAACATACCTCTGCTCAACGATCAGCTCATGGCTCTTTTCAAGGGCGAGGAGGTGGAACTTCCAAAATACAACTTCCAGAAAGGGAAAAGCGAGCGCAGCGGCAAGAAGTTGCGCTTGGGACCAAGCGACATTTTGGTGATAGAAGGCATACATGCACTCAACCCGGAGCTTACCGCCAAGATTCCAGAAGAGCAGAAGTTCAGGGTCTATGCTTCTGCCCTCACCACCATCTTGCTCGACAACCACAATTACATACCCACCACCGACAACCGCTTGCTCCGTAGAATAGTGCGTGATGACAAATACCGTGGCGTGAGCGCACGGGAGACCATACGCCGATGGCCATCGGTGCGTGCTGGAGAACAGAAATGGATATTCCCTTATCAGGAGAATGCCGACGAGATGTTCAATACTGCAATGATTTACGAATTGGCAGTGCTCAAGAGTCAGTCATTGCGCTTGCTTGAAAGGGTGCCGCAGAATGTGGAAGAATATTCCGAGGCTTACAGGTTGTGCAAGTTCTTGCGTTACTTCATCGACATTCCCGAGGGTGGATTGCCTCAGACATCGCTGCTCAGGGAATTCTTGGGAGGCAGTTCGTTCATATATTGAACGCATGGTTGGCAGCACCAGCATGGTGATGCCACATGAATACACATGCATGGTCTTAATAATGGTGGAGTAGGTGTTTTGTCGCCTACTCTTTTTCATTTTGGATGCTTGTTCTTTTTACATTTTCAACGTGCTTTTGCATATTTATTGAAAATTATCAATATTTATGCTGAAAATATTCTTGTGTGCGTCTAACAATGATTTTTTATTCAAATTTTTTTTGGTTATTAAATAATTTTTCAGACCTTTGCAAAATCTATGCAAAAAGTGATATTGTCATACCGTCGGTATTGACGTGAATGCCAGCGCTGACGGACACTTCAACTTATATAATATATATGTCAGAACAATTGGAAATTAAAGAATTGGACCATGTGGTAGTTCGCTTTTCAGGCGACTCCGGTGATGGTATGCAATTGGCCGGCAACATTTTTTCCACTGTGTCGGCAACCGTAGGGAATGGCATTTCTACATTCCCCGATTATCCAGCAGACATCCGTGCCCCGCAAGGCTCGCTCACGGGAGTGTCGGGTTTTCAAGTACACATTGGCCAAGGCAAGGTTTACACACCTGGTGACTTGTGCGATGTGCTCGTGGCTATGAATGCCGCTGCACTGAAGACACAATATCGCTATGCCAAACCACAGGCTACAATCATCATCGACACCGACAGCTTCGGTCCGAGCGACCTGAAAAAGGCAAACTTCCAGACCGAGGACTATTTGGGTGAGATGGGCATCGACCCCGACCGCGTGGTGGCATGTCCTATCAGCAAGATGGTGAAAGACTGCCTTGCTGACAGCGGCATGGACAACAAGGCTGTGCTGAAGTGCAGAAACATGTTCGCCTTGGGTTTGGTGTGCTGGTTGTTTAACAGAGACATAAGTCTGGTATTCAATTTCTTGCGCGAGAAATTTGCGAAGAAGCCCGCCATTGCCGAAAGCAATGTCAAGGTGGTGCAAGCAGGTTTCGACTATGGTCACAACGTGCATGCTTCAGTACCAGCTACATATCGCATAGAGTCCAAGACAAAGGAGAAGGGAAGGTACATGGACATCACCGGCAACAAGGCTACTGCCTACGGACTGATAGCAGCAGCAGAGAAAGCCGGACTGCGCCTGTATCTCGGCTCCTATCCCATAACACCTGCCACTGACATCCTGCATGAGTTGTCGAAGCACAAGTCGTGTGGTGTCATCACAGTGCAATGTGAGGATGAGATTTCTGGTTGTGCAAGTGCCATTGGAGCTTCGTTCGCCGGAGCCTTGGCAGCCACTTCCACCTCAGGACCAGGCATCTGCCTGAAGTCGGAGGCAATCAACTTGGCTGTCATCGACGAACTGCCGCTTGTCATCATCGACGTGCAGCGTGGTGGTCCATCTACAGGCTTGCCCACCAAGAGCGAGCAGACGGATCTGTTGCAGGCATTGTATGGACGCAACGGAGAATCACCAGTTCCGGTGATTGCCGCCAATAGTCCTACTGGCTGTTTTGATGCCGTCTATGCCGCAGCAAAGATAGCCCTTGAGCATCTCACTCCAGTCATACTGCTCTCCGACGCTTTCGTGGCAAATGGTTCGGCAGCATGGAAACTCCCCACCATGGAGGAACTGCCCGACATCCATCCACACTATGTCACACCTGAGCAGAAAGGAAAATACACGCCTTATGAGCGCGATCCGGAAAGTCTGGTGCGCTATTGGGCAGTGCCAGGACAAGAAGGCTACACACACATTATCGGTGGCTTGGAGAAGGACGGAAAGACGGGTGCCATATCCACCAACCCAGAGAACCACGACCTCATGTGTCATCTTCGCGCTCAGAAAGTGGCACGCATCCCAGTGCCCGATGTAGAGGTGTATGGTGATGCCGATGACGCAGAACTGCTCATCGTAGGATTTGGAGGCACCTTCGGACACCTGTATTCCGCCATGGATGAGTTGCGCTCCAAAGGTCACAAGGTGGCACAGGCTCATTTCCAATTTATCAACCCGCTGCCAGCCAACACTGCAGAGGTGCTCTCACGTTATCCAAAAGTGGTGGTGGCTGAACAGAACTTGGGACAGTTCGCCGCTTATCTGCGCTCCAAGGTCGATGGCTTCGTGCCCGAGCAGTACAACGAGGTGAAAGGCCAGCCATTTGTGGTGTCGGAGCTTGTAAAGGCATTTGAGGAAATCATCAAGAAATAGGAGGAGACGATTATGAGTGAATATACAGCACAAGATTATAAGAAGGGGCAACCCAGATGGTGCCCTGGTTGTGGCGACCATTTCTTTTTGGCTTCCCTTCACAAGGCGATGGCAGAAGTAGGTGTGGCACCGCACGA
This sequence comes from uncultured Prevotellaceae bacterium, assembly GCA_900315745.1. Lineage (GTDB taxonomy): Bacteria > Bacteroidota > Bacteroidia > Bacteroidales > Bacteroidaceae > Prevotella. The sequence continues at coordinate 74,825 of ONAG01000005.1, forward strand.
CATGGCTGTCATTTCCGGTATCGGATGCAGCAGCCGCCTGCCATATTATGTTAGCACTTACGCCATGCAGACCATTCACGGGCGCGCGGCATCCATCGCCACGGGCGCCAAGGTGGCTAACCCTAACCTCACCGTATGGCAAATCAGCGGCGACGGCGACGGACTTGCCATCGGAGGCAACCATTTCATTCATGCCATGAGGCGCAATATCGACATCAACATGATATTGCTCAACAACCGCATCTACGGACTGACAAAGGGCCAGTACTCACCAACCTCTCCAAGGGGCTTCGTCTCCAAGTCGAGTCCTTACGGAACAGTGGAAGACCCATTCCGACCGGCAGAACTGTGTTTCGGCGCAAGGGGCAATTTCTTCGCTCGTGCCGTGGCAACTGACAATGCCGGCACTGTCGAGGTGCTCAAGGCTGCCTACCATCACAAGGGTGCCGCCGTTTGCGAGATATTGCAAAACTGCGTCATCTTCAACAATGGCGCCTACGACCCCATCTACAACAAGGAGGGTCGGAAGAAGAATGCCATCTATGTGAAGCACGGAGAGAAGCTCGTCTTTGGCGAAAACAACGAGTATGGACTTGTGCAGGAAGGATTCGGCCTCAAGGTGGTGGAAATCGGCAAGGATGGGGTGACTATCGACGACGTGCTCGTGCATGACGCACACTGCGAGGACAACACCCTGCAACTGAAGTTGGCGATGATGGACAATGAGCATGGCTATCCCGTGGCTCTTGGAGTCATTCGCGATGTGGTGGCGCCTACCTATGAGGCTTCCGTGGCTGCTCAAATCGAGGAGGTGTCGGCAAAGAAGAAATACCACAACTTCATGGAACTTCTTGAAACCAATGACATTTGGGAGGTGAAGTGAAAAACTCACCATTCTTTTGACCATTGGCTCACCATGTGAGCAAATGAGATACTTTAAGAACCTCACGTGGCTTCTAATCCACGTGGGGATTCTTTTTTCAAGACTCACGACAAGCATGTTTTTCAAATATTTATCTGCAATAGAGAAACAATGCAAAAAAAATTATAACTTTGCTGCCATTCATCCAGGTATTATTAAAATGAAAATGAAGAAATATAGTTATTTTTCATGTATCCTATTGGTTGCCAGTTGGATGGGTTGTCTCACATTGTCATCATGCTCCACAATGGCTGAGATGGCAGGTGACATGTTGTGGAATGACATGGCAAATGCGGCGCTTAATGCAAAGCCTGGTTCAACCGCAAGTAAAGGATCCGCCTTAAGCCGAAAGGAACGCAAGGAACAGGAGAAAGAGAAAGAACGGCTGCAGAAGGAGGGCAAATGCCTTTCTTGCCACGGCTATGGCAAGACCCCTGATGGCAAGTACACTTGTCCCGTCTGCAATGGGACGGGTATTCTTCAAGAAGAAAAAAAGTGAATGATGAGTGGGTGTTTTTGATTCACACCTCATTCTGATACAATGGTGTGTCACTTTCGATACGTCTTTTTGACAACCCTATATGACAATTAAGTGCCAAAGGGTTAAAAATTTACAAAAGTTTAACTCAAAAAGAATTGCACACCTCATTTTTTGTGTGCGATAACTTTGCCAATCCATGCTTTTTTGTTACTTTTGCAGCCGAAAAAAAGGATAAAAAGATTGTCCGACCAAATCTCACTTTCATTTGTTTTATGACAAGGCATTTTAATGGCAGGGTGGGAGGAGGCTTTACAAAAAAACATTCATTTTTAATATTTTTAAGGTATAATGGCAAAGTTTGATAAGGCAATTTTAGCAGAGAAGTACGGCATCGTCGGTACTACCGAAGTTGTTTACAATCCTTCCTATGAGGATCTGTTCGAGGAAGAAATGAAACCAGAGCTCACTGGCTTTGACAAAGGCCAACTCACCGAACTGGGTGCTGTAAACGTAATGACTGGCGTTTACACAGGTCGCTCACCTAAGGATAAGTTTATTGTCATGGACGAGACATCCAAGGACACCGTGTGGTGGACTTCTGATGAATACAAAAACGACAACCATCCAGCAAGCGAAGAGACTTGGGCTGCCGTGAAAGAACTTGCCAAGGCTGAACTGTCAAACAAGAAACTTTATGTGGTTGACGGTTTCTGCGGCGCCAACAAAGACACCAGGATGAAGGTGCGCTTCATCATGGAGGTGGCATGGCAGGCTCACTTCGTGACCAACATGTTCATCCGTCCTATTAATGAGGAAGAACTGGAGCAGGAGCCCGACTTCGTGGTATTCAATGCTTCCAAGGCAAAGGTTGAGAACTACAAGGAACTGGGCCTCAATTCAGAGACCGCCGTGGTGTTCAACGTTACCAGCCGCGAGCAAGTGATCCTCAACACATGGTATGGTGGCGAGATGAAGAAGGGCATGTTCTCAATGATGAACTACTACCTTCCTCTGAAGGGCATCGCAGCAATGCACTGCTCTGCCAATACCGACATGAAGGGCGAGAACACAGCTATCTTCTTCGGACTCTCCGGCACAGGTAAGACCACTCTGTCAACAGACCCGAAACGTCTGCTTATCGGCGACGACGAGCACGGATGGGACGACAATGGCGTGTTCAACTTTGAGGGCGGCTGCTATGCAAAGGTCATCAACCTCGACAAGGAAAGCGAGCCTGACATCTACAATGCCATCCGCCGCAATGCCCTCCTTGAGAATGTGACAGTTGACGAGAACGGCAAGATTGACTTCGCTGACAAGAGCGTCACCGAGAACACACGCGTGAGCTATCCTATCGAGCATATCGAGAAGATTGTGAAGAACGTGAATCCTATCAGCGCAGGCCCAGCTGCAAAGCAGGTGATCTTCCTCTCCGCCGACGCTTTCGGCGTGCTGCCTCCAGTGAGCATCCTTACTCCAGAGCAGACAAAGTACTACTTCCTCTCCGGATTTACAGCAAAACTGGCTGGTACAGAGCGTGGCATCACTGAGCCTACTCCTACCTTCTCTGCTTGCTTCGGACAGGCATTCCTTGAGCTGCATCCTACAAAGTATGCTGAGGAACTGGTGAAGAAGATGGAAGCAAATGGCGCCAAGGCTTATCTCGTGAATACTGGCTGGAATGGCACAGGAAAGCGCATCTCCATCAAGGACACACGTGGCATCATCGACGCCATCCTCGACGGAAGCATCAATACTGCTCCCACCAAGAAGATTCCTTTCTTCGATTTCGAGGTGCCAACAGCTCTTCCTGGCGTAGATCCAAACATCCTCGACCCACGCGACACCTACGCAGAGGCAAGCATCTGGGAAGAGAAGGCAAAGGATCTTGCTGCACGCTTCATCAAGAATTTCGTGAAGTATGAGGGCAACGAGGCTGGCAAGGCTCTTGTGGCTGCTGGTCCAAAGCTCTAAAAGGATATTATTTTTAATGGTTGGCGGCTCGGCATTTTGCCGAGCCGCCATCTTTGTAGGAGGTCCTAGGAAGCCCTAGAAAACCCTAGGAAATCCTAGGAAACCCTAAGAAATCCTCTAAAGCCCTGTTGACACAAATCAAAAAAAGGGCGAAAAAGCTGAAAAAAAGATGAAATCATTTGCAAGCACACCAACTAATGAGTAATTTTGCATCGTGTTCGTGAGAATACTTTTTTTCATTAGGTTAGTAGTTTGATAGATTTAAGGTAAAGATTATGTTATTAGATTTTACAACGGTTATGTTGGTTCTGACGGTAGTGGTTTCGACCATTTTGAGCGTCATAGCATTGAAAAAGACCAACATTCGTTGAATTTGTTTTCAGGAGGCCGGTATGAGAGATTCATGTCGTCCTCTTTTTTGTTGTCTTGTTGTCTGGGCTTTTCAGATTGTGTTGTCCAAGCATTACGTGGTTTGTTTATGGGCATTTCGGGTTGAAATGCAGAGGGAATAACACCAATAATAAATCTAAACAGACCTTAAAAATAAGCAATTAATCCATAATTTACATAATAATGTGTGGAAATCACGTTTTATTTGAGGAATTTAGAGTAAATTTGCACACAAAAAAGCAATTTCAACTCCTTTTCCCCATGCGGATGTGGTATTCAGCTATGCATGTGGAGGGGTGATTGTTGGCAAGAATAAAGAAAAAAGTAATGAAAAGAATCTTCTTACCTTTTGCTGTCATGTTGTCGGCATTGTTTGTGCTCACTTCATGCCTTGGTGATGATGAAGACGAAATGACATACCCCGGCGATGCAGCCATCATAGCCTTCTCGCTTGGAAATGCCAATCTTTATACAACCCTGACAAGCTCCACCGGAGCCGACAGCATAGTCAAGTCTGTTTACAAGGCGAGCGACTACAAATTCTACATTGACCAGGTAAACAGGACCATCTACAACCCAGACTCTTTGCCCTATGGGACAGATGTGGCACATATGATATGCGTCATCACAAGCAAGAATTCCGGGAATCTGGTCATAAAGGAGATCAACAACGATTCTTTGAGATTCTACCACGTAAGCGATTCCATCGACTTCTCCGTGCCAAGAGTGGTAAGCGTGTATTCTCTTGATGGCAGCAACCACGTGAATTATACCGTTACTGTGAATGTGAAGAAGAGCAGTAAGGATTACACAACCTGGGAGATGATGGCAACAAAGCAGGATTTTGAAAGCGCCACTGGCATGAAGGCTGTTTCTTTGTCAGACAAGATATATCTGTTTGCCTCTTACGGAAATACAGGAGCCATCTATACGACAGGCATCAAAGATGGAGTGAATTGGGATTTGCTGCAGTGGAACATTAACAGCCCCATTCCTGCCAATGCTTACAAGAATGTGGTGGTACAAGGCGACTACATGTATCTTTATCACTCCGGTGCCATCCTGCGATCCAGCAATGGTGAGGAATGGGAGCAGACAGGCATGGCAGAACTGAGCCAGCTCGTAGCTGCCAGCAGCAGGAAGTTGTATGCCCTCGACGAAGGCATGAACCTCATTTCCACGGCAGACGGAGGTCGCACATGGAAAAATGAGCAGCTCGACGATAACAAGTCGATGCTCCCTACGAGAGACATCTCTTATGCTTGCATCCCATCTGAAATGAACAGCTCCATCGAAAATGTGGTGCTGATAGGCAATAGAGACTTGAATGGTTACCCTGACGACAATCAGGCACAGATATGGAACAAGGTGGAGGACAATTCCGAGACATCATACAACCATTCGTGGATGCATGTAAATCCATATGAACTTTTGCCATTGGCACTGCCCAGGCTGACATCGCTCACGTCTGTTGCCTATGATGGCGGCATTGTCGCAATAGGCTCGTCGGGCTTTGGAGCCTGCAAGACAGAAGGGTTCGAAAAATTCTATCTCAGTACCGATGGCGGCATCTATTGGGGCAATAGCAACTGCTACATACCTTCAGACTTCAAAGGCTCTGATGCTTTCACCATAGTCGTGGATAAAGACAAATATCTCTGGATAATATGTGGCGGCAGCGGACAAATCTGGCGCAGCCGGTTGGGCAGCGGATTGGGCAGCGACTACCAATACGCCATCATGGAGTAGGATACTCAATTTAAGAAGAAATGAGGAAGTCCATCTGCCTGCTCATACTTGCCATCGTCATGCCTGCAGCATCACGTGCTCAGGGCGATGTGGAGTATCTCATGGAGGTGGGTGGAGGCCTGGGACTGGTGAGCTATGAAGGCGACTACAATAGCAATCCCCTAAAAGGGCAGCAGCCCATGGCGTCGGTTTTGCTCAGGCGTATGTTAAACCCATATCATGGCTTCCGTTTCAGCTTATCATACGGCAAGCTGAAAGGGTCGTCGAAGAATGAGGAGACATACTATCCCGGCACACAGGAGAAACCATACGAGTTCAGCAACCCGATGGCGGACTTTGCCGCCATGTATGAATATAATTTCTGGCCGTACGGCACAGGGCGCGACTATCGCGGTGCGAAGCGGCTCACCCCCTTTGTGACAGGAGGCTTGGGACTAACCTTTGTCAAGGCAGACAAAAGTGTGTTCACAGCCAACCTGCCTGTGGGTATTGGAGTGAAATACAAGTTGGCAGACCGGATGAACCTTGGCGTGGAATGGCTGGTCCACTTCTCGCTGAGCGACAAACTTGATGGCTCGCCAGACCCTTATAGCATAAAGAGCAGCGGTGCCTTCAAGAATACCGACTGCTATTCGGCCTTGCAGGTGACACTCACCTATAGTTTCATGGCCAAATGTAGAACATGTCATAACGAGGATGAATAATTTGGACTTAAAACGCATACCCAAGCACATTGCCATCATTATGGATGGCAACGGACGCTGGGCATTGGAACAGGGAAAGCCCCGCAGTTTCGGACATCAGGCTGGTGTGGATGCCGTAAGGCGCATCACGTCGGAATGCACACGATTGGGTGTGAAGTATCTCACTCTTTATACCTTCTCCACCGAGAACTGGAATCGCCCAATCGACGAGATTGCCTCTCTCATGAGTCTTGTGCTCTCGTCTTTGGAAGATGAGATCTTCATGAAGAACAACGTGCGCTTCCGGGTGATAGGAGAGATTGAGCGATTGCCCAAGGACGTGCAGGAGAAACTCCAGGAGACGATGGACCATACTGCAGGGAACACCACGATGCAGATGATTGTCGCCCTGAGTTATTCGTCGAGATGGGAAATCACCAAGGCAACACGCGAGATAGCAGAGGATGTGAAGGCAGGGAAGTTGGAAATAGAAGATATCGACGAGGAGCTGATGTCGAAACACATGGTTACCAATTTCATGCCAGACCCCGAACTGCTCATCCGCACAGGAGCGGAGGTGAGGGTGTCCAATTACCTGCTTTGGCAAATAGCTTATTCCGAACTTTATTTCTGCGACACATATTGGCCAGACTTCATGGAAGAGGACTTGCACGAGGCAATCAGACAATACCAAAGCCGTCAAAGGCGTTTTGGAAAGACCGAAGCACAGGTCGAGGACAATAATTTGTAAATCAATACATTGATGATGAGATATCCAGGAATTTTCCTCATGTGGGTCATGATGGCTATGGGCACCATGACATCATTGGCTCAGGAAAAAATCGTCAACCCAGACATTTCCTATGCTGGCAACCCTCGCACATTCACATTGGGAGGCATTGCCGTGTCGGGTGTTGAAGAATATGAAGACTATATGCTCATGGGCATTTCAGGACTGACTGTGGGACAGTCAATCACCGTGCCTGGTTCAGAGATTACCGATGCCGTGAAAAGATACTGGAGGCATGGCTTGTTCTCCGACGTGTCCATTTCCGCCGACTCCATCGTGGGAGAAAAGATCTACCTCAACATAACACTTAGCATAAGACCACGTGTCTCAAGCATCAACTACATCGGACTGAAGAAGTCGGAGAGGGAGGACATGGAGGCGAAGCTTGGAATAATCGTTGGTGGACAGCTGACGCCAAACATTATCGATAGGGCTAAGATTCTCGCGAAGAAATACTTCGACGACAAGGGTTACAAGAATGCAGAAATCAACATTCGCCAGCGTGACGACGTGTCGAACAAGAACATGGTGATTCTTGACTTCGAAGTGGACAAGAAGGAGAAGATGAAGGTGCATGAGATAATACTTGATGGAGTGGGGAAACTTTCCACTTCCCAAATCAAGGGTGGACTTTTCCGAAAGGGTGCCTTCGCCAAGACGCATGAAGCTGGAAAACTCTCTTCTTTCCTGAAATCCAAGAAGTTCACTCCCGAGAGATGGAAGGAAGACAAGTTGAAACTCATAGAGAAATACAACGAGCATGGCTATCGTGATGCCATAATCCTTGAGGATAGCGTGTGGAACTACGACGAAAAGCATGTCAACATCTACGTGAAGGTGGACGAAGGACAAAAGTATTATATCCGCAATATCACATGGGTGGGAAACACCGTTTATTCCACAGACTATCTCAGCAGGGTATTAGGCATGAACAAGGGCGATGTCTATAACCAGAAATTGCTCAGCAAGCGCCTGTCGGAGGACGACGATGCCGTGGGAAACAATTACTGGAACAATGGCTATCTCTTCTATAACCTCCAACCCACGGAAATCAACATCGTGGGCGACTCCATAGACTTGGAGATGCGCATCAACGAGGGCACCCAGGCACATATCAACCGTGTACGCATCAATGGCAACGACCGCCTCTATGAAAATGTGGTGCGCCGCGAACTGCGCACGAAGCCAGGCGACTTGTTCTCGAAAGACGCTCTCCAGCGTTCGGCTCGTGAACTCATGTCGATGGGACACTTCGACCCGGAAAAGGTGAACCCAGATGTGCAGCCAAACTACGAGGACGGTTCGGTGGACATCAACTGGCAGTTGGAGCAGAAGTCCAACGACCAGATAGAATTCTCCATAGGATGGGGACAGACGGGCATCATCGGACGTGTGGGCCTGAAGCTCAACAACTTCTCAATGCGCAACTTGTTCAGAAAGAATCGCGAGCATCGTGGCATATTGCCCATCGGCGACGGTGAGGTGCTCTCGCTTGGATGGCAGTCGAACGGTAGGTATTACAATTCAGGAAACATCTCCTATTCCACCGAATGGTTTGGAGGAAAGAGACCTATCCAGTTTAATGTGGGTCTGTTCTACTCCAAGCAGACAGACGTGTCGAGCACTTATTACAATTCTGCCTATAGATACAGTTACTACAATTACCTGTATGGAGGCTATGGCAGCAGCTATTACAACAACTACGAGAATTACTATGACCCCGACAAGTATGTGAAGCTCATCGGAGCATCATTGGGATGGGGAAAGCGCCTGCGCTGGCCGGATGACTACTTCACATTGTCGATGTCGGTGGGTTATACCCGATACATGCTCAAGAACTGGAGCTACTTCCTCGTTACTACGGGTAATTGCAACAACCTCAATTTCAATGTGTCGCTCAACCGTATCTCGACAGACAACCAACTGTTCCCAAGGAAAGGTTCTGAATTCTCCATTTCGATGTCGCTCACGCCACCATGGTCGAAGTGGGAAAACAAGGACTTCGAGCATCTTGCCACCGACTACCGCTCTGCCACTTATACACAAGAGCAGCAGGAGAAATACCGCTGGGTGGAGTACCATAAGTGGAAGTTCAAGTCGCGCACGTTCACCTCGCTCACAAATGGAACCAAATGTCTGGTGCTCATGACACGTGTGGAATTGGGCTTGTTAGGTTCCTACAACAAGCACAAGAAGTCGCCCTTTGAGACCTTCTTCGTGGGTGGTGATGGCATGAGTGGATATTCCTACGGATATGCCGAGGAAACCATCGGTCTGCGTGGTTACGACAACGGTTCGCTGACACCAAACGGTGCTGCGGGATATGCCTACGACCGCCTGTCGCTTGAATTGCGCTACCCGTTCTTGTTGGGCAACACCACTATCTATGGCCTGACATTCCTTGAGGCAGGTAATGCCTGGACGGATGTGAAGAATTTCAATCCTTTCGAAATCAAGCGCTCTGCCGGAGCTGGTGTGCGCATCTTCCTGCCTATGGTGGGCTTGATGGGTATCGACTGGGCTTATGGCTTCGACAAAGTATGGGGCAAGAAAGGTGGCTCGCAGTTCCACTTCATCTTGGGACAGGAATTCTGATGCAGGCACAAATACAAGCAACCAAACCAAATCTCATAAAACCCAATTATATGAAAAAGATGATGATCATGAGCCTGATGGCATTGATGGCATTGACGGCAAGCGCACAAAAATTTGCGTTGATAGACATGGACTATATCCTCAAGAATATCCCCGCCTACGAGCGTGCCAATGAACAACTCAACCAGGTGTCTAAGAAATGGCAGGCTGAGGTGGAGGCTCTTAACACCGAGGCAGCCACCATGTACAAGAATTTCCAGAACGAGGTGGTGTTCCTCTCGCAAGAACAGAAGAAGCAGCGCCAGGAGGACATCATGGCGAAGGAGAAGGAAGCCAGCGAACTCAAGCGCAAGTATTTCGGACCGGAGGGTGAGCTTTTCAAGAAGCGCGAGAGTCTGATGGCTCCCATCCAGGAGGAGATATACACGGCAGTGAAGGATATTTCCGAACTGCGTGGCTATTCATTGATACTCGATCGTGCCGCCGATAGCGGCATAATCTTCGGCTCGCCAAAGGTTGACATAAGCAATGAAGTGCTCGAGAAATTAGGATATTCGAAATAGTATAATATAGGAGTTTGTGGGCATTAGGAGCCATAAAGCCAAAAATACGTGAAAACCACGCCTTTCGTGGTGAAAAAAACTGAAAATGTTTTGTCATGCTGATGGCTTTCGCTAATTTTGCACACCTCTAACAAGGAAGTAAAAAAGAAAATTATAATTTATTAATCGAAACTGAAATGAAAAAACTATTCTTAATGTTGATGTTGCTGGCTCCTTTAGCCACCTTCGCACAGAAATTTGGGCATGTTGATACACAATCCATCATTGAGTCGCTGCCTGATTACAGCCGTGCCAAGGGTGAGGTGGAAGCCATCGGCAAGCAATATGATAACGAATTGCAAACCTCTCAGGCAGAGTTCCAACGCCAGGTTGAGGACTATGACAAGAAGAAGAGCTCAATGAATGCCACCCAGCAGGAGGAGAAAGAGAAAGCCCTTCAGGAAATGGCAAACCGCATCCAGCAGCAGGCACAGCAGAGCCAGCAGGATTTCCAGAAGGCTCAGCAGGAGAAGATGCAGCCCATCCTCAACAAGGTTCGTGAGGCCATCCAGACTGTCGCCAAGAGTGGTGGATATGTTTATGTGATGGATACAAGTAGTGGTAGTGTGCTCTATATCAACGACTCCATCAGCAAGGACCTCACTGCAGAAGTGAAGGCTCAGATTGCGAAGATGAAATAACACTCCATAAACCACAACACGCTCCGAGGTTGCCGAGAACTCCATCACAGAGTGCTCTGAAGCCTCGGAGTTGTTTATATTAAACGTTATGAATAGAATACTGTCTGTATTGTTTTTGACGGCTGTCTTCCCTTTGGTTGCCATGGCACAAGTGAAGTTTGGCTACCTCAGTTATGATGAGGCTATCAAGTCGATGCCTGAATATGCCGTGATGCAGGAGAACATCAACGACCTGAGGTCAAAGTATGATGCCGAACTGAAACGTGTGGAGGACGAGTTCAACCGCAAGTATGAGGAGTTCCTCGACGGTCAGAGGGATTTCGCTCCCACCATATTGCAGAAACGCCAGACCGAACTGCAGGATTTGCTAAAGAAGAACGTGGCTTTCAAGGCTGAGTCGCAGAAATTGTTGAAGAAGGCTGAGGAGGAGGCTTACCTGCCATTGAAGGAGAAACTGAAAAAGGTGTTGGAGGAAATAGGTCTTGAACGTGGCTATGCATTCATCATCAACACCGATGGGGACGCTTGTCCTTTTATTCATCCCGACATGGGTGAGGATGTCACCCAACTGGTGAGGGAGGCGGTGAGATGAACATGCTGCACGATGTTCCACTGCCTTCCACCCCCGGACCAATAGGCGTTTTTGACTCCGGCTATGGTGGTCTGACCATCCTTGATGCCATAAGGCACCAGATGCCGCAGTATGACTATATATATTTAGGTGACAATGCTCGTGCACCCTATGGCACCCGTTCGTTCGAGGTCATTTATGAATATACCCGTCAGGCAGTTGTCAAGTTGTTTGAACTTGGCTGCCACTTGATAGTCTTGGGGTGCAATACAGCGTCTGCCAAGGCATTGCGTAGCATCCAGCAAAACGACTTGCCTCATATTGACCCTGCCCGCCGTGTGTTAGGCATCATCATACCCACGGCAGAAGTGGTAGGTGAGATAACCAAGAGCCGCCATGTGGGAATATTGGCAACTGAAGGTACGGTGAAGAGCATGAGTTATAACTTGGAAATAGCCAAGCGTCATCCAGACATTGTGGTGACGGGCATGGCATGTCCCATGTGGGTGCCTCTCGTGGAGAACAACGAGGCACATGGCACTGGAGCCGACTATTTCGTGAAAAAGAGTTTGGAGCAGTTGATGGCGGCAGATCCTGATATTGACGCCATCATATTGGGATGCACGCACTATCCCATATTGATGTCCAAAATCATGCAATACAAGCGTGAGGGTGTGACAATCATCAAACAGGGTGAATATGTGGCAAAAAGTCTTGAGGATTATCTTGAGCGCCATCCAGACATGAAGGCAAAGTGCAGGCGTGGTGGGAGTGTGCGATACCTGACCACCGAGAATGCAAGCAAGTTTTCAGAGAACGCCTTTTCATTCCTCCAGGAGGAAATCAAGGCTGAGCACGTGGAGTTGGGATGATGGCTCCTTCTATTTCTATTCGAGCAGTCTCTTGCTCAGATAGTTCACGGGATACCATACGGCGAGCCATCCCACAGCAATCACAGTGACGAAAGTCAATAGTATATCCGTGAAATGCACGCTCACAGGGTAGGCGTCGATGATGAACGACCCGCTGCTGTTACCCAATCCCACAAGACCGAATGTTTTTTGCAACCAGCACAGGAATAGTCCGAGGATGATGCCAAGCACCGCTCCGGCAGCGGCTATCATCCTGCCTTCGAAAAGGAATATTCTTGATATCTGCTTGTTGGAGGCTCCAAGGTTGCGCAATGTGGCCACATCGTCTTTCTTGTCGATTATGAGCATTGAGAGCGAGCCGATGATGTTGAAGCAAGCCACTACGAGGATGAAAGTGAGAAACACGTAAGCCATGAATTTCTCTATGCTCATAATCTTGTATGTGTCGGCTTGTTGTTCGTAGCGGTCGAGCACCTGGAACTTTTCTCCCGCTATTTTCTTTATTTCCTTTTTCACCCCGTCGAAGTTTGAGCCAGGCTTCAGGCGCAATTCGAGCGACGACACCATGCCTTGTTGGCCGAAGAGGTTGCGGGCAAACGACAGTGACGTGACGATGTAGTTGCGGTCGTATCTTGCCTGGTTTACGCTGAACACATTGCCAGCCGACAGCAAGGAGTCTTCCACAAAGGCGGCATCGGGGTTGGTCATGTCGAGCTGCCCTTCTCGTTCTGGTGCATAGATATGCATGAAGCCTCGCCAGGCGGCTCCTGTGCCAAGCATCTGTGCCAGGCGGATTCCTGGTATGCCAAAGTCAAGGTTTCCAGCATGCAGTTCTATTTCCTTTCCCTTGTCGGGATAGAGTATCTCGCTGAAATGGGTGAGTTGGCTGAAGTTGGTGTCCACGCCTTTCACCATCACCATGGCTTGTCGGTCGGCAAAGATGGCGAGAGCCTGATCCTCCACACATTCTGTGGCAACCTCTATCTGAGGCAGTTGCTTGATTTTCTCGAGTATAGGGTCGTCGGCTGGTGCTGTCTTCCCTTTTGTTGGCAACACCTTTATCTGCGGGTCGAATGTGGTGAAGAAGGTAGCCACAAGGTCATGAAAGCCATTGAACACGCTTAGTGTCACCACCAATGCCATGGTGGCTACTGCCACGCCAAGCACCGAAATGGCGCTGATGAGGTTGATGGCGTGGGTGCTCTTCTTGGAGAAGAGGTATCTGCGTGCGATATAGAATGGAAAGTTCATGCCCCGTGTGCTATGTGTCTATTTCTTCAGCAGTTCGTCGATGTGCTCTATGTAGTCGAGTGAGTCATCGATGAAAAAGCGCAGTTCGGGAATGATTCTCAACTGGTTGCGCACACGTGTCCCTAATTCGTATCTTATGGTTTTCACGTTGGCGTTCACATTCTTTACTATCTCCTCTCCCTTGTCCGAGGGGAAGATGCTAAGATAGGCTGTGCAGATGCTCAAGTCGGGTGATATGCGGCATTTCGTCACGCTCACCATCACCCCTCGCATCATCCTGGTCTGTGATTGGAAGATGAGGCTGAGCTCTTTCTGTAGTAGCCTTGCTATGCGGTTTTGTCTTGTCTCTTGCATGTCATTTTACTTTATTGAAGGTGATGACCTCTTCCTCTTCCCGCAGTTTCATGGTGCTGTCGGTGACCTCCACGATCTCCAGTTCCACACCCTTGAGTGCAGGCATGGCGCTCATCACCCCGCTCTTGATCTGGTCGGTCATCTTTTCCAAGATTTGCTCCATCATGGTCTTCAGTTCAGGGTTGTTCTTGATCATCTCCTCTGCCTCACCGGAATATTTGAGTTCATCGATACCGGCTTTTGCCGTGGTGGTGTCGACAGAGAGTGTCAATTTGTTGTCTTTGACGGCATAGGTACCATCAGCGTCGATATGGAATTTCATATACATGTCGTCTTCCTCCTTCACTTCCATCGTGATGATGATGCTCATGTCGGTCTTGTTCTTGACGTTCATGGTGAAATTGGTGGCTTGATCCTCGACATTAATCAGTGAAGTCCATACTCCTGTGATGTCTTGTGCGGTGATGTTCAGTGTCGCGAATGCCAACAGGCACAGCGTGAATAATTTCTTTGTCATGAATTCTTGTATTTGGTCTGGCCAAAGTTAGTGTAAATCAAGCGGAATGCAAAATAAAATAGCAGTTTTTTGTATTAATCCCGTTTCCTGATGATGGTAAGTCCGTCGCGCATGGGGAGAATAACCTTTTCCACCCTGTTGTCGTGAGCCAAATAGTCATTAAACGCCACTATGCCTTGCGTTTGGGAGTCGCGGCTGTATGCAGGGTCTATCACATGTCCGTCCCACAAGGTGTTGTCGGCAATGAGGAATCCCTCGGGTCGTGTCACGGAGAGCGCCATCTCGTATATGGGAATGTAGGTGCGCTTGTCGCCGTCGATGAAAGCCATGTCGAACGTTATTCCCAATCGTGGTGCCTCGGTGAGAGCGTCGCCAATGGTCAGTTGTATCTTGTTGGCAACCTCCGACCCTTCTATCCATTTGCGTGCAAAGTCCTCCAGTTCGTCGTCTATCTCGAAGGTATGCACCATGCCGCCCTCCTCCAGTCCTTCTGCCATGCAGATGGCGCTATAGCCGCTGAAGGTGCCCACTTCGAGGATATGCTTGGGTCTTATCATCTGTACGAGCATTTTCAGCAGCCGCCCTTGCAGGTGCCCGCTTGCCATGCGCCCTGCCAACAGGTGTATGTTAGTTGCCCTGTACAGGCGGTGCAGGTATTCTCCTTCTGGTTCAATGTGCTTTAGGATGTAGTCTTCCAGTTGCTCGTCGGTGGTCATGGGCGGATTGGTGATGCTTGTTGGTCGCCTATGGTTTCATTGTGCTTCTCTCAGTGCTTCGATGGCAAGGCGGTAGGAGTCGAGACCGAAGCCGCAGATTACGCCCTTGCAGGCACTGCTTATCATGGAATGGTGCCTGAAAGACTCCCGCTGGTGAACGTTGGAGATATGAACTTCCACCACAGGGCATTTCAGCGACCTGATGCAGTCGTGCAGCGCTATGCTGGTGTGGGTGTAGGCTCCTGCATTGAGCACTATGCCATCATAGTGGAATCCCACTTCCTGCATCTTGTCTATCAGCGCTCCTTCGATGTTGCTTTGATAATACGTTATCTCGATGTCGGGAAAGCGACTTTGCAGAGACGGCAGGTAATTCTCGAAAGATTCCTTGCCATAAATGCCTGGTTCGCGTTGTCCCAGCAGATTTAGATTGGGGCCGTTGATGATAATTATTCTCATGTTGGGATTTTTTTGTATCTTTGCATTCGCATGTGGTCCATGCTTTCTTTGGAGTGTTCTAATTCGTTATCGCCTACAAAATTAAGTAAAAAGATGGATTCTGACAAGAAAACAAGGTCGAATGTGGTTTTGGCATATCGTCGGTATTTGCGTTTGCAGCGCAACATGTCGGCAAATACCATAGAAGCCTACATGCTCGACCTGAGCAAGCTGTCTGTCTATCTGCAGAGTGAGGACAAGGCTTTGGAGGATGTTACGATAGACGATTTGCGCCATTTTGCCGCTGGCCTGCACGATGTGGGGATAGGTCCTCGCTCTCAGTGCCGCATATTGAGTGGCATACGGTCGTTTTTCCATTTCTTGCTTCTCGACGGGCGGATAGACAAGGACCCCACAGAGTTGTTGGAGTCGCCAAAGCTTGGAAATCATCTGCCGGAGGTGCTGACAACAGAGGAGATAGACCGCATGGAGGCGGCCATCGACCTTTCGAAATGGGAAGGTCACCGCAACAAGGCAATCATAGAGGTGCTGTTCAGCTGTGGCTTGCGTGTCACGGAACTCATCACTTTGCGACTTTCGTCATTGTATCTTGACGACCATTATGTCAGGGTGCTTGGCAAGGGCAGCAAGGAGCGGCTTGTGCCAATATCGCAGAAAGCCATTGACGAGTTGGAGTATTGGTTTGACGACCGTTGCCACATGGACATCAAGGCGGGTGAGGAGGACTACGTCTTTCTAAATCGACGTGGCGGGCACCTCACCCGAACCATGATATTGCTAATCATCAAACAGGTGGCGAGGGATGCGGGAATAAAGAAGGTGGTCAGCCCTCACACCTTGCGTCATTCCTTTGCCACGGCCCTGCTTGAGGGTGGTGCAGACCTGAGGGCCATTCAGGCAATGTTAGGGCATGAGAGCATAGGAACCACCGAGATATACACCCATATCGACATGACAGCCCTCCGTCAGCAAATCATGGAGCACCATCCCAGAAACATGAAGTGAGGGATTTCAGACTTCCAAATAACTTCGCAATGCCTTGACGTATGTCTCGAACGCTTGCAGCCCCTTGGGGGTGATGCGGCAAAGAGTACAAGGACGCTTGCCTTTGAAAGTCTTCTCGACCTCGATATACCCCGCTGTTGATAGTTTTTCGACCTGCACGCTGAGGTTTCCCGCCGTGGCTCCCGTTTGCTCCTTTATGTAGGGGAACTCGGCTTCTTCGGCACTTATGAGCAGCGACATTACAGCCAGTCGCAACTCGGAGTGTAGCAGAGGGTCTAATGGTTGGAACGGCATAGGCTACTTCTGACGTTTTAGCATCCAGCCTGGGAGCGTCAGGCCAATAAAGGTGAATACTATCATGATAAGGTTAGGGGCAATGGTCTGGGCGGCACTATAATATTCCACTGGCAGCCGGCTCCATGCCAATAAAGTCTGTGTTACGCAGAAAGCCTCCCAAAAGAATCCTCCAATACCACCAATAATGCCACACCACACCATCCATTTGCTCTTCAGGATATAACCGTTGATAGTAACTGCCATACCCATCATCAGCAGAATGATGCGAACAGGGTTGATGCGGTTTTGGAAGTACACCTGCATGTTGTCAACCACCAGAGCGTCGTGGAGCATCAGTTTGTTGAAAGGAATGGAAAGCAAGAAAAAAGTCAGGACGAAGATGCCGAATGTCTGCCATGTTTTATCTACCATTGTGCCGATGATACTGTCTGGTACTTTGGGCTTGTTCCTTTTTACATAGCGATCTATACCTATTACTAAAACAGGTATCAATACATATAGCAGATGAAAAGCCATGTTGCCAGTGAGCAAGGCGCAAATGATGGTGACAATGGCAACGCCGATAATGCAGAGACCTGAGATAAAGAGCGACAGCCCCACATCTTTCGAAACGGTCTTGCGGCTTTGTGCAATCTGCTTGGTGATAATCTCAAGACTGCGCTCAGCAGTCAAGTTGTTGTTTTCTTCCATTGTTGTCTTCTGTTTTTGATGATTAAGAATTGCTGTTGAAACTCTCTTGCGCCTCCTCCTCCCTCCTGCAGAAAGTTCGGACAAGACGCTTTTCATCCGGATTGCGCTGCAAAGATAAATAAGTTTATTTTATAAACCAAATTATTTTGTAGAAAATTAAGGCAATGGCTCAACATTTAACATTTGAATGGTGTAATTTGCGAAAAATAAGCGATTTATATTGGTGTTAATAAAAGTTAAATCAATCATAAGTTAATGTGGAATCATCAAGAATCATTATATTTGCGTTGATAAACCTTAGTAAAAGGCGCGTTACAACCTTTGAGTTAAAACTATGTCCCTGCGCCTTAGTGTTAACCTTAAAATGCTGATTGCAAGGGGACGCATGAGGCTCCATAGGTGTAATTATGGCAGATATAAAAATAGTACGAACGATAAATGGTTGTGCCAACGATTTGGAGTTCAACAAGATTAAAGGAACTTATACTGTGATAATGCATTGTCGCAAGAGGTCCAACTATAAGACTATTCCTGGAGTTGCAATTCCAAGTAGCAAGAAAAGAGGTCCTGAAGATCATCCTTCAAGTTGTGATACAGACTTGTCACACTATCATGATGTCATCGAGATTCCCGAGACTTTCTTTTATAAAGGGTCATATTATACCGTTGTAGGCCTTGATCGCGAATTAATGGTCCAAGGCACCGCTGTCACTCAAGTCTCCATCCCCGGAACTGTTGAAAGGATTTCGTTATGCGCTTTCTTTCATTGTATTAATTTGGAGAGGGTGGAAATGAAAGAAGGAATAAGGGTCATTGATAATCTTGCATTTAGCGGGTGTCCCAACATTCATGACATTGTTGTTCCTGGCAGTGTTGTGCAGTTATGCGATTATGCGTTTTATAAATGCCAGAATTTAACTACAGTCACTCTTGGTAAGGAATTGCGGCTGTTGGGTTCGGGAATTTTCAACGATTGTCCCAACATCACCACCGTTACTTGCAAGGCTGAAGAGCCTCCGACGTTTATGAATCCCTTGTATGCTTTTGACGCCCATATTTATGAAAAAGCAGTATTGAAAGTGTCTCAGTTCGCATTAAACAAGTATAGAAATGCACCAGTATGGTGCCAGTTCAATAAAATTGAGCCGATGTTCGTCGGCAGACCAGAGGGCGATCATCCACATACGATCAAAATGGATTTAATTGGTGATTAACAGAATCACGGGGTGAATCATAGTGATAAAAAAACAGTGCCGATGGACTTATAAAAAGAAAGGTTTTATGTGAAGTTCGGGAAAAATATGTAACTAAAGTTTCGCAGGTAGCGAAGGCCCTGCATAATTTAACATAAAATAGGAATAAAAAAAGCTTCGAAGTTTGCTCAACTCATTGGAAATGAGTA
>ONAG01000161.1 GCA_900315745.1 uncultured Prevotellaceae bacterium
CATAATCAATATCGTGCATATAAGGAGGGAGAAATTCTTTTCCGTCTTCGTTAGCATCGGAGAACCAAGGCTTGGAATAGTTTCGGCAGGTGAACGTGAGCGTCCCGCCATCAGCCGAGACATCATAGATGCCGTCAGTTACCTGAACTGGCACTTCGGCTTTCCAGACCATTGGGTCCCAATCCCCGTCCTTTTCATCGCTGCTGCAAGAGGCGAGGGAGAGCATGGCAGCGGTCATCACGAGGATGTTTCTCCAGAGTTTCATTGTTCTCATATTCATTTCGTTTTATTTTATCTTCTTAAATCGTGCAAATTCTTTGTTCTATTATTTGAATATGCTTTCAAGTTTCCTTGTCAACGACTTCCCTCGTAAATCGGCTGCGATAATTGTACCCTGCGGGTCTATCAGGAGGTTTGCGGGTATGGTACTTATTCCGTAAATGGCGCAAAGACGGGATTTACGGCCTTGTAGTTCTGAGAGTTGTATGAATGGGGTGCCAAAACTCTTGATGCCACGTTGCCAGGCGTCTTTCTTGTCGTCGATGGAAACGGCCAACACTTCCAGCCCCTTGTCACGGAAACATTCATAGTTTTGGATAACATTCGGCATTTCCATTCTACATGGACGGCACCAACTGGCCCAAAAGTCAATGAGCACATATTTCCCCTGACAGCACCATTCGCTAAGTCGGTGCTGCCTCCCATCAGGCGATAGCAGAACTACATCATCACAAAACGGCTTGCCTATTTGTCGGCTACGAAGCATCTGCAATCGGGCTTTGGCTTCGGTCAACAGGGGATGATTATAGTAGTAGGCTGTGCTGTCAAGGGCAGAGGCCAATTCCTCGTAGTCCATAAAGTCATTGACGGCTTCCAGATAGTAGGCGGCTATCACGTTGTTGCGGTTGTCGCGGATAATGGCGCGTGCAAATTCATCGTTTGCTTCTTGGTTGGCTGCAATCTGTTGTTCCAATTCCTTTATCTTGGCTTCGTCTTTTGTTTGCCGGGAAGCCATGAAAAGGCGATAGAATTCATCCGTAAAACGTTTGTTCTCTTTGCAGTATCGACAGAACTTTTCATTTAGCGGCGAGGCCGATAGGGAATCATTGACGAAGTCCATCGTCAGAGGTTCGCCGTCGTTGAAGAACTGGATACTGTTTATGCCCTTTGTTCCTAAGGAAAGTAGATCGTAGGCGGGCCGTGTGCCACTCATTGTAAACCTGCCATCAGTAATGGCCACGCTGTCCAACATCTCTGGTGAACTTAATCCGTTACTCTTGTAAATGTAAATCTTGCTGATGTCATCGGGTACAATACCACTTACTTGATAGTCTTTCGTATCATTCTGTGCATTCGCAAATGTCGCTGCCGACAGCATGGCCAGCAAGAGCAAGATTCGTTTGTATTGTTTCTGAGATTTCATTTATTCCGGAATTATGCAGTTTCTCGCAAATCAACAGGGGTACAATTTGTCCCCCCCTTGAATTACTTTGTTATTCTTCTTCATCTGGTATAGGAAGCGCCTCGGCCTCTTTGATTTTCGCTAATAATTCTTCGCGTTTCGTCTCGTTGGTGCCATGGACGGCGTGGCGGACAATGCCCTTCTTGTCGACGACAATGGTGAGGGGGAAACCCTCATAGCCAATCCATGCCATCATGTCCTTGGCCTCGACGAGGTGCGTCCATGTGAAGTGGTGCTTGTCGGTGATGCGCTTGGCCGTCTCAGCATCGTGGTAGGTGGCCGAGAAAAACATTACGCCAGGCAATTGCTCCTTCCACTCGGAAAGAATGGGCATCTCTGCTCGGCAGGGGCCGCAGCCAGAGTACCAGAGGTTAATCACCATGACGCGCCCCTTCACACTGTCGTTGGTCCATGTGCGCCCATCCATGTCCTTCTCTGAGAACTGCGGGAACGGCTCGCCCTCCTTTGGCGAATACCATGTGCCGTCGGCCTTCACACCAGCCTGTGTCAGCGAGGTCACCGTGGCCATCATATTGAGACCGCTTAGAAACTGGTCGGCGTTGTGAACTTGTTCGCGAGGGATGGCCTTGCGAATGACGGACTTAGGCAGTGTGGCGTTGACGTTGATGACGATGACGCTGTTGCCC
>ONAG01000068.1 GCA_900315745.1 uncultured Prevotellaceae bacterium
GTGCGCTACCTGGGGCTCTCCCTCGGAGTGGGTCATGATTTCTGGCGCAGCCGCCATTGGAACCTCTATGCCACCACCTCCGTCGTTTACGAGTTGCCTTTGCGCAGCACCTTGGAGACATCCTACTGGGAAGGTGGCCGGTTGATCGATGCTGAGAACGTCCGTCTCAACCCACACGTGCAATGGTCGATAGGTGCCGGCTTTGGACTGCAATACGACTTCACCCCGGCCATCGGATTGTTTGCCGAACCAAGCCTGCAATACTATTTCCATAATTCCGATGGCATCAACACTTGGCGCACCAACCATACATTCACCCCCTTGCTGCCGTTTGGCTTGAGAATATCCTTTTAGAGAAGAAAGATAACAGGAAAAGGGTTACGGGGTACTTTTTTAATGCTATTCATTTCTTAAGTTCGATTTTTTTATAACTTTGTAATCTCCATAGGAAACCATCAACGCCAAAGCTTATGAAACAAATCATTTTTGTGTTTGTTTTCTTTCTTTTCCTGTCGTTTCCAGCAATGGCAGAGATTCCAGATTCCTTATTCACTGTAACAAAGTGAATTCTTGTTTCACTGTCAAGAGCGTGAAGAAAAAGAAAAATAACGTCTATGTCATATATGCCCTTAAGAATGACTCGATTTACAAAATTGTGAGCTATTTTGACGGAAATAAAGGTGACCGAAAGAAAAAACTGGCAAGAGGAATGCAGTTCCAGGCTACATTAATATCCCAGTTCGGAAACATTATTTCTCCATGTAATTTGATGTTGGATTTTCATGGCGTTGCAATCGGTTTGGAGTATAAGAAGCGTCATGTTCTTGACCTTTGGCTCTGTGAGGAACTGAATGGACCATATCTCAAGGAATAAGCACTCGCTTGAGTTTTTTATCCAATCAAAGGCATAACCCCTATAAATGTCAATAATGATATGAAGAAATTGATAGTAATGATATTTTATGGAATATTTGGTTGCTTGTCTGTCTTATCTCAAGAGACCGCTATTTTCCATATACAGAAAATAAAAAATATAGGGAACGGCTGTTATGAACTGACAGCAAAAGCAAATGGAGAAAAATATACCATATATACACATTATGATGAAGATGAAAAGGATAATGGAGAAAAGATACAGCGTCATGAGTATATGGAGTTAACGATAATTCCATTTTTCGAAACAGAGCATATGTCTTTAGCTGAGTTTAAAGAAGGAATGGGGATGCAAGTAACCTCAGAAGATTGCATACGTTTTGTAGATGTAACCTTGCCGTTAAACTATCAGGAAATTAATATTGATTATTACGGCAATATATTAAAAGTCAAGAAAAAGATGTTGTACTACACAACGGATCTTAACGGTGTTTATAAGAGATAATAAAATCGACCATATTTCGGCTCATGGAATCCGCATAGTATCGTGCCGTGCTTTTGGCAAAAGTAGCTGAAAGCGTCTCCTTTCAATAGCCGTAGTGTCCGTAGAACCTGCAGAAGAACCCTCAATCACATATCATATTGGCTTTTCATATCGGTGATATTCAACTCTTTTAGATTTTTTGTAAAAATGTGTAATCGATATGTTTGGAACATAACAAGATAATGATTATCTTTGTCTCATAACTAATAAAAATGAATGCAAACAATTATACAAATAACGTGTTATGGAAAAAACTTTCAGGTTTAAGTCGATAATACAAGGGTACATTATAATTGTGTTGTTACTATCACTGGTTAGCTGTAAAACAAATAATTTTTGGAGGCAGGTGGATAAAAACAGAACATTTGCAAATAAAATATATGATAAATATTTAAAAGCATATGGAAATGTATCCATGATAGATCCCGAAGGGAATTTCTCTGTCATCTGGTATTACAAAGACAATAGAATTTATATTACCAGAATTCTCAAATCTAAGATTGTCTCTACCGAGGACTATCGTTGTGACACTATTCTGAATATAAAAGAGTACAAAGAAGAGTGTTACCTAGAGCCAATAGATGCAGATGGATTCAAGTCATCTTATTACGATGAAAACATAGACTCACTTTTTAATATTAACATAGGTTTGGATGTAACAGCCTTGAAGTTAAAAGGTAGCAGTTGTCCCGTACTAAAGGAACTTCGAGAGCATATAATAAGATATAAATTATGGGAGTTTGATTCGATTCCCGTGATGATACCATTGGATACCATGACAATAAATAATAATCATTGAAGCAGATGGAACCATTACATACAACATTGCGACTGAGCATGTTGCTTCTTGTTTTGACATGCTCCATGGGTGTGACAGCGCAAACAAGCAAGACTGCACAAAACAACGGTCTGCCGGTGTCTCTCCCATCAATGAACAAGGGAGATTCAATTCCGGAAAGGGAGTTTGCCGACAAGGTTTATGACGTAGTGGATGAGCACCCCCATTTCCCTGGTGGCAATGGGGCCCTGCTTGATTGGTTGTCTAAAAACATCCATTACACATCAGGATGTGCAAGTATTCAAGGGCGAGTGGTTGTCTCTTTCTTTGTCGAACCTGACGGGTCGTTAAGCGACATAGAGTTGGTGCGTAAGGTTGCCCCAGAACTTGATGAAGAAGTTCTCCGTGTGGTGAAAGCCATGCCAAAATGGATACCTGCATCCCAAAACAACAAACCGATAAGAGCGAAATTCACCATGCCCATCACATTCAGAAGTGAGTGAATCTTCGCTTTGGAAATCGAGATAAACTGCCATGAACAAGAAAAATGTCTTCATTTCAGCCATAGAATCAGGGCTTTCTTTATCAAAGCGCTTCTTGTTTTGTCTAACCCTGGGGCTGGGCATCCTTTTGGCTGTATTGGGCCTGGGTGGCTTCATCGTTACATGCCTTGCCCATAAAGCTCAGTCGATTTCCTTGTATCTTTATTTTCTGTTGCTGTTCTACTTCGGCCTGTTCATCTCATATCGAGGTTGGGTGGGACAAAAGGCCATGAAGGCGATAAAGACCAATCTGACCGACAACGACTGGGTCGCGGTAAGGGCATATCCAACGACATTCTGGAGTTATATCCGCCGTGCTTTTTTCAATCCGAGAGATATGGGAATAGGTGCCGGCATCGTTATCTTCTATGGCTGCTTTATCCTAATTCTATTGCTGGACGATGATGTCAAAACACCCATCCATTCCGTGCTCATCTTGCTTTTCATCCTATTCTTTCTATGGGAATTGGTTGTGTTGGGGATGCATTGGAAATTCTGGAAGACCGTCTGGAACGAGGGACCTCTGATGATAAGGCTCAACGACGAGGGTCTGTCTTTTATCATGCCCTACAACATAAATGAGGAGGGAGAGGTCATCCTTGTCGGTGATGACCGTTTTGATTCATGGGATGATTCAAATCATTGTCTGGTGACCGACCATATGGATTGGAAAGACATCAGACGTGTTGATTTCTTCAGCACCTATCTGAAACTATCCACCTTTTGGCGCAGCTATACGGTCTTCTACAACGACAGTGACCTGAAAGACAATGGTTCGCTTTTACGGCAAATCACAGCCCTGAACTTCCTCCGACATCAGGAGAATACACAAAAGCTGACTATCAATACGATCAATCACCTCTTCATAGGACTTGAACGCCTGGCCATATCTATGAATTCTACAGACAAAGGCGAGATAATTGTTGGGGATTCCAAGTTTGGCGGAGAACCTGATGTCGCAAAAGAATTCACATGGCCAACCACAGACGACAACAGGCCTTTGTCGTTTGTCTTCCAAGTCAACCTCAAGGATGTCTCCAAGTATGACAAGAAGCACATGCTGCCATCTTCGGGCATGCTTTATTTCTTTTATGATTTAGAAGGAGTGGGAAACGAGGAATTGTCGGAGAAGCACATTGAAGATTGGTGGCAACAACATGGCGACGACAATTATTTCCGGCTCATCTATGTGGACTGCACCCGTAATGACCTACACCCTTTTGATGACGATGGACAGATAGAGCGGATTGTTTTCAAGAATGAGGAGCGGCTGATATTTGAAACAGAGAAGTCGTTGCCAGACTATAGGGATGTATGCCTTGAAAAGGAAAACGTTGAAGAGGATACCTATCAATGGATGGCCGACATATATTGCCATGGCGAATATCCGAGGAAGGAACAAGACAACTGGCGGGGAAGTTTGCTCGGCTATGCCAGTTATTATGACGAACCGATAGACTATGGTGACAGATTGCTTCTTTTCCAAATAGACCTGTATCTTGATGATGATGCACGCATTTACTGCTTTCTTCCCCGTGAAGATATCAAGAAAGCTGATTTCAGCCATGCTTTTTTCGAGTTGCAGACACGATAAACAGTCTCCATTGCATGGCCGACAACGCTAAATAAAGAACAGCTGTTTGAGACATATTTATGAAGGTGTTAGCCTTGAATTTCCTTCGTCCTTTATGTCCCACTTTCCCCTGCAGGATTAACATGTTGATTCTTTCCCTTCTCTTGCACCTCCTTGCTGCGTCCAATTATGACAAACATGTCATATTCAGATTTTCACCCCTAATCCAAGACCTCCATACCAGCAATACTTGGTATAAGTACCCATGATATGCAAGTCCGTTCTCTTGCCGACAGGTATGGCGAAAGTAACCTGGCCTCCATAATCAAAGCCCTTGACCTCCTTGTCTGCATGGAACTTGTTGTGGATGCCACTGTCGGTGACTCTCCAGTCTGAGCCGTCTGTATACCCCGTCTCATCACAAGCATAGCCTATCATCGGCGTGACCTTCAGCCACCTTGTGACGGGCACCTGATATCCGAAATGAAAGAGATAAGCCCTATCTTCATCCCATTTGTCAATCCTCACGTCACTGCCATGGGCCTGTGGCCAGCCCCCGAAGTCCACATACACGTTATAGAAGGTCACACTTCCCACGATAATCTGCAGTCCGAGGTCCTGTGCCTGACCGATGGCACCGAAATGCAGTCCGAAGGAAAGTGTTTTCCTGCCTTCCGCAAAGACCTCCTTATATGATTGGGCACTGCAAACTAGACAGGCCATCACACACAGCATAAAAGAACATAGAAATTTTTTCATAACAATAACTTTTAATCAGAAAACTTAGACATAGACTTAAAGCGATTGCGTAAATACCAATCTCTCACATCTTGCCTGCAAAGGTAAACCCAACATGTCCCAAATCACGGCACACGTTTGAGTCATTTTCAAAAAAGACATCACTTTTCAGGTATTCATCCCTTTCTGAGCATCATCCGTTAGTCACACCCGCCGCACTTTTCCCTATAACATTTACCAGGAATTGGGAAATAAAGCGTATAAGTCTTTGTCATTTTCAGTTTGCTTGAATCACGACTTGACTCGTTATGTCACCCTGCCACTAAGAAAAAATATAATAACCATCATTTTTCCCTCAGATGTCCCATGATTTGGCACATGTTCACTCTAAATTTGCGCCTAAAAAACTTATTTCTATGAAAACACCTGAACTCTTCAAGGAATACATCTGGCTGGTGAACACCATCCACCAGGCCGGCCATATATCATTAAACGACATCAACGAGAAATGGCTTCAGACAGACATGAGCCAGGGCGTGGAGATGGCGAGGAGCACCTTCAACCGACACAGGATAGCCATAGAGGACATCTTCGGCATCATCATCGACTGCAAACGACGCGGCGGATACCGCTATTACATCGGCAATGAGGATGTCCTGCGTGAGGACACCATACAGAACTGGATGCTGTCAACGCTCTCCGTCAGCAACGTGGTCTTCGAGAGCCTGAGCCTGCAGGACCGCATCCTGCTGGAAACAATCCCCGCCGCAGGGACCATCCTGACTGAAATCGTGGAAGCCATGAGGAAAAACCTCCGTGCCATCATCCACTACAGGAAATACGGCACTGAAAACACCAAGGAAGTAAAGATAGAGCCCTTTTGCATCAAGCTCTACCACAGACGATGGTATGTGCTCGCACATCAGGAGGAAGATGAATTCAGGGTCTATTCCTTTGACCGGATACTGGACATCTCCATCACAGAAGAGACGTTCTCCATCCCAAAGGACTTCAATGCATCCGAGTATTTCTGGGAGTGTTTCGGCATCGTGAAGGACAACGACACTCCCTTGGAACGAGTCATCATCCGCGCATTCGGAAAGGAGCGCTACTACATGCGTGACCTACCCTTCCACCACTCGCAGAAGGTGATGTCGGAAGGCGACGGATATGCGGATTTTGAACTGTTCCTGCGCCCCACCCTCGACTTCATGGGACACATACTCTCACGCTCCAGCCAGATCAAGGTGCTGCAGCCCCAATGGCTGGCCGACAAGGTGCGGCAGATGCTCGAGGATACCACCCACCGCTACGACGAGTAAAGGAAAACGGTGAATACGGACATATTATTCTCTCTTTTCATTGTTTCTACATAAACAAAATAAAAACCATCAAAATCATACAACATGAGAACGATAAGAAAATGGACTCCCGAAGAAGATGCTTCCCTGAAGCGTATGGCTGCAGAGGGCGCTTCACTGCAAAAGATTTCCGCAGAACTCGACCGTTCACCCATGGCCGTCCTCCTGCGCACACGACTCTTGTCCGGACTTGAAAGCCCACAAAGCAAGAGGCGGATGGGCGATGACTATTACGACCAGTCAAAGACCATCACCCAAGTGGCCACGGAATATGGACGGAGGTGGTCCAAAGAAGACAGTGAAATGCTGCAGAAGAGATTCCTTGACGGATGGAACATCTTCCAACTTGCTGAGCATTTCAACCGAACTCCCAACGCCATCGTCAGGCAAATGGAAAAACTGAACCCAAGGGCAGAAGACATGGAAGCTCTTTTCAACCAAGCCAAATTCTTCTTCGGCAAGAAAAGAGTGGTGAGAGATCAAAAAAACGATGAACCGCAAAAGCAGGAGGAACACTCCCCCAACCTGGCTGAAAAAAGACAGATGGCGAATGATGAGATGATCAACCGCTATTTCCAAATCATCCTGGAATTTGACAATCAAATCAACAGCCTTCAGGAATCCATAGGATCAGAAACCGACTATAGCATTGCCGATGGAGATCCGAATATCGAACTCGAGAAAGAACTCATATCAAGGAACATTCCCGAAAGTGCCGCCTTCAAAGAAGCCATCGCCCATCTGGCTGCCGTAATCGACTACATCGACAACACACAACTGGATGCCAGGACTAACATACTCCTCGACATTGAACTGCTCAAGGCAAGACGGCAACTATTCGTGCAGATGCGCGAGAGAAGGATAGGATTAATCGACACATATGCCCTGTATGCCAAGCGTTGATTTCCCGTCCCTTCCCGTGCGACCCAGATACTCTTAGCAGCACATACCAAGCCTTTGTCGAAGCAACCATGACTAAGACAACTAAGAAATCAGACTTCGTAGCCAACGAAGATAAGGTTGCTAAGACCAAATTTTAGACTGAAAGAGTTCCCCTATCAAGTGCCAGAAAGGCTTGCCATGCCGAAATAATCACTTCGCGACGGAAGAAATATCGTCGAAGAACGTATGCCTGCTAAATGTCGGCAGGCACGGCCTTCCAGTCAATGATGTTGCGCTCTGCGGAGGAGAAGGCGATGCCTACTTTGGTGACGGGGCGGCCATCTAGCAAGTACTTTCCAGCATAGCCCTTGCAGTCAATCTGGTCGAGGGCGGCTTCCACGGTGTCGTCGTACTTCAGTTCCATAACGTAGATGCCCTTTGGCATAAGCAGCGTGATGTCTGAGCGGCCCTTGGCACCCGGCTCCTCGGCTCGGACATCGGCACCGAAGGCCATAAGCAGCGTGTAGAGCAGCGCGTGATAGTAGTGCTCGTTCTTGTTATCTTTCTCCCAATGGTAAGGCACACCAGCGAAGAAAGTCTTGATGGCGTCGATGAAGGCAGGGAGGTCATCGGTACGGCGGAACGCCTTGTAGGCCTTCATCAATGCAGAGCGTTCACGGTCATCGCCCATCGAATTAGTGACATAACTATAGAGGCTGCCGGCAAAGCCCTTCCTCACTTCCTCGTTTGGGAACCCCAGCGTATAGAGGTCGTCCTCCTCGTCGTAGGACTTGATGGTCAGGTAGCCACTTTGGTATAGTACGGGCAGCGGGGCCTGGTAGCTGTCGAAGGCTTTGTTGAAATCACCCGACTCACATAAGGCACCGTCAACGTCGCTGATTTCCAGCGGAGGCATTTCGCGAAGCATGGCGATGAGGGCACTCGGCGTAGCACTGTCGAACCAGTACTTATCTATTTTCCCAGACTTCAAAGCGTTCACCATACTGAAAGGATTGTACATATCGGTCATACCTTCACTGAAGTGATAGCCGTCATACATGCGCTTCAGTGCGGCAAGCGTCTCGTCGTAGGTCTTGCCGCGGCTTGCAGCCATCAGCTCGATGTCAGGGCGCAACACGGTGGTCAGTTCCTCCTCACTGATGCCACAGATACTCTCGTAGATGGGTTGCATCGAGATATTCTCCAGGTTGTTGAGTTTTGAGAAGATTCCCATTTGCGAGAACTTCGAGATGCCGGTGATAAAGACGAACTGCAGGTGGTCGTCAAGACCCTTTAGCGGAGCGAACAGGTCTTGGAACCTATCGCGCACGATGGTCTGCGTTTCCGGGTCACCTATGCTGTGGAGCATCATGTTGTCGTACTCGTCGCAGAGCACCACCACCTTGCGCCCCGTCTGCTCGTGGGCTGTGCGGACAATATCCACCATGCGAGGACTGGTGCTGGCGTTGCCAGCAGACAGGCCGTACTGCTTCTCGTAGTCCGCCAATGTCTTGTCGACATACTCGTCCATCTTCTCTATCGACGTGAGGTTGTTGGCGCTGAAATCGAAGCGCAGCACAGGGAACTTCTCCCACCGCCAATTGGTGGTGGCGATGTAGAGTTGCGGCTGCTCGATACCGTCCTCCGTGGTGAACGCCTCGAACAGTTCGCGGCGACCCTCGAAGACGGCTGCCAGCGTCGAGACGAGCAACGACTTGCCGAAGCGGCGGGGACGGCTCAGGAAATAGGGCTTGCCCTCGGTAATCATCTTGTAGATAAGCGGGGTCTTATCGACATAAACATATCCGTCCATGCGGATGCTTTCGAAGCTCTGGATGCCTACCGGGTATTTTCTCTTCGTTGACAACATTGATGTTAACAATTTACGTGTTGCAATAATTCTACGGCAAAATTACAACAATTCTGTGAAAACATCTTCATTTTTTACATCAATTATCATTAAATTCCCCCTTTTTATGGTCTGTTCGCAATAGTTTGTAATTTTGTGAAATCTAATTCTCCTTTCACTTAATCACGATTTTGAGCGTTGCCACAAATCGTTCACGTTCGGAAGACCTCAATCACAAAAGAGCAACACCGTTGATGAAATGTATATCCCCAAAATCATTTAAAAGACATCCAACAAGCTTTTATTCAACGTTTTTCACTAAATGAAAATGTATATCAAAATGTCGCTGTTTTTCGACCTCTTCAACGATTTCAACGTCACAGTTTCCCAACATAAAGTTTAAGAAACGTTAAACAGGTTGGGCTTTCACATCCTTTAATTGTATTTGGATATGAAAACGGGTGTAGAATCGTTTATTAAGTGAAGTCATGAGGATTTGGTTGTTCACATTAGCCCTTCTCCTATCCGCCGTCACATCGACCGCACAGACCATCTCGCGCAGATACGATGGCGTGTCGATGTCGCAGGCGCTTGCCGACATCGACAAGTCCACTGAGCAATACAAGGTCAATTTCATCTATGATGAATTGGACGATTTCCCCGTCAACTGCCATTTCAACCAGATAAACGTCTTAGACGCCATCATGGCGGTCATCGGCCATTACCCCGTCAAGGTAACCATTCAAGGACAATACGTATTTGTGGAGTGTGTGGAAAAGAGGCAGACCAAGGTCAGAGGCAGGGTGCTGGGTGCCAGGTCGGCACCGTTGCCCAATGCCAACATCACCATCTACGATGCCCGCACCGGCGAGAAAGTCTGTTCCGGGGTCAGCAACGAAGGTGGCGAGTTCTCCATACCATGCGATTCCATGCGCATCCGCTTCAAGGTCAGCCACGTGGGGTACAGGACGTTCTTCAAGACCTGCCAGGCTGGCATGGTGGGCACCATCCAACTGCAGTTCACCAAACAAGAGCTGCAAAATGTAGAAGTCACTCCCACGACACAAAGGAACCATACAAACAGTAATTCAAGTTACAAGAAGAAAGCCGAAAGGATAAGAAAGCAAATATGGGACGACAGCGACTCGGCATTCAGCCAGACCTGTTTGGATGACAGTCTTCTCAACTACTCCTCCGTGACGCTGGCAGAATCCTTTTCCGGTGAATACGAACGTCATCACTCCTGGAATCCCCTGCATCTGTTCTTCGGGAATAATACCAATCACACCATCTCACGCCAGGTCGTACGGCGGAGGGTGATGCTGAACGATTCCGACGCCGTGGAAAGATACGCTTTGCTGGACTATCCGAAAGACTTGCCGTTCAAGTACAACAAAGACCTCACCGTGGTGATGGGTGTGAGGGTTGTCAGTCCGGATGGAAGCATTTACGAGGTCGACACAGACCCTTACACCCAACCCCTTCAGTATGACGGCGAGCAACGCCCGGACAAGATTAGCATACCGCAACTCTTCGAGGGATGCATCATCGACTATTTCACATGGTCGGAACGGAAGACTTACGGCATCCATCCGTCGCCCTTCTTCATCATAACAGCAGACGGGGAACCCGTCTTGCATTCCAGAATCAACCTGACGACAGACAAGAATCTCTCCGTCCAATACCGTCATTCGGGTGATTCCCCAGGTTTGTCAGTGAGCACCGAAGACAACGGCAGCCTGTGCCTGACCGGTCAAAACAGCAGTGTGACACACGGCAGCAAAAACACGACGATGTCCTACATCTTCTATGTTCGAGACCCACAGCTTCACGCCAACAGGCCGCTAAGCGCACTCAAGCATCAAGTCAGGGAGAATCCGTCAATGGACGACATCCTGGA
The DNA here is from genome assembly GCA_900315745.1 of uncultured Prevotellaceae bacterium. Taxonomy (GTDB): domain Bacteria; phylum Bacteroidota; class Bacteroidia; order Bacteroidales; family Bacteroidaceae; genus Prevotella. The sequence continues at coordinate 11,041 of ONAG01000068.1, forward strand.
CACGACCACCCGTCTTTACCAGAGCATGCGCACGAAGGAATCCTACGGGGGATGGGCCTCAACCTATTGGAACAAGACAGACACGACCATAATAGGGTTAAAGGTGGACAATCTTCGTCAGACCTCCGCCTCGCGCCCATTGCTGGAGCAACGCCTGTATGAGATGGTGATGAGCGAACCGCCCCACATCACCCTTAAAAAGTTTGGCACATCACAGTCGAACAGCGTCATGAGCCTCAACAGGCAGTACACCGAGAAATTGGCCTATGTGTTTGACAGGGCCGGCGTCCCATACCACCTGGCTATATCGACACGTTCCGACCGTGAAGGCATCCTTGAACTGATGGACGAGGAGAACATCGTCTGGATGCTGGTCACCGAAGAAGGGAGATACTACATCCCATTCATAGACGAGGAAATGCCAACCGCCATGGTCGGCAGGAAAGCCGCCACGACGGACTTCAACCACATCTTCACCATACGATGAAGGGGATATTGTCAAAAAATATATAAGGATAAAACATAAAGTCATGGATTACAGAAAAATCTTGTTGGCAGCCATGCTGGCCATCACATCATCCGCCCAAGCCCAGGTAGACGATGCCACACCCAACACCGATGCGGGCAAAACAAAATCCGCCACCCACACCCTTTCGCTCGACGTGGGACCGGCATGGGTCACATCGAAAGTTTACACCTCCGAGGGAACATACAAATGGAGAACGGGTTTGGAACTTGGAGTCGAATACAGCTGTGTCTTCAAGAAAGGATACGGATTCGGGTTCTCTGTCCTTCACAACACCACCAAGTATCCCGACGTGAAAGCCACGCAGATCTTCGTCGGCCCTTCGTTCGTCTATGCAGGCAATTTCTCAAGGAAATGGCGTGGAATGACGGAGATAGGCTTGGGATATTCCACTTTCTTCAATGAGCACGACACGGAGGTGGGGGTTGGTTTCAAGTATTCCGCCGGTTTGGAATACATGCTGTCCGACAAATTCGGCATCAGTGCAAAACTAAGGGAAATCACCGTCTTTCTGGGCGAAAAAGAAGATGACCCTTGGTGGTATGGTAATAACAAAGACGAGATAAACGGTGTGGCGCGCCTGGCTTTCCAAATTGGTGCATGCTTCCATTTCTAAACAAATAGGATATGAAGTTCTTCTTTTTTCTCATCCTGACGGCATTTTCGCTCCAAGCTGACGCACAAAGCCGTTATTGCAAAAGCTACGAGGACTACAAGTCGGATAACTGGACGGAACTGCCATCCATCGTCTTCAAGCAATATTCCCATTCGAAGCAGCTATGGACGAGAAAACATGAATATCGTTTCACCACGGGCAACAAGAAAACCGACAGGAAATTGAGAGAAGAGGCGTTTGTCATCCAAAAAGGAGATTCGTTGTTTGTCAACCTCAGCCAGATGAGATGCGAGAATGTGCTTTTCGGAAAGGGGTTTGCCTATGGCATGCCGCTCATAGGCAAAAAAATCCTCTTCATCAGCAACCGCGTTGACCTGAAATCTTCCAGCCGGCAAACAAACAACTATGTTGCGTTCGGATTGATGGGAGCGATGATAGCCAAGTCATCAAACATCAAGATCAAGGCCTGCTACATCCTAGACACCAACCCCGGCGGCCAATACACCGAAGTGTTGCTGATCAACGACGGGGTGATGAGAAAGCTGCTTGCCGACGACAAGGCATTGCTTGACAGGTATTTCATGGTCGAAGACCAGAACGAGCGTGAGGCACCCCCCAACATCCTGCCCCTGCTGAGGGAGAAAGGACTCATCGAATAGGAACCCATGGACGAAAAGGAACTCGCTTCTCTCTACAACCGGTACCATGCCGACATGCTGGAACATGCAAGGAGGCTGCTCTACGACGAAGAGGAGAGCCGTGACGTCGTGGCAGAAGTCTTTGCCGCCATGGCACGTGAAGACACCGTCATCCACACCGCGACGGAGAGGCCGTTCCTGCTGAGGTGTGTGAGGAACCGCTGCATCAACATCATCAACAGGATGAACACGCGGCAACGCGTGACACGGTTGGTAACCATGCGCACCTTGGAGGAAGGGGATGACGATGAAGGAGAGAATGCGGAAAGGCTGAAACGGTTCATGGAACAATGGTTGAACAAACGGGCCATCGACATCCTCCACATGAGGTTCGTCGATGGGATGAAATACCAGGAGATAGCGGAAAGCCTGCACATCAGCGAGGCCGCCGTCTATAAATACCTCTCACAGTCACTGACTACGATACGCCAACATTTCAAAGCGAAATAGCTCATCGAAAATGAATGAAGACAAAATGAAGTCCTTGCTCGACATGCTGGACCATGCCGGACAATACACGGACAGCGAGATGGAATGCATCCTGAACGACAAGGAAACCCTGGCTTTGTACGAGACCATCGTCATGGTGAGACAGGCCCTGCAAACCAAGGAGGCAAGAAGGACGAGCCTCTTGCAGCCCCAAGGCTTCATATGGAAGGCGGCCTCCGTCATCATCGTCCTGTTTGTCGTGGGAGCACTCGGCTATGCCGCATTCCACATCATCGGGGGACTGTCACAAGAAGAACCGACCATCACGACCACACCTGTTTCCACCAACAGCCGTCCAGAGGAAGAAGTGGAAAACAAGGCAAAGGAGGAACCGACCCCTGTGGCTAAAACCGTCTTGTTTGAAAACAAGACCTTGCGAGAGGTGCTCGACAGGATGTCAGAAACATACAACGTGAAGGTCAGATACGAAGAGGAAGGTCTTGCCGACCTGCGCCTGTATTTCAACTGGGACTCTTCCGAGGACATCCGGGATGTGCTGGCCTTGCTCAACAGCTTCGACCATTTCCATCTGCAACTCGAAGGGAACACCATCGTCGTAAGGAAGCCTATCGGGAGTTAAAGGGGAGTTATGCAGAGACGTCACATGTGACGTCTCAAAAGGGAAGTTGAAATACAAGATAATGGACCTTTCAACGTTATTCAAACGTATGTTCAACTATTCATCAAGGACAAGAAGATCATGAGACATGCCATCACATTGATGTTCGCGCTTGTCGCCTTTTCGGGGATGGCTCAAACGGAAGAACAATCCGCTCCCGATGAAAAATGGAAGTGGAGTGTAGGAGGATTGTTCACGTTGATGGCTCCGTATGGGGATCATCACTATTACGACAAAGACAAAGAACGGTATGTACCACAAACATCAATGGTATGGATGGGCTCTTCGCGAATATCCGACGGCATCATGCATGGCAACCGACCACAGTTCCATCTTAGGGAAGGCTTTTTCAAACAGGTGGATGCCGGATGGACCATGCTGCAATTATCAAGAAACCTTTACAAAGGCATTGCAGGCTATTCCATAGGCTTGCAGTTTGAAGGCTCTACATACAATTTTTCACGTCATTGCATTGCAAAGAGCCGGGGCGGAAGAATAGATTTCGAAGCAACGGAAGCAGAGTTGGAGGAGAACGACCTTTTCTCCTTCCATTTACGCATACCGTTGCTGGTGGGCGTACAAACCCCAAAACGCTGGCTCTCATTGCAAACGGGACTTGGCCTTTATGTCGGTGGCAGTAAATATGAATATCGCTTCAAAGGGCGTGACGAAATGGAGAGCCACCATTTTCACACCTCCCATGTCGGTGCACAGTGGTTGGTCACAGCTGGCATCGGCCCTTTCACTGTCAACTTCACCCAAAACCTCACCCCACATTTCAAACTCGCCGACGGCACGAAGGCCTATCCTTCATCACTTACCATCGGCTTCGACCTCTGGTATGCGATGTGCCGCTTTCAACGACCATCCTACTCCTTTTCTGATATTCCTCATGAAAAGAACATACATTATGACATCACATCCCTTGCAGGACAAGAGAACAAACTCTTCACTTCACTGTACGAAAAGGAGTTGGAAAGGTTGCTTGTGCCACAAAACACGCAATTCGGCGTGATTCGGGCAACCCCGTTCCTGCCGGAATCATCACTGGCATACGATTCCGTCAACCACACACTCGTTTACACCAAGGCGTGGCGTAGCATCTATAATGAAGCCGGAGAGGCCACCATGAAGTTCAAGAAAGCGGGAAATGACATGGTCAAGGTGGTGCCACGGAAAAAAATCCGCGACTACTTTGCTCCCCAAGTGCAGACCTGTACACTCGCCATCACTGACGATGAGGCACAGGAGCTGAAAGAGAGGTGGTTGGATGCAGTCCGAAATGCGGAGGAGAAGGAGGGTCGTGCCTTGGACGGGACGAGATGGGAATTCTTCATCGGCGACCAACGTGCAACGTCTTACGAAGCGCACGAAGCCTTTGTCAAGTATGCCAACGAACTGATGGATTCCGTATATAATGAATATCAGCTACGTTTGGAAGCGAAGTACTCGGAAAACACCGTGAAGAAAATCAGAAGTGTGGAACAATGGTCGCACATGGAAGAAATTGAATGGAGGAGCAAGGAAGACCTTGATCATGTCAGCTTTGCTGATACATGCGAAATGAAAGAATACCATGGCAAAGGACGCTATTCCCCTCCTGTGGAAACCAAGGAATTTGCAATTCAAGGTAAAAGGTATTGCTGTCGTTACTTTAATTATGGGTCGGGCCTACCCATCTGGGATATCGAGGTGTTTCAACATGAGAATGGCAGATGGAAAATCGTCGCAAAGGGAATAATGAAAGGACCCGTATTCATTACCGCTGAAGATGATGCATGCAATAATCGAATTGTGTTCTACAAATTGGATGCAAGAATAGACACCTATACAGGCGAAATCAAGTCCTTGACTAAAGGAAAGGAAATAGGCGAGCTATCCCTGTCTGATCTCTTGCCTACAAATAGCAAATAATCCAGATCATGGTCGATTTTATCCTTATGAAAAACTATTTTTGTGAACACAAACGCCATATGGCCATTCGACCAACTCATACGGCAATGAAAAAGTATTTGACCACCCTTGTATTGGCACTTGCGGCTATCACGTCGACAGCACAGAATGATGCAGGAATGAAAGCGCAGGACGCTTCGATTCTCGAGAGCGGCATTGACAGCGTTCCACCACGTGCTTTCTTTGACACAGGCCATGTCATCCTGGCGTATGTCATGTGCCCCACACACTCAAACACCCCCAGGTTGTTTGACCCACAAATGCCTGCATTCTGGGTGGGAAGCATGACACTACGCGACGGCATCATGGGACACAAAGCCGATGGCGTACCCACAAAAAAAGGATTCCTTCGTCAAAATGAAGCCGGCGTTACACTGCTGCAATTGTCGAAAGGGCTTAGCCGTGACATTTTTGGTGCAACAACAGCGTTGCAGGTAGGCATGGGAACCATCGGGTTGGACAGGAACTATGAGGCGACGAGAGAGGACGGGAAAATCCAATTTGTAGAAGCAGAGGAGAAATTGAGCTCCAGCAGTATCAAATACCTCACCCTGAAAGTCCCGGTCCTTTTGGGTGTCCAAGACAGAAGGCACAGATTCTCCTTGCTTTCAGGAGTGTCACTCGACCTTTGCATACCAGGTCGTGATTTATATTATTATGGTCATCAGAATGATGATAAAAAACATCATTGGCGTATTCATGCAAATTGCTTTTCTGCCAACTGGCAGGTGATGGCAGGAATCGGCCCTTTGACTATCAGTTACACACAAAGCCTGATCCCTCTTTTTGAATTGAATGACGGCACGGGCATTTATCCCAATTCACTATGCTTGGGCCTGGACCTTTGGTACTTGATGAGAAGATAGAAAGATGAAACGCCCACGAAGAGCGCTTTGACAACACGAAATGGCGCATGGCATACCAACTCTCACCCTTTGGCATGAGCTTGGGAGCCGCCCCGGTGAAGTATTTCCACGAGTTGGGCTATGGATGCCTCGGGGTGTGCAACATCGGCCTCGTGTTCTGCTTCTAACAGAGATGATGCATACAACGGTATCTTCATAATTCATAAGAATATCATTATACGGACAAAACATGGAGCGCATCACTGCGGTCCATGCCATATCCCGGGAAACTTATGAATTAAAATCTGTCAAATATTTCTTTTCCTATGATACTCTTGTTGTAACCCTTTTCCCGAGTGCCTAAGGTTCGAAGGAGACAAAGTCGTGGCACATACGAGAGGAAAAAGAACAATTCCCGAAACCTAATCGCCGATGCGCTCGACGATAAAGTCACAAGCAGAGAACCAAGAACTGTTGATCTGTCGGGAGTCGGTAATCTCCGGACGGGTACTGACACCATAGGTCAGGTTGCCGTCGTCATGGACGGTGACTTCATCCAACCAGATGCGGTTCCAGCCAAAGCCCTGTCCACCATTAGCCGTGGTCTTGTCGATGTCGAGAGCGGTAACGAAGTCATGATTGCCGGCACGCTGTTCAAAGCGGCATAGTGCAGAGAACCAGACGTTGCCACCTGTATTTCCCATGGCGGGAATCTCCTTGGTGCAGAGATTGCCATTGCCCGTCTTGGCGAAGATATAGACATTGGAATGCTCTGCCCTAGAGGCACGCACCACGGCAGAGACACGATAGCGGCCCGGACGCAGGTTTTTCAGCGTGGTCTCTGCCTCGAATCCCTTGACTGCATCACCTCTCACTTCAAGATAGCCCTTCTGCTCATTTCCGCTATAATGCTCTCCACGGGCTGTGAACTGGGTTTCGGCATAGACGACGGGGTCGTGGGTGATTTTCCAGAAATTGCGGTTCAGGTAGTCCTGGTCTTGCTCGTCAAGGCTGTCAATCTCTGCCGTCAAGTTTCTTTTGGCATTGATGTTTTTACGGGCTGAAGCCACTTGCTGTCTCTGTCCTGGGGGGATGATGGCCTCCAACGCATCTGCCATGCCACACAGTTTGTCGGCTTGTTGGCAAGAAAGCAGGAATGGGTAGTTGCCAACCTCCTTGTTCAACGTGTGTAGTATGGCCTCCAGTTCGGTCATGTCGGCGGTGCGGCTCAGGTCCCACATACGTTGCACTTTTGCCTGTAGGGCATCGTAACTGGTATACACATTGGGTATCTCTGACGAACCATTGAGTTTCGCCACCATCTCCTGGTATGTGTAGCCGTAATTCTTCTCCATCACGGTATCGGTCTCCAAGGTTTTGGCACGTTCCGGATCGCTCTTTTGGAGCCCGCGCACCAAATTGTGCGCCACACCTAAGCCTGTGTTTGTCCTGTTCAAGTATTCATCGGGGTCGTAAGATTTCATTTGCGGTGCATTGTCTATCTTCGGGCTATGGAACTCGTAGATGATGCCTTCCACCATATAGCGTTTGTGCTTGGCATCGCCATCGGTCAGTTCCGTATCCGTCCATGTGAGAAGGTAGGTGGAGCGGAAACCGTCATCATCCTTGAAACTGATGATGCGGGTATTCATTGATGGGTAGAGTTGTAAGGGGAATGTCTTTCCTTGCTCGCCCCAGGCAATCTTGACACCCGGGAAGACGGCCTGCTCATCACCAGCCATATAACTGTAATAACTGTTGGCAAAGGGTGCCTGCTTGTCGAAGGCTTCGAGCATGGGACGTAGCGGCAGCGTGGGGTCACCGGGCACCTGATTGAATGAAAAACGATGGCCATCGATATACAGCGGTCCAATGGATGCTGTGACGTTCGACTTGGTCTGAGAGAGTTTCACCACGTGGATTTTCTCCTTGGGCACCAGACCGCCACCGTCCAGGCAGCCCCATTCGCCCCAAGCCACTGTGATGGAGTCTTCGTTATAACTTTTCAACTTGGCTTCGATGTTCTTTGGAAACTTGCCGTATATCGTTTCTACAAAAGCAGTGCGCATGGCTTGGGCATGCTTGTTCTCCTGGGCGTGAAGCCATGTTGCAGGCATCAGCAGGAGAGCCACCATCAATAATTGCTTTTTCATTTTGTTGTCGTTCATTTAGAAGTTGATATAATTGGCAGTACTGTCTTTCTGTAGTTCATTCATAGCCCGCTCTGCATCGTCTTTCACAATGCGGTTGACTAACTGTTGCAAGCGGTTGTCGGCAGCGATGAGTTTTTCAAGATGAGCCGACCTTACGCTGTCGTCGACCGCTTCCATCTCTGCTTCGAGTTGAGAAATGTAATAGTTGAGCTTGTCATCGTCTGTCACAACAGATATCGTCTCATTCTCCTTTACTGGTTGCTTTACGATGTTAACAGCATGTTGCTCTTTGTTGTTCTGAGCCACAACGGGTATGTCTTTTGCAATCATCGGCATCGGTGATTCCACTTCAACTTTTTCTGTGCTGTCTCGTTGCTCCTTTTGCTGCGCCACAACCGGCTCTTCACTATCTGATTTGCCATCCTTTATGAACAGGGAGAAGCCTATCAGTATCAGTAGACCGGCTGCAATGGCACTGATGGATGCAGCGTACAGCCAACGAGATGGTCTTGACTTGGATTTGATGCGCTTCATCACACGCTGCTCCATATCGTCGGGCATCTTCATCTCTGAGGCACGGTCGTTCTGTCGCTGCAAAGCCTGGCGGAAAAGTTCTTCGTTATTCATCGTTCAAGCGTGTTAGAATGATCCTTAGTCGTTGACGTATTCGGTGAAGTTGGCTGCTGAGCCGTGATACTTCACGATTGAGAGAGTCATCTGCCGTACCTGTTATGTAAGCTATTTCTTTCAGGGGGCGCTGGTCGAAGTAATAGAGCTGCAAGAGCATCTGGTCTTCGGGTGTCAGTTCATGGATGGCTTCATCCAACTGTTCGGCTGTCGTCCTATCCGGCAACTCGTCTGGAACATCCTCGCCCACCACGATAGGTATCTCCAGCAGCCGTTTTCGTCGTCGCAAATGATGCAGAGCTTCGTGATATGCTATCCGGTAAAGCCATGTCTTCAGTGAGGCCTTTTCCGGGGCATAGTCATCCAGATGTTCGTAGGCTGTCACAAAAGCCTCCTGCACCACGTCCTCTGCATCCTCCTGGATGGTGACAATACGGCCGACAAATGCCATGAGCGCAGGACCGTACTGACTTATCATCGGCGCAAAGTCCTCGACCCTCCTGCTATGGATATGGTGTTTAAACATCTGTTTGTCGTTTGTCATTCTATTCTATATAGACTGTGGACGGCGAAATGTCACGCCACCCTTGATACTATTAACTTACATTAACGTTTTGCGCCACATAGTACAAATACCCTCCTTCTTTACCTGCATTTCAAACATTATGGGGTACAAAGTTATTAAAACTATACAAATATCTAATCTGTTCCGCCGTAGCTATTCGCCATAGACAAATCGTGGTACAGGCGAGAGAAAAATGACGAAAAAAACAATTTTTCGGTCGAACCGGTCGAAAATTTCGACCGCCTCCTGACACTCAGCCTCTTTCCCTTCACGTCCTCACCTCCCCATATTTTTTCGTCATTATTCAATACTTTACTATAAGTATATGACAACAGGTCCTTTTTGCGATTATCCGGAGACGAGCAAGGCAACCTACTTTCCTTCCCCTCCTGCTACAGGACAAATCCTTTCAGGAAAGCCCGTGGACTGAACGTTGGAAGTGTGGAGAAAGCCGACAAGGAAACCTTCATCCGCTTCCCCTCCCGCCGCCACACAAGGACTTCCGACAACCAAAACTTCGTTGTAAGATGGAATGAACGAGACAGACAGATTATCAACAACAAGCCATGTGAAGAACAACATCATGTTCCGTGACCTGATCATCAGACGCGAGAGGCAGAAAGCCCTTCGCGCCAGCCTGTATGTCCACCAGCGAAAGACAACCCGCGTCCAGCAAGAGGCACTCAGACATAAGGGCGGCCTGCGACAAGACCTCTCCCAAGACACTGCCCTCGACATCAGGGCCGCACACTTCGCCCATGTCCGACAACACATCATACAGGCGATGACCGCATGGAACAGGAAGAGAGACGCCGACATCATCTTCATCAGAAGAGAAGACCGCCGTGGCACCTACTTCCAGACGTTCGACAAGGACGCAAGGAAGACAGCCAGAATCCTGGGAATGGAAGCCAAACGGATGAGGGTCAACAAGAGGATGGTGCAATACCTCTCCATCCCCGAGAAACGGATGCATGCGGTGTTCAACGAACTCGCCCGCCGCGACCTCACGGCAAAGGTCATCGACACCAAGGGACAAGACGTGGCAATATCGCGGAAACGCACCACAACCCCTACCCTATCCGTGTCCACACAGGCCGTCCAGCCCAAGCTCGACGTGATGGAGACACTCGACCGCAACAGACAGGACGGAAGGCACACGTCCATCCATGTCGAGAGCCTGGCGGTGTGGGCTGACAGCAAGGGCAACTGGAAGGTATCGGGAATGGTCAACGGACAGACGGTGACGGCGAAGTCCATCGAACAGGCTGACGCCATCAGCTACAAGAAAGGCGAGATGACCAACGAACAACTGGTGGAGAAATACCGGCTCCAGGAACCGCCAAGACAGCAGAACTCGGTCGCACGGAAGAGCACCATGGCAAGACGCTACTCCCTCGACGACACCTGACCATAAACAACGCCCCATGAACTGCACACCCGCCTGAAACACAACAACAGAATCAACAGAATACTCCCTGACAATGACCAACAAATTCATCCCCTACAGCGAACTCAAAAGCCGGGTCTCCATCATGGACGTGGCCGCCGAACTGGGCTACAAACTCGACATCAAGCAAGGACGGAAATTCCCCGTCATGGTCAAGACCGACGGCAGCGGACGCAAGATCGACTCCATCGTGATATGCAACCCGGGGAACAACGACCGCATGGGGTTCTTCCGTCACAAAGGGGGCAAGGGCGACGTGGTGAACTTCGTGCGTGAGAACCAGAACGAGCTGTCCCGCTTCGGCAACTCCACCTACCGCATCCTCGCACACTTCGCAGGGGCGGAGACAAGCCAGCTGGAGACTTCCTCCAAATGGACGGAGGAGAACAAAAACGCCAAGCCGTTCAGCCTCGACAGCTACAGCATAGAGACGCTCAAAGGACGGGAGTTCCTGATGGAGCAGCTCTTCAAGTCCAGGAAGATCCACCTCAGCACCGTAAAAGTGTTCAGCGAGAACCTCATGAGGGTGTCCCACTGGCAGGAGTCGAAAAGAGAGGGACAGGACAGGTGGATGGCCATCAACCTGGGCTTCCCCTACCGAGTCCCGGGCAGCAGCGACATCGTGGGACTGGAACTGAGGGGATACAACTTCAAGAGCAAGGCGGCGGGGTCGAACTCCACCGACGCGGTATGGTCCATCGACTTCACACGCGGGAACCCGCAGAACGTGACGGCGGTCTACTTCGCCGAGAGCCCGTATGACCTCATGGCGATGTACCAACTGAGGAAGAACCTCATCAACCTCGAGCAGAGCGCCTTCGTGGCGACGGGAGGGGCGTTCTCCAAGAACCAGATCCTCAACGCGATGCAGTACTACGGAAAGGCGAAGGCCTACGACTGCTTCGACAACGACCTGGCAGGACGCATCTACGGCATCCGCATGATGATGCTCCTCGAAGGTAGAGAATTCGCGGCCATCCCCGCCGGAAAGAAGTACAACTTCACGGTGGACAACAAAATACAATTCTCCATACCCAACGACATGGTGTCAATGGAGGAATTCCGCAGACATGTCGATACTCGATACTCGGTGTCGGTCATGAAAGCTCCAAAAGGTTACAAAGACTGGAACGATGTCATCATGGGAAAACGAATCGACAGACAACCGGTGGAGGTGAACGGCCTGGCAAGA
>ONAG01000095.1 GCA_900315745.1 uncultured Prevotellaceae bacterium
AAAACATATCAAAGATACAGCTTTACGATTTCTATTCATACTATTACCCCTGTTCAACAAACAATAATTACTTCGCTGGTCATGACATAAATCACTTCATCAAGTGAATTATGTCCACTATAGTAATTTATTAATCCTTTGAAACAAGAGCATCATTAGTGCAATTATGAATGAATTTACCCTCTCTCATCCATCACTTTCTGGACCCTGTCCTGAGCGATCGTGATAACAGAATTAAGATCCTTCTGGCCGGTATAATATGCCGGCAGTTCTTCCTTGGTGATCAGAAGGACATTTCTGTCGATGCGGTATACATCCGTAGCTTTGTCAAGAAGTGCAAGATAAGCGTCTGTTGCAGTCTGGTCTATCTCTTTATCAGGGATCACCCCACCCATCATCCTGGCCTTCTCAAGCGCGTAGCTGTCCATATTCTTGTATTCCTGAACGATCCTGTTGTAATCGGCAATTGCCATGCTGCCCCTTTCCTTAAGGGCTTTGAGATTGATCGAGGAATCATATGCATATTTGGGATCAATGCTTTGGATATCATAAGACATCATGGTCTTAACAAATTCCCAAGAGCCGTTCTTGTTCTGTGACTGCGAAGAGATCGCAGCTGACGAATTCACGGATACGATCACTCCGTGGCTGCCATTTGCAGACGGATATCCGTATATGTTTTTCCCTTGCGAATAAACATTCGAGATATAGGTGCCTATGCCTTCGACCTGAAGTTCTGTGACCTTGTAATCTTCCGGAAGCTTGATGTTATCATCATTCCAGTTCGCAAGGCACTTCTCGGGCACACTGTCTTTGCAGTACGAGGCAAGAGCCTCGAATTCGGGTGAATTCAGATACAGATAACAGCCTGCATCTGTGGATTCCACATACATGTTGGTGTCCATATTATCCACATAATCGAGGAAGTTGTCGTATGAATAACGAGAAAGATGCCCCGCGAGCACTGTTCCCATGGCTCCCGACATGTAAGTCTTGACCATTCCTATTACAGAGTCTTTGAGCGAGACAAACACCTCCTCTGTAATCATTTGTGGAATCATGGCTTTTACTGTCGGTATCACGACATTTACCAAATCCACATTTTGCGCCTTCAAGCTGGACATCGTACCATCCTCAAACTCAATGTAAGCCACCGTCCCAGGGAGCGAAGCGGCCTGTTCCATTGTCACGTTTGGTGAGAAGACATATTGGCTCTCCAGATTTGCCACATGACCTGTCGCCATATTTTTCAATCTGTTGTATCCACTACTTTGAGCCCATGCGGCAGTCATCCCTCCCAAAACCGAGAATGCGATAAGCAATGTTAAAAATTTTCTCATGTCAAATTCTTTGATATATATGTAAGCATTCGCTAAATCTCGGCAAAGGTAGCCAATTTCCTTAAATGAAATTCACTATTATAAAAGATTAACATTATAAGCAAAAGGTTTACATGTTCTTCAAAACGACCTTTTTTCCTTTGTATTCAACCTTTTTCACGGACTTGCCGTTCACCAAGATGTTTAGAATCCTTTTACGTGGCATTCCTTCAAAAGAGCCGTTTCTCTTCCCTATTGTAAGCGTCTTTTTGGCGTCATCCCAAGTGAACTCAATCCTGCTGTATTGTCCCTCTTCGTAAGCGTTGGAGGTGCCATCGTCTTCATATAGAGAGAATGTTGCGTCAGCACCCGTATAAATGCGTATGTCGAGAGGCGCGCCAGGGTTCTCACCTGTATGTTGCCTATTAATACCATAAGGCAAGATGGAGCCCGCCTTTACGAAGACAGGTATTGATGCCATGTCAACATCCACGTCCACATGTTTTCCACCATCATGATGCTTGCCATTAATGAACTCATACCATCCAGCCTTCCATTCAGGCAGGTATGCCTTCCATTTCTTGACATTGGGAGCGGTGACGGGACAAACGAGAAGCGACGGTCCGAACATGAATTGCTGTCCACCTTTCATTGCCTCCTCGTCGTTGGGGAAATCGAACACCAATGGCCGCATGAGGGTGTACCCCTTGAATGCCACGTCAGCAGCGTTGGAATAGATGTAGGGCAGCAGTCGGTATCTTTCTTCGAGACATCTCTTGAAAATGCCCTGAGCCTCTGCCCCATAGTTCCAAGGCTCTGTATTGCTCATGTATCCATGCACTCTCATCAGAGGCAGATAGACCGAAGTCTCCACCCATCTGAGCATCCTCTCGATGTATTCCTTGTCCTTGTATTGGTTGCCTGGTCTGAAGAAGCCGCCGGCGTCATACGTCCACCAAGGCAATCCTGCTGCCTGCATACCAAGTCCGGCGGTGATTTGTCGGCGGAAAGCCTCCCAGTCGTTGCCCACATCGCCCGACCACATGGCGGCCCCATACCGTTGTATTCCAGAGAACCCGCATCTGGTGAGAATCATAGGTCTATTGGCAGGAGCATCATGTCTCAGACCCTCATAGACAGTCTTGTTTACCAGCAGTGGATAGATGTTTCTAACCCTCTCTCCAGCCCATTTGCCATCATTCACGCGTCTGCCCACCAAGTCGTCGTTTTCCGGTTCGGTGGCGTCCTGCCACCAAGCGTCAATGCCTAAAGGTACCAGCCGCTGACTGAAATTCTGCCAATAGGCACTTGCAGCCTTGGGTGAGAAGAAATCTACCCAGTCGGTGTTGGGAATGTAGTTGCCGTCCTTCAGCATCATCTTACCCACCTCTGAGTTTTTGTCTATCTTCGACCATACTGAAACCATCAGTCGCATGTTCATGGCATGAAGGCTGTCCGTCATTGCCTTGGGGTTAGGATAGTGCGCCTCGTCGAATTTCATGGCATTCCAACCATACTTTCCCCAATATTGCCAATCCTGCACCATTACATCAGCGGGCAGTTGTTCGTTGCGGAATCTGGAAGCCGTGGCAAGCAGTTCGTCCTGTGAGTGGAATCTTTCACGGCAGTGAATGTATCCATATGCCCACTTTGGCAGCAGTTTTGCCTGTCCTGTCAGTTGTCTGTAAGAGGCAATCACCTCGTCGGCATTCCCCACGAACACGGTATAGTCCACTTTCTTTGCTGCCGGTGAACGGAACACTGTCTGGTTGTCAACTTTCTTGCACAACACCTTAGGCTTGTCATTTCTCGTCAGTTCAGCCTTCAGGGTGTGTGTTCCCTTTGTCAAGTATATTTTTGTAGATGCAGTGGGAGGAAGCCATGTGTTTTGCATTTCTATCACCGTTTTGCCATCCACAACAAGGTTGTGCCTTCTTGCCATACTTTGTCCCACATCCAGGAGCAGGGCATACTCACCAGCCTCTTCTATTTGCAGGGTTGCCTCGAACATGTTGTGCTGCCTCATCTCCTGCTTTCCACCTTCAGTAGATGTGACATTCACCAATTCGCTTTTCCCCACATCCTCCGACTTTTGCATTACCACCTCGTTGTTGGCAGGGTTGAAGTCTGTCAGTCCGTAGTTGTTCCAAAGCACCCCATATCCCTTGTTCGACACCACCATGGGTATTGATATCTGCGTGTTGACCTGCGTCAACCGCCTTATCAGGCCGCTTATATCCTCATAGCCATCTTGGAACTGCCCAAGTCCGAAGAGGTGTTCCCCTTTAGGTGAATTGAAAGTCAACGAAGCCTCAAAAGCACTTTCGCCTGCCACTGTCATGGGGTTCAGACGATGGTCAGTGGCAGTGAACACTGTCTTTCCGTCCTTGCCAGTCACTTCCACCACCATGCGTTGTGCATCCACCTTTACGTCAATGTCGTCGGTTTTCACCTCCTCATCACCCACATACACCCATTCTGGCAACATGTCGGTGTCATCACTTTCAAAATACTGTATTCTGACAGCATTCCAAGCCACTTTTTTCACTACGAGACGACCTTTCCCGAATGGAAAGTTAGAAGCAAACGCACATTGCATTATAGCAATTGCAAATGTTAAGAAGACTAATTTTTTCATGTTTTTATTTTATTACGATTTTCTTTCCATCCATGATGTAAATACCTGGAAGCAGGTCATTTCCCTTAACCTTTCGTCCATAAATGTCATATACACCTTTATTATTGACATTTTTCGTGACGATGGTTTCAGGGATGTCGTTTTTCACCAAGTCACGATGCCTCAGAGCCGACCTCACGGCATAATATGCTGGTTTCTTTTTCAGTCCTGCATCAAAGAGCAACGGGTTTGAGGCATTTCGCCAACTGTCATTGTCCTTCAACCCCCAAATCACCATGTTGGGACAGTTGTCGTGGTTGAGCATGATGTCGGTCAGCACCCTATAGTCGCGCGCCTGTTTGTTCAAGTTGTCAGCCGTGGTGGAAGGAATTCCCATGTCGAGTTCGGTGATGATGCATTTCATCCCTGCCTCGCCAAACATCTTCACGGTCTTGTCGAGCTTCAGCGAGTCGAGGTCTCCGATTGAGAAGTGACATTGCAGTCCCACTCCATGGATGGGTATGCCACTCTTTTTAAGTCTCATTGCAAGGTTGTAGAAAGCCATCGACTTGGCTTTTCCCTGCATCTCCACATCATAGTCGTTAAGATACAGCACGGCGTCGGGGTCTGCACGGTGTGCGAAGACGAAAGCAGAGTCGATGAAGTCCTCGCCAATGGCTCTTGTCCACACGGTGGTGCGCAGGTCATATCCTTCGGGGTTGGAGCGCACGGTGGTCTGGTTGTCGTCGAGACATTCATTCACCACATCCCATTCCTTCACCTTTCCCTTGAAGTGTTTCATCACCTGTGTGATATGTTTCTCGAGAATGTCGAGAGCTTCTTGCCGACTCCAGTTCTTGTCATTTTTCTTTCCGTCGCTCGACACCCATTCTGGCAGTTGCGAATGCCAAGCCAAGCAGTGCCCTCTCATCTCCATGTTGTGTCTTCTTGCGAAATTCACGAGGTTGTCGGCACCACCATACGAGAATTGTCCACGTGAAGGCTCCAGAGCGTCGAATTTCATCTCATTCTCCGCCACGAGCATGTTGAACTCCTGTCCTGCCATCTTGGTTTCAGGCAAGTTTTCGTTTGTCACGTCGTTCTTCCATGTCGAGATGGCAGTGCCTATATGCTTGCCATTCCTATCGGCATACACCCTCAATGTGGTGTTGTCGGTGGCATCGTCTATTCCATCATCATAGAAAGCCCCCATCCTATTGTCATCTGGATTGTCGCCAGGGTCTTCCCCTGGATTGTCGCCAGGGTCAGCATCTTGCAGAGACAACAGTCTGAGCACCAATGCATACTCCCCATCATTCTCTACCTCTGCGAGTTGCCAGGTGTATCGAGAAGGCATCTTGACATCAAACTGCCACTCCCCTGCTTGCGAAGTCTTGCCATGAGCGGTGAGCAGTTTGAATTCATCACCCACTTTCACGTCAGCCTCATCGTCGAGCAGCACCTCCACCACAGGCATCTTATCGCTCACGCTGAAGTCTTGTGATATGTTGTAATACTTCACTTGTCCTCCCACATTCAACTGGTCATATAGTTCAGCAGACTTCACCTTGAATCTCAACACCGAAGCCGGTCTCACATACAGGTGTGTCTCTTTTGCTGGATTTGCATAGTTGCAGATGGTCAGCGCACCTATTGCATTGTCGCCAGGCTCTATTGTCCCATAGTTGTCCACTGTGCCTCCCACATGTCCTGTACCTCCGAGGATGCCTTTTTCAAAGACCAGAGCAACAGCCATGTTGTTGTCTGTCATTCCTCCAGTGGCGCCTCTTAGTTTCTTGGATTCAGCCTCCTCCCTGTCGTTCATAACAAGCACCTTGCCTTCGAGCACTCTCAGTGCACCGCTAATGAAGTTTTGGTTGCCCGTAATGCGGTAAGTACCTTTTCCCTCCTTGAGCAGTCCTACATGATGTTGGTCGCTGTAATCTGGAGGAGCTATTGTACCTGCCAAGACAGCATCTGTATTGAGATGCCCCACCAGGAAATAGGAATTGTATGTTCCTTTTTTCATATACCCCATGATGGTGGAGCCTTTTTCTGTCTGCAGTTCTCCGAACCTGAACCCTCTCGTACCACTCTCGCAAGCTAACGTTGCCCCATCATGCAGCGTCACCTTGTTGTTTTCCATCATCTTGTTCACCTTGCCACCAGAGATGCTGCCATCCACATCTTCCACACTGAATGTTTTCCCTCCATGAGCCATGATGATGCCAAAATAGCCCGCTGAAGGCGAATTCACCTTGTAGGGGAAGACATGCACGTCGCCTGTGTAGTGTGTCCAGTCGGGGTAACTTGCACCCTTTGCCGTACCTAAATAGCAGCGCTCGCCTCCTGCATACAGGTTGAGCGTGCCTTTGCCCGAAATGTAAGGATTAAAATATGTATAACGTGCCATGAGCACGTCGGTGGTCTTTCCCTCAGGCAAGGAAATATTCTTTTCGTATGTCACATAACTCGAAGATGTGTTGTTGCCGCTGATGTCGATTGTGTCATGTTGTGCGATTGCGGGAACATGCAACAACAATAACAGGAACACGACAGAAAAGATTTGTTTCATTTTTTTGTGGTTGGTTGATAATGACAAGAAATGTCTAAAAGCATGAATTCTTGTGCAAAATTATGGATAAAATCCTACATTTCATACCAGTTTGGATAAAATTCCACATTTCAGGCATGTTTTTCATTGGCTTTAGCGTTTTCGGAATGGTGAATAAAAGGGGCGGTGGCAGAACCACCGCATACGGAGAAAGAAAAAAGTAGAGGCAGAAAAACTGCATACGGAGAAAGGAGAAAGGAGAAAGGAGAAAGAAAAAAGCGGTGGTGGAGCTACCGCATACGGAGAAAGAAAAAGCGGTGGCAAAACCACCGCTCAAAAACAATTTTCAAAGCTCAGGCCAGCCATCGGCAGTCCATCTGATGGGACGCTGAATGAGCATGGCGGCTCCGTTCTGCGTGGCACTGTAGCCATGACAGATGAAGATGTCCTCTCCATCGAAATTGTAGGCAGCACAATGTCCGGCAGCCTCCCATTCTTTCTTGTCACCTTCCAAGAAGATAGTGCCACCACCATTTGCCATGTCCTTGCCTGTGCGGTCAAGATATGGTCCTTCAACGTTTTTGCTGCGCCCAACAGCCACGCGGTAGTTGCTCTTTGCACCACGGCAGCAATAGTCCCACGACACGAAGAGATAAAAGAAGTCGCCGTGCTTGAAGATGAACGGAGCTTCTATGGCGTTTGTGCCCGCATACTTTGATGTGGGATTCGGCTCCGTAGGCTTGAAGTTCGGGTCATAGCGGCGCGCGATGGTTCGGGGCTTCTCACCCTTTGCGATGTGCATGGTGGAGTCGAGACGTGCCAGTTGGATGCCGTCCCAGAACGACCCCCATACGAGCCATGGCGTGTCCTTATCGTCGATGACGAAGTTAGGGTCTATGGCGTTCCAGTTGTCTCGCTTCTCACGTGAGGTCACTATGCATCCCTCATCCTTCCACATGTTGGCACCTAACGAGCGACTGCTGAGCAGACCGATGGCGGAGCCATTCTTGCCGAACGTGGAGCAGCTGTATGCCATCCACCATCTGCCATGCCATTGTATTACGTCGGGAGCCCAGACATGGCTGTTGAAGCCAGGTACGGAATCAGTGGTCCAACCAGGGATGACAGTCATCACCGGTTGTGGAAGCACGGTCCACGTCTTGCGGTCCTTGGAGGTCATGTGCTGGATGCCCATGCCCGTGGCATAGATGTGATACGTGTCACCATCCTTTGCCATTACGGGGTCGTGAGCCATGGGTGTATCGGTAGTGAAGGCTTCGCGTGGAAAGCCACGGCGCGGTCCTTGTGCGGCACTCGTCAAGCATACTGCCAAGAATGTTAGGGCAACAATAAATTTGTGTGTCATTTTTTCTGGAAATAGGTATTCTTTATTAATCATCATCAAGCCGAGGGACTCATCAAATAATACAGTCAACAGGCTATTTATTGAAAAACGGGGCAGGCCGTCACAACCAGCCCCGTACTATTCAGAGGTTTTCCAATTCCCTACTATTCAAAGATGAGGTGACTGCCGTCAACCGTCAAGTGGAAATAGAGGTCTTGAGGATCGGTGATGGTGTTCAGACCGATGTAGTCCTGAGTGTATGTCTGACCATCGTTGCCCACCATGACGCATCTGACATCGGCTGTACCATTGCCATTATTGGTGACAGACACGGTGACCATGGCGTCATCCATGGCGGCGAGCCATGAAGCCCAGTCTGTCTGTCCGCCACTCGGCTGGCACTTGGAAGCGAGTTCCTCACCTCCCCAACCGGTGCCCCAGCCCCAGTTGTCGGCACGCAGCACACCATACTCGGTGGAGCCATCCTGAGATGCAAGGACGATCACGAAGTTGTTCCAGTTGCCGCCGCCGTTGGTGAAGTTCTTGAAGCGGCGTGTGAGGGTCTGTCCTGCCGGCACTTGGAATGCCTCGGAGTGAGCACCCCAGAAGCCAGTGGTGTTGTCCTCAGCACCTAATACGTCGTCGAACTCCAGATGGCTGCCGTCCACGGTGAAGTGGAAGTAGAAGTCATCGGGGTTGGTGACGGTGTTCAGTCCGAGGTAGTCCTGAGTGTAGGTATTGCCGTCGTTGCCCACCATTACGAAGCGAACATCAGCTGTTCCGTCGCCGTTGTTGGTGACATACGAGGTAACCTTTGCACCATCCATGGCAGCGAGCCATGAAGCCCAGTCAACCTGTCCGCCGCTTGGCCAGCACTTGGAGGATAGTTCCTCACCTCCCCAGCCGGTACCCCAGCCCCAGTTGTCAGCACGTAGCACGCCATACTCGGTGGAGCCATCCTGAGAAGCAAGGACAATCACGAAGTTGTTCCAGTTGCCGCCACCGTTGGTGTAGTTGGTGAAGGTTGTTACGACGGTCTCTCTTGGAGCCACCTTGACAGCCTCGGAGTGTGCGCCCCAGAAGCCAGTGCTGTTGTCGGTAGCACCAATGCTTGTGTACATCTTGTCCACCACCTCGAATTGTGCAGAGGCGATGACAGGATTGCAATTCTCGCCCTTGTAACTCTTGTTATATACGGCAACAATCGACTTGGTACCCAGACTGTTCAAATCGGGCACTGTCTGCAGCGTCAGTTCGGCAGCCGGCACTATCTTCGTAACTGCCTGTTCGAATTCCACAGTAGCAGTGACGTTGGCGAATGCTTCAGCCATATCAGTGCCGAGCAGCACCTTGCGTGGCACGCCATTGAGTGTCATCGACAGAGGCAACTTGTCCTCAGCCGAGGTGCAGCCGCCAATAGGTTCGATATTGGTCTGCAGGAAGCCTATATATGAACCTTCAGGCACCAAGAAGGCGCGTATGTTGGTGTTTGCTGCATCTGCATTGAGATTGGGGAGAGGACTCGTTTGAGTGTAAGTCTTCGTCACCACACCGTTCGTCATCACCACGATAAAGGCGTTAGGTGTTGAGCGGTCTATGGTCAGTACCACCTTTCCTCCCAACTTGTCCACACCTTCGTCGGTGTCAGTTTCGAAAGTCAGGGTACTCTGCACGTTGTCGCGGTTGATGTAATCGCCCCATTCAGAGTTGCCACTCGGCTGGTTGTCGAAGCGGATGGCGCCATACTCCTTGTAGTTTGCAGCCCCGCGGTCTTCGTCGTTGCAGAGAATCAGCGCGAAGTTCTTGTAGGTGTTGGATGCCGAGGGGTTGATGTTCAGGTTGAACACGCCATTCCACACCTTTCCATCGGGAACTACATAATACTTGGAGAATGCTGCCCACCAGCCAGTGGAATAGTCGGTGGCACCAATGGTATAGACATCTTCCATCATGCCTTCCAATTCAGCAGGAGTGTTGGCTCTGGCTATCGAGTCTGCCTTGGCAGAAATCCAGTCGGGTGCATCGACGGAGTACAGGTCTCCACCCTCGCATCCAGCCGTTCCAATAACCAATAAACAGCAACAAACAACTGTTATTGCGGAAAATAATATCTTTTTCATAATCATTTAAGTCTTTAATGTTTCACGTTTATTGCTTATTGTTCAGAGGTTCACCACGGGATGCAAGGTCCATCCCTGCTCACTGAAGAAAGTGGCGTTGTTGGTGTTGGTGTTTGCCGAATTGCCCTTCAAGTTGGGGTTTGCATTGAGCAGACCTTGGTAGATGGGTATGAACTCGTGTCCTGGCACAAACGTGTCGTATGAAGTCTTGAATGGCTTCTCCAACTTTCCGTTGTCATCCTTGGGCAGGCCGTCATAGTCGAACTGTTCTTTCACCAAGGTTGGGTCGTTGCTTACCATCACTGTGCCATGTGCCTTAAGCTGCTTCAAGCGGTCGGCGCTGTAGAAGAAGCCCCAGCGGATGAGGTCGAAGCCACGTCCGAACTCGCATCCGAACTCCTTTGGACGCTCCACGTTGGCTATCTGCTCGAAGAGCTTGTCCTTGCTGTTGAAGTCAGAGAGCTTCAGGTTGGGCAGCTGAGCACGGTTGCGCACCTGGTTTATCCAGTCGATGGCTTGCTGTGTTGGTCCGTTGACTTCGTTCTCACATTCTGCAGCACGCAGCAGCACGTCGCTGTAGCGCATCATGCGAAGGTTGATTCCGCAGTGCAAGCCTGTTACCACCGACTCATACATGTTTGTGCGCATGTTTGTCCATTTGGCAATGGGCAGGCCACCATTGTTGTTGTTGGTGATTACATTCTCAGTGACATCCATTGCCTTCTTGTAGCATACGTTGCCATTCTCAAAGCCTTCCCAGTCTGCCTCGTAGGTTCCGATGGTCCAGTAGAGTCGTGGGTCGAGCTTGCCCTCGGTGGTGCGCTCCTGCTTGAAGAGATGGTAGAGCCATGGTGAAGCCGACAAGTCAGCCCATCCACCGAACGAGCCTGGACAGAAGTTGCTCTCTATGGCATGTGCCTGTGTGGCGTTGGAACTGGTGTTCACCGGTGTCCACTCCTCGTCGGTGCCCTGCGAGCCATAGTCCAGGAACTGCACCTCGAAGAGGCTCTCTGCATTGTTCTCGTATTGTGAGCCCTCACGGAAGTTGTCGCCATAGTTCTTCATCAACTCATAGTGACCGTAAGCACCTGACATGATGGACTTGAGCACTGCCAATGCATCGCTGTACTTGTGGTTCATCATCAGTGCGCGGGCATAATATCCGGCTGCGGCACCACATGTGGCACGCCCCTTTGCCCACTCGCCACCGATATCTCTGCTGGGCAACAGCTTCATCGCCTCAGAGAAGTCCTTCTCCACCTGATTCAGCACATCTGTGTAGCTGCTGTTGGAGGCATAAAGTCCGTCAAGTGAGCCATACTGGCTATAGTCGGTGATGAGCGGTGGGTTCTGGTAGTAGCCCACGAGGTTGTAGTAGCTCAGTCCGCGCAGGAACAGCGCCTGTCCCTTGACTCTCTTCATGTTTTCGTCAAGGACATCACCTTCGCCGCCAGTGCGCGAAAGGATGAAGTTGCAAACGTTGATGGTATAGTACCATTCACGCCACACCCACTGGGTCATCTCTTCAGTAGCGGGAGCGTTCAAGTCGTCGTATGCCAGATACCACACCTGGCTTGAGTTCCACACCTCGTCGCCGCGGCACAGGTCGTATCCATAGCCCACACGGGCGTATGAACCCTCCATGCGGATGTGGTTGTATGCGGCGATGACACATTCCTCCAGGTCGGAGGCAGTCTTGCCAAAGGTGGCAGTGGTTTGCTGGTTGGGGTTGATGAGTTCAAGCTTGTCTTCGCAAGATGTCAGAGTGCCAAGGCCCAGCAAAAGTGCAAACGATAATTTATATAGTTTCATAATGAAGTAGCTTATTATGTTATTAGAACGAGAAATTAACACCACACATGAAGCTGCGTGCCGAGGGGTAGGAGCAGTAGTTGTAACCCGGTGTGAATGTGCCGGGAGCATAGTCCACGTTGTAGCCCTTGTATCCTGTGAAGGTATGGAGGTTTTGTGCCGACACATAGATGCGTGCGCCGGTGATGTATCCGCCAAACAGTTTGTTGGGGAAGTTGTATCCCAATTCCACGTTGGCTATCTTCCAGTAGGCTGCGTTCTGTATCTGACGGTCGCTGAACAAGTCGTTCCAAGCCAATGTGCCGCCAGGATGTGTCACTGTGGTGAATGTGCGTGGCACACTCGAGAGATAAGTGCCATCGTCAGCCCAGCGGTTGGCGTCAGCCATTGCCACATCCTTGTTGCCGTAGCCATAACAGCTGTTCAAGGCATTGTAGATATGGTCGGACACATGATATCCAAGCGCGCCGTAGGTGGAGATACTCAGGTCGAAGCCCTTGTACTCCAAGTGTGCGCTCAAGCCGAAGTTCAGCTTTGGCAGTCCACTGCCCAAAACGGTCTGGTCTTCGTCTGTAATCTGTCCGTCTTTATTGACATCGCCATACCAGCAGTCGCCCACCTGTGCGCCCGGCTGATAGGTCCATGTGCTTGGGTCGATTACTTTCTTCACATAGGTTGGGTCGGCAGCTGCCTTGGCATCTTCAAGTTCCTGAGCTCTCTTGGCACCAGTGGCGTTCAGATTGTCAAGCTCTGCCTGTGTGCGGATGATGCCGCCATATTGCCAACCATAGAACTTACCAACTTCCTCGCCCACCTTAGTTATATAGGCGCCGTCAATCTGGGTGTCCTTGCCCGTGCTCAGGGCAGTCACCTTGTTGCGCACGGTGCTCACGTTGGCACTAATCTGGTGCTTCAGGGCGTGGTCGTTGTTGCGGTAGGTAAGTGAGAATTCAAAACCGCTGTTCTCCATGGAGGCGGCATTCATCGTCACGCTCGTGTTCTGCACACCGGCGTTCAGAGGCACCGACACGTTGTAGAGCAGGTCGGTAGATTTGTTCTTGAACCATTCTGCCGAGAACTCAATGCGGTTGTGGAACATGGCGAGGTCGATACCGACGTTGGAAGTGGATTTCTTCTCCCATGCCAATTCCTCGTTGACGTAGGTAGATACAGCCGAACCGCTAACCTCCTGGTTGCCAAAGCTGTACTTCATATTGTTGCGCAACATTGTTGCCTGATAGACGTATTCACCGATGTTCTCGTTACCTAACTCACCATAGCTGGCACGAATCTTGAACATGCTGAACAATTCGCGGCTGAATGGGAAGAACTCTTCCTTGTCGAAGCGCCAACCTAATGAGACTGATGGGAATGTTCCCCAACGGATGGATTTGGTGAGGCGCGAGCTACCGTCACGACGAATGATGCCTGATACCAGGTACTTGCCGTCGTAGTCATAGTTGAGACGACCAATATAGGAGTTCAGTGCGTGCTTGTACTCGTAAGAGTCGGCATCACGCTTGGTAGCGTTCTGCAACTGCAGGAAGTATGGTTCCGAGTAGTTCAAGCCCCATGCCGACAGGGTGTTGGTGTTTTCTTCCTCATAAGTGATACCACCCAAGAGGTTGATGTGGTGCAATCCAAAGGTGCCGTCGTAGGTCAGCGTGTTCTCTATCAGGGCATCGGTGTACTTGCGGTGTGCCTTTGTAAGGCGCTCATTATCCTTGGCGAGATAAACACGGTTGCTCTGTATCCATGCCGAGATCCATGTCTTGTCGTTGGCATGTGTTCCATGTCTTGTCGTTGGCATGTGTTGCACTATACGAAAGGTTTATCTTGTAACTGAGCTTGTGGTTTTCGCTTTCCACACCCAACAGCTTCAAGAGGTCAACGTCTGCCGAGGCAGTGCCCACAAATCTATCGACGATGGTGTTGCGCGAGAAGAGATTGTTGGTGAGCAGAGGGTTGGTGGCAGAGATGTCGCCGTGGATGTTATCGTAATAGACGCCATATCCGTAAGCATCGTATTCCCAGTTGCTTGCAGCACCCACCTTGTCGTCCAGGCACCAAGTCGATTCATCGTAAGCCTTGATGGTGGGTTGCATGGTCAGCGTGCCAAGCAGCACGTTGGGCAAATTGCCATAGAGACCTTGGATGTATTCATTGGCGTTTGAGATAGACATGTTGTCTTGGTTGGAGTGCGAATAAACCAACGATGTGCGGAACTTCACAAACTTCGTGTCCATGGTGTTGTTCACGCGGGCGGTGAAACGCTCGTAGTTGGGTCCTGCGCCCTCCATCGTACCTGTCTGCCTGAAGTAGTCGAGGCCTACATTATAAGTATTGTTTGCTCCGCCACCGCTCAGGTTCACGTTGTGGTTCTGACGGACACCCGTCTTGAAAACTTCCTTGAACCAATCAGTGTCGGTGTTGTCCATGAAATGATAACGACCATCTTCTCCCAAGGTGTAACCGCCAGGAGCAGCCACGCCGGTGTTCTTGCTCGACAGTCCTAAGAGTTGGCTATACTGATCAGAGTTCATCACGTCATAGACACCGCTGTCTATCTTGTCCATACCCAAATAGCCCTTGTAATCTACTTTCAGCGGCTGGTCCTTCTTGCCACCCTTTGTGGTGATGATGACCACACCGTTGGCGGCACGCGAACCGTAGATGGCACCTGCCGATGCATCCTTGAGCACTTGGATGGTCTCGATGTCGTTTGGTGAGAAGTCGCGGATGGTGGTGCCCATTGGCACGCCGTCGATGACGTAAAGAGGAGCGGTGCTGCCGAAAGAGCCCAAACCACGGATGCGCACTGATGGGTCGGCACCGGGCTGACCATCACTGGTCACCTGAACGCCAGCCACTTTTCCTTCAAGCATCGTGGAGATGTTTGAGTTGGAAACCCTCTTGAGTTCATCGGCATTGACCACAGCCACCGAACCGGTCAGGTCTGCCTTCTTCTGGGTACCATAACCCACGACGACCACCTGCTCAAGCAACTGTGAGTCGCTCTGCATTCGGATAATGCCAAGTGAGGATTGACCTTTCGTTGGCACCTCCAGGTCTTTGAAACCCACATAACTAAACACGAGCGTAGCATTAGCGGGAGCATCAAGGCTGAAGTTGCCGTCGATGTCGGTCACAGCGCCTGTCTGCGATCCCTTCACCTTGACAGTGGCACCGATGAGCGGTTCCCCGTCTTGATCGACAACCTGACCCGTCACCTTATCGGTCTGCTGGGTCGTAGCAGCCGTCGCAGTAAGCGGACAGAAGGACAGAGATCCTCCTATCATGCTTAACGACAGCATTGTCGCAAATAATAGTTCTTTTCTCATTTTTTGTTAGTAATTAGTTTATTATAAACAGGTTGCTAAGTTTCTTATAAAAAATCAGGTGTCTTCACATGAATTATTATCCCAAAAAGTTGCACCAATATATCATTTTGCCTCACAGTATAATATAAAAATGTATTAAGCATGGCAATTTATGGTGTGGCAACCAAAGGAATTATATTGTTCACCAAATGCTTGCGTTACATCCATATATGTGGCATTCTTCATTATTCTGCCTCAACTCGGAATAGTTTTAGCTAACTTGTTCTTGCTCTCACAGCAAAACAATTCACCAGATGATGTAGGAGGAAGCAATGGTCAGGGTGCATCCCACCTTCACATCAATTCTATGATACAAAGATACAAGTTATTTTTCTAATTCGGATACACTTATGTAACATTTCGATGAAAATATGTCAAATAGTGGTGTTTTTTTAGAGAGATTGTCATTTTCAGTCGAGAAATGAAAATATTATTTCATTTCTCTCACTATATAGAAATTTTGCACTATCTTTGCATAAGCAAAAGACGCAACGCAATAGGTTCACTCCTTTGTGATTAAAAGGGAATCGGGTGAAAATCCCGAACAGTCCCGCTGCTGTGAGTTGTCCTTATTCGCCGGCACAAGAAGCCACTGGTAATCACCGGGAAGGCGTGCCGGAAGAGACAACGAAGTCAGAAGACCTGCCATTGCGCAAACATCCCCAAAGCCACGATGCATGGTTGGGGACATTCATTTATGACATGAAAAGAACTGCAACAACATGCTTGTTGTGCATGCTGGCACTGATGGTCACGGCACAGAATGAAGCCGACAGCGTGCAACATCTCGACGAGGTGGTGGTTACATCCAAACTCACCTTCAGGGAAGTCATACCATCCCAGCAACTCAGCGGCGAGCAGTTGGAGCGGCTCAGCACCCATTCCGTGGCTGACGCACTGCGCTATTTCTCCGGCCTGCAACTGAAAGACTACGGCGGTGTTGGCGGCATCAAGACGGTGAACATACGCAGCATGGGCAGTCACCACCTTGGAATATACTACGACGGCATAGAGTTGGGCAACGCCCAAAACGGACAAATAGACTTGGGACAGTTCTCGCTCGACAATGTGGAAGAGGTGACACTATACAACGGACAAAAAAGTGCCATCTTCCAGACAGCCAGCGACTTTGGCAATGCAGGCTCGGTGTATATCCGCACCCGCAGACCACATTTCAACTATGGTGAGAACCACCATCTGAAAATAAGTGCGAAATATGGTTCGAGCGACATGGTCAGGCTATCTGGACTTTACGAGCACCGCCTAACTGAGAACCTCAGCACGTCAGTGAGCGCCGGTTTCTTGAACGCCAGCGGGAAATACAAGTTCCGCTATCACCGCGTCAACATAGATGGCTCAACAGCATGGGACACCACTGCCGTGAGGCAGAATGGCGACATCCATGCAGAGAGAATAGAGGCAAACATGCTTGGCAACATCCAACAAGGCTATTGGTATCTGAAAGGCTACCTCTACAATTCGGAGCGAGGCATCCCAGGAGCCATTGTGAACAATGTGTGGCGACGTGGCGAAAGACAATGGGACCTCAACACCTTCGCCCAAGGGCAATGGCAGAAGAGCTTCACCGACCGATTCAGCAGTCGTGTGATGGCAAAATACGCATACTACCGCACACATTATGTGAACAACGACTCCACGCAACTGCCGGTGGACAACACCTACTACCAACAAGAGTTCTACGCCACCACGTCGAATGTATATGAGATACTGCGCAACTGGAGCGTGTCGCTCAGCTACGACCTCCGCTGGAACAAGCTCAACGCCAACTCCTACCAGTTTGCATACCCCACACGATGGTCGCACCTCGTGTCAGCAGCCACAGCCATCGACTGCCCAAAAGTAAAAATGCAAGGAAGCATACTCGCCTCATACATCAAAGACCATACCCGCACCGGCGGAAGCCAACCATCAGTCACACGATGGACCCCGGCATTCTTCGTCAGTGTCTATCCGCTGTCAGGACGATGGCTCTCGCTGCGCACCTTCGTGAAAAAGAGTTTCCGTATGCCGACATTCAACGACCTGTATTACACCGATGTGGGCAATGCCGCACTAAAGCCGGAGACCGCCACCCAATATGATGCTGGACTGGTAATCAGCAAGACATGGACCAACGGCATCATAAGACATGTAAAACTGCAAGCCGACGGTTACTACAACACCGTGAGAGACAAGATTGTGGCATACCCCAAAGGACAGCAGTTCCGCTGGACGATGCTCAACTTGGGGCGCGTGCACATCACGGGTACAGACGTGGAAGCCGAGGCAGACGTGGAAGTAATGAAAGGGCTGGTCGTCACCGGACGTGTGCAATACACATACCAAGACGCACGTGACGTGACAGATCCCGCCACACCCTACTACCGCGACCAAATCCCATACATACCATGGCATAGCGGGTCTGCCATCATTGGTGCCTCATACCACGGATGGAGCCTGCACTACAGCTTCATTTATGCCGGAGAACGGTACAGCGAACAAGAAAACATCATATACAACCACGTGCAACCGTGGTACACCAACGACATCAGTCTGATGTATGCCTTCCAGTATCACAAGGCAAAATGCAAGGCGACATTGGAAGTGAACAACCTCCTCAGCCAAGACTATGACGTGATAGTGAACTACCCCATGCCCAAGCGCAACTACGCCCTGACGCTCTCCATAGAATATTGAATACATTCAAAACAACCATAGCCACCAATGAATAGAAATATTATTCTGCTACTCACCCTTGTCACATTGGCAGCCATCACCTCATGCCGCGACGACGACATTGTGGCATACCCCATCAGCGACGACACTGGCCACAAGACAAAGACTGAATACATAGGACTGTACGTGCTCAACGAGGGCAACATGGGTTCCAACAAATGCACCCTCGACTACCTCGACCTTGCCACCGGCGTTTACACCCGCAACATCTTCCCGTCACGCAACCCCAACCAAGTGATGGAACTTGGCGACGTGGGCAACGACATAAAAATCCATGGCTCCAGCCTGTGGATAGTGGTGAACATGTCGAACAAGGTGGAGGTGGCGGACGCCCTCACAGCCGTGAGCCGAGGTCATGTGGATATACCCAACTGCCGTTTTGTGACATTCCATGAGGGCTACGCATACGTCAGTTCGTATGTTGGCGAAATCAACAAGGAGTCGGTGCTCGGCGGCGTGTTCAAGGTGGATACCGCCACGCTGAAAGTGGTGGGCAAGGTTACCGTGGGCTACCAGCCCGAAGAACTGGCGGTGAGCGACGGCAAGCTATATGTTGCCAACAGCGGCGGATACCAGGCATTGCAAGGGAAAGGCTACGACAACACAGTGAGCGTGATAGACCTCGCCACGTTCACAAAAGAACGCGACATAAAAGTGGCGCCAAACCTCTCGCTCATCCGCACCGACAACCACGGCAGACTGTGGGTGGCATCGAGAGGCGACTATGGAGAAGCCCCCTCAAGACTATACCGACTTGAGAAGAACTCGTCGGGACAGATGGCACTTGCCGACTCCATCGACACGCCAGTGAGCGGCATGGCAGTGCAAGGCGACTCCATCTTCTTCTACGGCAACACCTACAATGCACAATACCAGCCCGTATCCACATTCGGCATAATAAACACGAACAGCTGCAAGGTGGTGAACAACAACATCATCACGCCACCAGCCGACAACCCCATCAAGACCGCATACGGCATAATGGTCCACCCCGTCACCGGCGACATCTATGTAATGGATGCCACCAACTATGTGTCGAGCGGAAAACTATATTGCTTCGGACGTGACGGAAAATACAAATGGGTGACATGGACAGGCGACATACCCGGACATGCAGTGTTCCTGAGCAAGACAGAGAAACGATAATCAAAAGACATCACACAACATAATGATGAAAAAAACTACATTTTTACTAACAGCCGCATTCGCACTCGCCATGACATGCGCCTCGGCACAGACGATGGACGACACGCCCACACACAGCAAGCACATAAAGGCTGTTGACGAGTACCTGCCAGCACCAGGACAATTTGTCAACACCCTGCCCGAATGCGACGCCAACGACACCCCTGCCACCTTGGCAGCCAAATGCACAAACATGATAGGCGGTGGAGCATCTGATTTCATCACCTTAGGCGCTTACGGAGGGTATGTGACCTTCCATTTCGACCACAGCATAGCCAACATCGAGGGAACACCCGACCTCTACATCAAGGGAAACGCATACAGCGGCAACAGCGAGCCAGGCATAGTGATGGTCTCGAAAGACACCAACGGCAACGGTCTGCCCGACGACACATGGTATGAGATAGTCGGTAGTGCCGACACCGACAGCGTGGGGAAGGTGGTTTTCAACTATGAAATAACCTACACCCCAAACCCCTTGGGCAACATACCATGGACCGACAACCAAGGCAACAGCGGCACCGTGGACCGCAACACCTTCCATGCCCAGGAATACTTCCCCCTGTGGCATGAGGGTCCGCTGACATTCAAAGGCACGCTGCTGCCCAAGAATGCTGTGAACACAAGCAAGACCGCCACCGAGCACTGGGTGATGGATGCCTTCAGATACGGATATGTAGATAACGCCGCCAATACCGACACCTTGGGATGCAGCATCGACATCAGTTGGGCGGTTGACCAAGACCGACAACCAGTGAGACTCGACTTCATAGATTTCGTCAGGGTATATAACGGCGAGAACCAGAAATGCGGATGGATAGGCGAGACCTCAACCGAGGTGGGAGGAGCCGAAGACCTGCATCTCGACAAGTCAATAGATGCCATCAAAGCCAGTTTGGCTGGCATCACGCTAACTGGCGAAACGACAGGCGTCAGGGAAACGGGAAGATATGGCATCGACGGGCGACGCATATCCAACCAGCAGCGCGGCATCGTAATCGTGCGCTACAGCGATGGCACGACAAAGAAGATAAAATATTGACGTTCATTACCAACATAAAAGATTATTATCATGAAAAAGATTTATCTTGCAATGCTTTCAGCCCTGTTCATGGGCAGCACCTGCATGGCAGGCGACGTGGTAACATTCGAGGAATTCGAAGTTAATGCCGACGGCTACCAAAACGACTTTGGAGACGACGGCTACTTCGAGTCCGGCGGATTTACGTTCTACAACAACTACTTCCCCGAGTGGAGCTATTGGTCAGGATTTGCCATCTCCAGCCGCACGGAGACCAACTTCGTCAACCTCACCCCCGACCAGTTCAATAGTTGTGTGGGCCATGGTGTCAACGGTTCCGAGAAATACGTTGTTGCCTATCCACAAGGTGAGATCATCGAGGCTGACGCCATCGATGGAGAAGAAGTGAGCGGCTTCTATGTGACCAACGAAGCATGGGCGGTGGATGCCATCCTCAACGGCGACGGCATGACACCTGGAGCCTTCACCACTGGCGACTACCTGCTGCTGAAGGTCATCGGCAACCATCCCGACGGCACCGCAGACACCATCAGCGTCTATCTTGCCGACTACCGTTCGGAGAACGAGGCAGAGCACTACTACCTCAACGACTGGACATGGGTGGATCTCAGCAGCATGGGCAAGGTGGAGTCGCTGACATTCCGCATGGAGAGTTCACGCAAGAACAACTGGGGCATGACGACACCACGGCGACGAGAGCGCTTTCGAGTCGAAAGGCTTCACGTTCTACAACACCTGCATACCCGAATGGAGCTATTGGTCAGGCTTCGCCCTCTCCAACCGCACGGAGACCACCTTCGTAAACC
This sequence comes from uncultured Prevotellaceae bacterium, assembly GCA_900315745.1. Taxonomy (GTDB): domain Bacteria; phylum Bacteroidota; class Bacteroidia; order Bacteroidales; family Bacteroidaceae; genus Prevotella. Next base: position 20,917 of record ONAG01000095.1, read on the forward strand.
TCACCCCCGACCAGTACAATAGTTGCGTGGGCCATGGTGTCAACGGTTCCAAGAATTATCTTGTAGCCTATCCACAAGGCGAGATAATTGAGGTCAACGAGGAAGGCGGCAAAGAATTGAGAGGCTTCTATGTGACCAATGAGGCATGGGCGGTGGATGCCATCCTCAACGGCGACGGCATGACTCCTGGAGCCTTCACCACCGGCGACTACCTGCTGCTGAAGGTTATCGGCAACCATCCCGACGGCACCTCCGACACCATCAGCGTCTATCTTGCCGACTACCGTTCAGAGAACGAGGCAGAGCACTACTATCTCAAAGACTGGACATGGGTGGATCTCAGCAGCATGGGCAAGGTGGAGTCGCTGACATTCCGCATGGAGAGTTCACGCAAGAACAACTGGGGCATGACGACACCAGTGGATGTTAACGATGTGATGCTATTGGTGGAATATGTCCTCACCAACAAGAGTGAAGGCATCGACCTTGACGTAGCCGACATCAACGGCGATGGTGAAATCACCGTGAACGACGTATCAGGCATAGTTGCCATCATCCTCGGCAATTAAGCCAAAACAGAGCCACAGCTCCTTTCATGACACATCAGCCCAATCGGTCAATATGCCGAAAATACGGGTATGACAAAGGCCTAATCAACAAAAAAAGAGCGAAAATTTGCTTTTTGTCAGAATAAGCACTATATTTGTGGTCATGAAAAGAGCTGTGGTTTTAGGAGCATCATCAGGCATCGGCATGGAGGTAGCCAAGCTGTTGCTTGCCGACGGGTGGAAAATAGGCGTCGCCTCCCGTCGCACCGACCTTCTGATGACATTGAAAAAGGAAGCTCCCGACCGAGTGGAAGTGGAGACCATCGACGTGAACAGCGACGAGGCGGAAGACCTGCTTCTGAGTCTCATCGCCGTTATTGGCGGCATGGATCTCTTCTTCTATGCTCCAGGCATCGGCTACCAAAACCCCACCTTGGAAAAAGAGTTGGAAGAGCGCACCGTGCAGACCAACGCCATGGGATTCACGCGCATGGTGGGCTTTGCCTATCGTTACATGGCGACTCATGGTGGCGGTCACATAGCAGCCATCACCTCCATCGCCGGCACCAAGGGACTTGGAGCAGCCCCTTCCTACTCAGCCACAAAAGCGTTCCAGAACACCTACATGCAAGCCTTGGAGCAACAAGCCCACATGCGAGGATTGGCAATACGCTTCACCGACCTGCGTCCCGGCTTCGTGGATACCGCCCTTCTTGGCGACGACCCCAAATTCCCCATGCTGCTACGCAAGGAAAATGTGGCGCGAGAGATGATAGAAGCCATCCGCAACAAGGAGCACATCCGTGTCATCGACTGGCGTTGGCGCATCGTCACCGCCATGTGGAGAAGAATACCACGGTGGATATGGAGAAATCTTAAGATAGTGAAATAGCAATTACCATGGAAGAGAAAAAACACTATGACGTAGTAGCCGCCGTCATTGTCGAAGACGGCAAGTATCTGTGCATGCAGCGCTGCCGCTCCACTTACGACTATATCAGCGAACATTGGGAATTCCCCGGTGGCAAGGTGGAAGAAGGCGAGTGTCACCACGAAACACTCCTGCGCGAGATTCGCGAGGAGATGGACTGGGATGTGTATGTAGGACGTTGCCTTGGCTGCATCCAACAAGATTATCCCGACTTCAGCATCACGTTGACAGCCTACCTGTGCAAGGGAGGCGATGGTGAGTTCAAGTTGCTCAACCATCTTGACTTCAAGTGGTTGCCATTGGAAGAACTCTGCACATTGAAATGGACCGATGGCGACAAGAAAATTCTTGAGCTGTTGTGCAGCCAGTGCTGTGCACCAGAGTCGCCATGCAAGCTAATGAATGACGACAAGCCAGACATGGCTTGATTAGTAAATGGTATAACACCCGCCATCGCTCTGTGCATATTTGCGCAGCAGGCGTTGGATGAATTCGGCATTAGCCACCACATTCTCCTTGTTGCCATCATATCCATTGATGAGAACAAGGAGATGAGTGGTGTTGATGTCGATTTTTGTACGTTCATTGTCGCTTGTGGGAGTACCCACGCCACCATCGTCATCACGATACACTGGCAGTCCCTCGATGTTGATCATCCCCCTTCCAATACCTTCGTAAGGCTCTCCTGCCCTTCCTATTCCAAGGGTGAGAGTATCGCCATGGAACTTGTCTGCATCAAAACCACCAATGCTGTAGCCATAGGCGATGCTCGCCAAATTGATGAGATCTACCAAGGTATCCTTCTGGTAGAGCGACTTCCCCTGCAACATGCGTCTGATGAGAGCCTCGGAAGCCGGACGATACCTCGAAGGGTCCTTGCCACAAGTCTTATACACCCGCCGTGTGGCTGCAATGCCCGAGATATCCTTCAGCGTCTCGGTGGTAAGTTCAGCCCTGAACTTCTCGCCCAATTCATTTATCTCTTGCCACATAGGTTCACAATAGTCAGAGTTGGTGCAATAAGCCTCCACGGCGGCCCCCACAAACACGGGGCAAACGTTCTCTATCTCTTTTGAAACAATTATTTTCATCTTAACGTCTCCACGATACGAGCCAATTGGTTCGGAATGCGTATCTGCTGCGGACATTTCGACAGGCATTCCTCACAATCCTGACATTTCTTGGCCCAAGTGTTGGTGTCGGTCAGAGCCTTGGCATAGCCATCCGCAAACAACTGTTTGCGCTGTGCGTAATCGGCAGCACTCTTTTCGGGCAGCGGCAATATGTTCTTGTCAAAAGCTTCGTTATAGTATGCGAAATTACCAGGGATGTTCACCCCATAGGGACAAGGCATGCAATACTCACAAGTGGTGCAAGGTATTTTCGGCACTCCAGCCACCTTGTCTGCCACGGCAGCGAGCAGGGCATTCTCCGCCTCTGTGCAAGGGTCGAGGGGCGAGAAAGTCTCCACGTTCTCCACCACATGCTCCATCCTGTTCATGCCGCTGAGGGTGGTGAGGATGTTGGGATGCGAGCCCACCCATCTGAAAGCCCATCGAGCCATGCTGTCGTCAGGTCGCACAGCCCTCAGTTCCTTCTCCACCTCTTCCGACACCCTTGTGAGGGCGCCACCGCGCAGAGGTTCCATGATGACACACTGCACGCCAGTCTTCTCACACTTGTTGTACAGGTATTCGGCATCGGCATCATGTCTGCGCCCGCCACGAATGGAAGCATGCCGCCAGTCGAGATAGTTCATCTGTATCTGCACGAAATCCCAGTGGTATTCCTCCTGATGGTCGAGCAGCCAGTCGAAGGCGCTCACATCGCCATGATATGAGAAGCCAAGATGCCGAATGCGTCCAGCCTTGCGCTCTTCGAGCAGGAAGTCGAGTATTTTGTTGTCCAAGAAACGTTCCTTCAGGTTTTCCACGCCTCCACCGCCGATGGCGTGCAAAAGATAGTAGTCGATATAGTCAACCTTCAGTCTCTCCATCGACTTGAGATACATCTCTTTCGCCTTGTCGAAAGCCCATAGGCTTCTGTTCTGGTTCGACATCTTCGTTGCCACATAGTATTTCTCCCTTGGATGCCTTGACAGGGCGTTGCCCATGAGCACTTCCGACTGTCCCCCCATATACATGGGAGCCGTGTCGAAGTAGTTCACCCCATGAGCTATGGCATAGTCCACCATCTCGTTCACTTCATCTTGGTTGTTGGGCAGACGCATCATGCCAAATCCAAGCAGCGACACCTGTATGTTGGAGCCATGCTGCACACGATAAGTCATGCGGATGGGTTCATCGTTCTTGTCGGAAGGCATTTCAAGCTTCCTGGAGTTTCTTGCCAATGCTCCAAACGGTTCGAGCGCCATCATGGCAACAGCCGAACCAGTTCCGATTCCAAGGCGACGCAGGAACTCGCGCCGTCCCATGCTATTGTTTTCCTTTTTCTCCATATTCAAGTGGTTTGATAGTTTTTGGTGTGTTCTTCTTTATCTCTCGCCTCAAATATAATGTGTTTATCTCAAACTCACAAACTTTTTCACATAATTCATTCCAATAACGACATAAGGTACATTCTTTTCATTGCCCTCCTATCATGTTCAGGAACTCATCCTCATTCACTATTGGAATTCCGAGTTTCTCAGCCTTTTGCAATTTCGAAGGCCCCATGTTGTCGCCAGCGAGGATGAACGAAGTCTTTCCGCTGATAGACCCCACATTTTTCCCTCCGTGCTGTTCGATAAGGAGTTTGTACTCGTCGCGGCTGTGGTGTGCAAACACCCCACTGATGACGATGCTCTTTCCTTCGAGAGCATTGCCCACCGTCTGCATCTGTTCCTCGGAAAGCCCCATTCTCACGCCATAGCCTCTCAGCCTCTCCACGATATCCATGTTTATCGGATTGTGGAAGAAAGCCACCACGCTCTTGGCTATCACCTCACCAATACCCTCCACCTGTGTCAGCTGTTCGATGTTGGCAGCCGCCAGGGCGTCGATGTTCTTGAAATGACGTGCGAGCAGTTTTGCTGTCGTCTCCCCCACGAATCGTATGCCGAGGGCGAAGACAACCCTTTCGAACGGCACCTTGGTGGAATCGGCGATGCTATTCACTATTTTCTGTGCCGACTTCTGCCTTGACCCATCCCCATTGATGTCCTGCACCTGTATGCAGTATAGGTCTGCCACATTCTTTATCAGTCCACGCCTGAAGTAGTCGTCCACGGTTTCTGGTCCGAGCGAGTCGATGTTCATCGCCTTTCGTGCGATATAATGCTCTATGCGCCCCTTTATCTGTGGAGGGCATCCAGTGTCGTTGGGGCAGTAATGCGCCGCCTCTCCCTCGTATCTCACCAACGGGGTGCCACATTCCGGACAGTGGGTGATGAACGTCACAGGCTTGGCGTCTGGTTCTCTTTTCGAGGTTTCCACCCCTACTATCTTGGGTATTATCTCCCCACCCTTCTCCACATACACATAGTCGCCTATATGAAGGTCGAAGGCACGGATGAAGTCCTCGTTGTTGAGGGTTGCCCTCTTCACCGTTGTACCAGCCAACAGCACGGGGTCCATGTTCGCAACAGGTGTAACAGCACCAGTGCGCCCCACCTGGAAGGTCACCTCGCGGAGTCGAGTACACTCACGCTCCGCCTTGTATTTGTATGCTATCGCCCATCGCGGACTTTTGGCAGTGAAGCCAAGCGCTCTTTGTTGTCGCAGGTCATTCACCTTGAGCACTATGCCATCGGTAGCCACAGGAAGGTTTCTTCGCTCCGTATCCCAGAGGTTGATGAAGTCGAGCACCTCTTGCAGTGTCTTCACCTTTTTCATGCCCTCGCTCACCTTGAAGCCCCATTTTCGTGCAGTCACCATGTTTTCATAATGTCCGTCACATGGCAAGGTGTCGCCTAAGAGATAATATAGGTAAGCATCAAGCTGACGGCTTGCCACGAGGTCCGACTTCTGGCTTTTCAGGGTTCCGCTGGCAGCATTTCGCGGATTGGCGAATAGCGGTTCGCCATTCACCTCCCGTTCGTCATTCAGTCTGTCGAACACCTTCCACGGCATCAGTATCTCGCCCCTTATCTCGAAGGACTTGGGGATTAAAGGAGTATCGTCGAAGAGGTCGCGCTGTCCTTTCTGCTGTCTCTCCCATTCCGGCAGCACGAGAGGTATCGACCTTATGGTCTTCACGTTGGCAGTGACATCATCGCCCTGCACTCCATCCCCTCGTGTGACGCCCCTGACGAGCCTTCCCTCCTCGTATGTCAGCGAGATGGACAGTCCGTCATATTTCAGTTCGCAGCATACCTCAAAAGGTTCGCCGTGCAGTCCACGGCTCACACTGTCATACCAATCCCTAACGTCATCCTCACTGTAAGTATTTGCAAGAGAGAGCATTGGGTATTTGTGCACCACCTGCTTGAATTCCTGGTTGAGGTCGCTCCCTACCCTCTGCGTAGGAGAGTTCGCGTCGTAAAGTTCGGGATGTTTAGCCTCCAGGTCTTGTAGTTCATGCATCATGAAGTCGAAGTCCTGGTCGCTGATTGACGGTTGGTTGAGCACGTAATATTTGTAGTTGTGCTCATGCAGTTCACGTCTCAACTGGCTGATGCGTTGTTCTTCGGTCATGTGAGTGATGGTAAGTTAGGCTTAGACATTTGCTTATAAAGGAAAAGTTTGTCAAGAAGAGAACCCGCAAGGTCATTTGGGGAGTGGCAGTTTTCAAAAAGTCCACTTCATAGCGATGGTGGGGATGGCATGAAACTTGTCGTTTCGCCCGTTGTCATCGAACACGAAATTGTTGCTTATCTCCACCTCTGTACCGAGGCTCAGGTTGAAGTCCTTGCACCCTTTCAATGCGTTGAGGTTTACCCAAAACTGCGGTTCAGTAATGGTTATCCAGTTACCCCTGACATTTGCGTCATACCAGCAGTCGATAAACCCGGTGAAACTGAACAGCCTGTTGGCGAAGTGCAGTCCCCAAACGGCAGTCGCCTGGAAGCTGCTGAAAGGTTTGTTCCAAGGGTTTTGTCCTTTGAAACAGTACTTGTAAAGAGCCTGCAGCGACAGCGTTTTTGAAAAGTCCGCACTTGCCCAGTTCCATGCCGGTCCCACGAGAGCCGTATGTTGGAAGCGTGTCGATATGTATGTGTCTTGTTTCGATGACAGTCCTCCGTCGTATTCCAAATGAGCTGCCCACCTCTTATTGTGAGAGATGTTGAATTCGCGTGAGACCTCCCAATATGCTCCTGCCACTCCATCATGGAAATAGTCGAGATCCACGAAGAGAAAGGTGTTTCCCCACGCGTCCGGTTTGAAAATTTCCATTGTGGTGGTGACGCTTGGCCGCCCGCCAAGATCTTTTTCCAAGAGATGCCCCATGTCATAGTGCAGTTGCACATTTTGGGCGTTGATGCCCAATGCTGAAACAATCAGCAAAATAGAGAGAATTTTTCTTTTCATTTTTATAATAAGTAGGTAATCAAAATCATCTACAACCATCACTCTTGTAGGTGCAGCAATTTTGACCACCTACTTATCAATTTTTAGGTGAATAATTTCCTATTTTACATGGTAGGAGATACGGTGTTGCCGAGGAGCATGTTCACCAGGCCCATCAAGTCGTTGATGTTTATCACACCATTTTGGTCCACATCGGCATTACCAAACACGAATTCCTTGCTCGTCATGTTGAGAAGGTTGTTCACTATCTCCATCACGTCGGTGACGTTCACCGAGAAGTCACCGTTGGCATCGCCAAGCAAAGTGGAAATGGCATAGCTATCGCTGGAATCGCCGCCTACCACCCACATGCAAGAGAATGATATACGATTGTGAATCTTGTCGATGAGAGTAGCCTTGCCGGTGTTGATGTCAACCTCATAGATTGCGGTGTCATATTTCCCGTTCTCCTTCCAGTCGCGGTCGGGCAGAGGTCCATAAGAGCCCCATTCATTATATCCCATGCCGTCGTTGATGAAGCCATTCCAATACATCTTGCCGGTGTTCTTGTCAAAGCAGGCAGCCTGACGCTTGAACTGCGACTTCACGCCAGAATGTTCGTATTTGTTGATGAATACCGTATAGCCATCAGCATCAGTCTGGAATGTTCCCATCATCATACCCGTGTTGGGGTCGAACTCTGTCAGGGTGCCGCCGCTGGTCATGGCAAACAGCCTGCCTTCTGGAGAGGCAGCCAACGTTACGAAGTTGTCGTAATACAAGCCCTGGGTGATGGGTGTCAGAGTCATCGTGGCAAGGTCGATTGTGCAAAGGCAGTAGCCGGCATCGGTGCTGTTCTCGTCATATTCGTCGAAGTCAATCGGCACATTGGTGAAATAGAAAAGTCCATACACCTTGCCATCCTTTGGGTTGTACGTCATTCCCCTCGACTCTAAGTTGGACTCGTTTGGATAGGTGGCTTCCGACAGTTTCTCACCTGTCTCAGCATTCCATGAACGCACCACAAACTCATACTTGCCCTCGTCGTTCTCACGGGAATAAACGGTGTATATGGTACCATCATAATAGAGGGCACCAGAGTTGCCATACATCAGATTGTCGTCATAGAGCAGTTCGGGATTGGAAAGCTTGTTGCCCTGCATTTTCAGGGAGAAGACTCCCTGGTCGGTCTTGAAGATAGCCTTGCCCAGGTCGGCATCCCATCCCACATAGTAATTGTATTGGTCGTACTCGGCTTCAGAGTCATAGCGCATGTTGTTTTTCAATCCACGGAACTCCAGAGTCTGTGCCATAATGGTGGACGTTGCACATAGCATTCCACCCAAAATCAATAAAATTAATGATTTACGCATCTTTCTTTATTTTATACATTCATGATTTGTTTCGTAGTATCTAATTCTCGTTTTTGTATTTCCTCCATTCTCTGTACAAAAGCGTATTGTTAATATTATTAAACATAGACGAAGAGTAAAAGCATCTCTTAATATACGTTGCCATATAGAGTGATGCAGCTGAAAACTTCGCAGAACTTGGTTCTTTGGAAAAATGCATGTCTTCTATTGAAGTGCATTTTTCATGCAAAAATAATACTTTCCAAGAAATTACCAAAAAATATCATTTCAAAAATACATTTTGGGGGGAATATGGCTATTTAATAAGGTATATGGAAAGGCTTCCAATAAGGTTTTTGGTAATGTGAATAATGGTCTGCGAAAGCAAAAAGCAAGCATCCAAAGCCTTCATTGCGACAAAAGGAAAAGGCTTTCTCGCCTTCTGTCACAAATGCGGCTGTCTGTCGCACACTGTTTGGAGGAAAAAGCAAAAGCAGGTTCGTCCTGACACAGAAAAAAGAATTAATAACAATAAAAAAAATACGATTATGAAAGCAATGGAATTTACCCCAGCAACAGCAGCCAAGTTCGAAAGTTCAACAATGGCAGCACAAGTGAGCGACATCAAAAAGAGTGTAAAGAAATTCATCAAGGCTACTTGCAGATTCTTCATGGTAATCAGCCCAGCCTACCCACAGTATGTTGAGAGCCTGAGAAAGGGTTAAGAAGCCCTTGCCGAGATTCACAAATAAAAAAGGCAACAGGAAGAATAGGAACGAGAGTTGAGGAATAGAAATAAACAAAACTACAAAACTTCACGATAATGAAAAAGGTTCTTACCATAATGGCAGCTATGATGGCAATATCCATCTCAGCCACAGCAATGCCATACGAGATTGCCCGAGAAGAGGCTCTGTTCCTCAGCGACAAGATGGCATACGAACTCGACCTGACAGAGTCACAGTATGAGGCTGTATATGAAATCAACCTCGACTACCTGCTCAGCGTCAATTCCCATTCCGACGTGCTCGGCTCACCATGGATCATCCGCAACCGCGACCTAAGCTACGTGCTCTCCGACTGGCAGTATGATAGTTTCAGAGACAGCGGTTGGTTCTATCGCCCCGTTGTTTGGGGGGCACGCGGATGGTCGTTCACAATATACAACCGCTACAACCGAGGACGGCTGTTCATGCACCGACCCAACGTGTTCATCAGCTTCCGAGGAGGGCACAACCACAGAGACGCCAGTTTCTATGCGCACCATCATTTCAGAGGCAACCCACCCCGCCACATAATAACAGGTCCGGGCGCCCGCACCGCCGTGCCCCCAAGATTTGACAACAGGCCCTCACATGTGCCGGCAGGTGTCTCCAACCGCCAATTCGGAATCCATCAGCATGACAAGGTGAACCAAGTGGGCATCAATGTCCGAGGAAGAGACATTCCAAACGGACAGTTCGGAGGAAGACGCAAGTAAGATAGACGCAGGTAAGATAAAAACATACAAAAGCGGAATAATGTAGAAACGATGGGATTCACGCCAAGATTTCACTTGAAAGGGAAATGGAGGCGTGAATCTTTTTTCATTTTCTTCATTTCTCTTTGATTTGTAGATGAGAATTTGTATCTTTGCCAAAACCAGAATCAGAATAATCAGAACAATCAGCAATATCATAATGGGAAGAAACAAATTCTCACAGCGAGAACTGGAGGAAATAGGGAAACTGCTTCGCCAGAAAAATGCGGTCAACCGTGGCAAGCAGAAACTCATCCGCCATCAACTGCGGGTAGATTATGAGTTCAACATCTCCGACTTCAACGAGCCAGGCAAGGCATTCGGCGAAGAGGAACTGCGAGAGGCGGTGAAGCGTGGCGCCATCCAGGTGCTCGACGATGCCACCATCGCAGCGATGAAGGAGAAGCGGGCACGCGACAAGGCGAGAGACGAGGCGGCACGCACGCAGGAAGCTGTGGAGGCAGGAGAACAGACCGACTGGCAAGAAGCCTTGCGGGAATGGAAGGAATGGGAAGACAAAGAAGGAGGAACCGAGGCATGAAAAGAAATCTCATGACCATGTGCCTGTTGGCTGCAACCATCCTGTTTTCCTGCCACCTCTCCGCTCAGGAGATGCTTGTGGGCACCTACAACATACGCAACAAGAACGATGGCGACTCCATCAGAGGTGAGCGCTGGAGCAAGCGGTGCCAGGTAATCTGCGACCAAATGAATTTCATGTCGCCTGCCATCTTCGGCACTCAGGAAGTGCTGCACACCCAACTGCAAGACATGCTCCACGGCCTACGCAACTATGGCACTATTGGAGTGGGGCGTGATGACGGGAACACCAAAGGCGAATACTCAGCAATCTTTTATGACAAGGGGCGTCTCCGCCTGCTCGACCACGGAGACTTCTGGCTCAGCGAGACACCCGACCGCCCGACACTTGGCTGGGATGCCGCCTGCATCCGCATCTGCACATGGGGGAAGTTCAAGGACCTGCAGTCGGGACGGAAATTCTATTTCTTCAACCTGCACATGGATCATGTGGGACGTGTGGCACGCCGTGAGGGGGCGCGTCTTGTAGTGAGCAAAATCCGTGAGATAGCAGGCAAAAAGCCCGTGGTGCTCACCGGTGACTTCAACGTGGACCAGACTGATGAAATCTACAACATTTTCACGGAGTCTGGCATTCTCAAGGACTCGTATGCTGCCGCCCCCGTCAGATTTGCGGAGAACGGAACATTCAACGATTTCAAGCCTCAGCTGAAGACCTCCAGCCGCATCGACCATGTCTTTGTCTCTCCTTCCGTCCATGTGGAGGGATACGGGGTGCTCACCGACAGCTATTGGACACCCCGCACTGACACAGCCAACACCCAAAAGGCAACGGATGCCCCGCAGGAAATCTCCTTTGGCACCTACACCCGCCGCAACCCCTCCGACCACTACCCCGTGATGGTGCGGATAAAGTGGAAATAGAAGGAATCACATACAAATCCGAAAGAATGCTGCGATTCATATCCAACACAGACCATTATAAAGAGGTGCTATCACGTGTGCAAGCCGTGAAGCACACGCTTTGGATTGGCACCGCCGACATAAAAGACCTTTATGTGGAGGTGGGCAATGACAAGAAGCCATTTTTAGCTCTCATTGCCCAACTCATCCGTCGTGGTGTGGAGGTACGACTTATTCATGCGAAAGAACCTGGTCCGAACTTTCGGGAGGACTTCGACAAGTACCCTGTATTGTATGACCGTTTGGAGCGAGTGCTTTGTCCTCGTGTTCATTTCAAGATGCTTGTCTTTGACTGCAACGAGGTGTATATTGGCAGCGCAAACCTCACAGGTGCCGGCATCGGCATGAAAGCGGAGACGACTCGCAACTTCGAGGCTGGCACCCTCACCGATGACCCTGAGATTGTGGAGCAAGCAATGAACCAGTTCGATGATGTATGGATAGGCAAGTACTGCAAGAAATGCAAGCGCCGGGACTTCTGCTCAGACCCAATAATTTGAAAATCATGTGGTGTGTCAGTTTGTGCGGGTTTCACCCGCGTTTTTCCCTTGCGACATTTTGCCACTCCTTGACTCCTTGGATTTTTAAATTGTCTAAGGAGTGAAGGAGGAAAGGAGTTTCATTCCACTATGATGTATTCTGTCATGGCACGCTTCTCAACGGAGAAGCCAACACCCACTTTTATGATGCGGCGAGGGTCGGTGGCGTAACGTGCGGCGTAGCCCTTATCCTCTATCTGGTCGAGGGCGTCCTGCGCCGTGCCGTTGAGCTTCAACTCCATCACGTAGATGGCGTCGGGCATGAAGACCACCATGTCGGCACGACCGCGGGCGCACTTCACCTGCGTCTGAACATATACGTTCAGCATCGAGAAGATGAGATAGAAAGACCACTCGTAAAAGCCTTCCGCTACCACCACTTCCTCCAATTTCTTCTTAAAGCCCTCCACGTAGGGCAGTTCCTCCAAATATGCCTGCAACTCGCGGAGTGCCAAGTCGGTGTCTTTGGCTCGCAGGGCACGCCAAAAGCGCACGGCGAAGCCAGACCTCACGCCTTCGGCAGGTATTCCAGTTACAAGTGGCAGCAAGTTCTTGGTGAAGCCAACACGAACCTCCTGATTTGGTATGCTCAGCGTGTATTCCTGACTGATGCGATCGTAATCCTTGATGGTGAGGTACCCGCTTTGATAGAGCAGTGGCAGCGCATCAACCATGTTTTCCGTGGGCTGGTCGAAGGCATCCGACGAGACCACGATGTCGTCGAGCTTCGTGATGTCGGTCTTGAAGCGGCGCATCTGACGCATCAGATAGGATGGAGTGCCACTTTCGAACCAGAAATTGCGCAACTTCCTTTGGTTGAAAGCCTTCATCAGACTGAAGGGGTTGTATATGTCGGGAGATTCCTCTGAGAAGCGGTAGCCGTCATAGGTGTCACGAAGCATCTGGCGCATCTCCTGCGGAGTGACCTCGTATTCCTTGGCGAGGCGCGCCACGTCGGGCTGCATCTGCGTGTCAATCTCCTCTCCCGTGATGCCGCAGATGGCGGAGAAGTCAGGGTCAAGGGAGATGTTGGTGATGTTGTTCAGGGTGGAGAAGATGCTAAGTTGTGAGAACTTCGTGATTTCCTCATGGAGCACTTCGAGCAATGGCGCGTCATATTCGTCTATGACCACCACCACCTGCTCACCCGTCTGCCCATAGGCACGACGGATAAGACCTTCAAACACTTCACCTGGGGTCAATTCCTTTGGGTTGGCACCATAAACATTGCACAATGGTTCCAATTGTCTCAAAAGAGCGTTACGCAGCTCCTCAATATTTTCTCGCCCCTTTGCCATGCTCACATCAATATGGAGCACGGGGTAGCGCTTCCACTCCTTCTCCAGCTCCATCACTTTGAGTCCCTCGAAGAGGTCGCGGCGACCCTCGAAGAAAGAGCACAGAGTGGTGGTGAGCAGCGACTTTCCGAAGCGGCGGGGACGACCCAAGAAGATGTACTTGCTCAATCGCTGCATCCGCCACATCAGGTCGGTCTTGTCGATATATACATACCCTCCCTTGATAATCTCAGAGAAGGTCTGTATTCCTACGGGATAGCGTCTTTCTGTTTCCATAACCCTATTTTCAATCTTTCACGCCGCTAAGATAATTCTTTTTTTTGTATGTGCAAAGCAAGTGACTGAGATTTTGTGTTTTTCCTCATGTCGATAGATGCAACTCCTTGACCTGCTGAATGCTTTAAGCTAAAATATTGATGGAATTGATGAAGATGATAATAAAAACTCATTATATGTAACAAATTTGTAAAAAGAGCATGCAATTTTTATATTGTAATATAAACCATGATGAATTTATAAATTAAACATTAATATAAATGGTTTATTTGATTCAATAGTTCGTTAAATTTTCATGTATGATATTACGCTGCATTCTTAGCCAGCATAAAGAGTTCATTCATGACCCTTCGATTTATTGCAGGGTTAGGT
>ONAG01000012.1 GCA_900315745.1 uncultured Prevotellaceae bacterium
TCGGCATCTGTCCACCAGTCCTTCCAGCGGTTCAGCAGCGACAGTTCCTCATCGTTCGAGGCTATCATGTCGATGTAATCAAAGATTGTCCAGTTCACCGTCCATGCCCGTTTGCGCATCACCTCGCGGAGATAGTCGCGCATGAATGGGATGAAGTCACGATAGAGCGTATAGGGCTTGATGGTGTTCCGCCAACATTCCTTGTCCAAGAAGTCCATGTATTCCTGAGGCATCTCGTAGTTTGGGAAATGGTAACTGGCTTGTGTCATCGACTCGCCCAAGATGTTCTGATAATATCCCGCCACATAGTCCTGATAGCGCTGCGAGAGATTGGGGTGGTTGGCGACCCATTGCCCCAACTCGCCCATCTGCGCCTTTCTCACGCTGTCCGCCTGTGCCAGATAAGTCATGGGGTCAAGGTCAAGACGATTGCGGTCTATCTCCGCCGAAGCCCACGAATGGGGATGAACCAGCAACTCGTTCTGCACCCGCACGTCGTCGCCCATCCATAGAACCTGTCCCGTCTTGAAGTCGTTGAGGAAGAAATATGTCTTGCCTGGCTCCAGCACGGTGCTCTTGGTCGTACGGCCCCAGTCGAGGAACGCCTGCGAGGTGTTGAGCAACGGCATTTTCAGGGTGAAGCGCCCCAACGAGTCCATCAAGGCGTATGCACTCCCCTGCTCATTCTCCGTGTTGAAGATGTTCTCCATGCCCACCTGAAACTCACGGCCTTTGCGCTGCCACACTTCCTGCGGCATGTCCTTCAGCCATCCGATGATCGTCACGCTGTCGCCTGCACGATAGCCATTGTCCACAAAACCCTTGCGCGTGTCTTTAGAGGGATAATCGGGCAAGGTGGTGCCGGTTATCGGACTGCATACAATGGGTTTCCCGTCATCGACGGTGATGGTGCGCTTACCTTTTTTAAGTTTGCCTACCTTGACAACCTTGGGCTTTAATGAAAGATCTTTTGAATAAAAAGCGCATTTCACTCCTGGCATGTTGTTGAAGAGGAGGGTAAGTGTATAAGCATCCTTTTTCTCCACTTGGCTGACAATGTCCCATACTGTGTTGTCGTATATGACGTGCTTTGGTGTGAAGCCTATAAGCCAGTCGCCCGTGGCGTCGTTGCGCCAATAGGTGTCGGCAACGCCTGTGGGCAGGTTCTCAGCATCGTGTACGTTGGCAAAGGTCCATGCATTAGGCTCTGCCACATCTATCATCCATGTATTGGTGGGGATGGGCTCGAAGATAAGCGAGAAGTCCACCTTGCCGTCTGCCGGGATTTTATAGGGTTCGGTCAGAGATATTACTGTTGCTCCTTTCACGGCATATTCCTTCCCTTCGGCACGCAGCGTGGGTTTTGCGGCGATGGGGACAGAGTCTCCAGCCTTCTGCTGAGGCACTTCCAGGTGGAAGAACACTTCCGTGCGGTCATCGTAAATCGATACTTTGGTAATGCTGATGATGGGCACGTTTACGTAGCCCGTCACAATCTTGTTCCATACCTTGGTCTGTGCGTGTCCCAACGCTGCTATAAAGGCAAGCAGAACTGTAATAATTGTTTTTTTAGTCATATTCTTAGTATATAGCATTCGAATGCAAAGTTACACATTGATTTGCAAATATTCCTTAGCGCAACATATAAATTTGCTTTAGCCGTAACCTTTCCTTTTTTTCTCCATCCCATCAGTAGTGATGGTGACCTCTCAAACATCCAATCGGCAAGCCGCACCGCTTCGAGGACATCTGCGACCAGCTGCAGGGGAAGTACCCGAAGGACTTCAAGTTCACGGGGTGGCATCCCCATTGCAGGTGCTACGCCACCTCCATCCTCAAGACCGAGGAGGAGATGGACGCGGACACGCAGAGGATTCTCAACGGCGAGCCGGTGGATGGCGACAGCGTGAATAAGGTGGAGGAGCCTCCCAAGGGGTTCAAGGACTGGATGGAAAAGAACGAGAAGAGGATAGCCGAGGCGAGGAAGAGCGGCACGCTGCCGGGGTTCGTGAGGGAGAATAAAGAACGCGTGGGCGGGGTGAAGAACATCAAAAAGGGGACCCATGCGAACGGGGAAGAAAAGGCTGGTACAAAAGGTGAAAAAGATAGTTCTATCAGCAATATTAGTGCAAGTGAGAAAGCACTAATCGCAGAAGAGTCCGTTGCTGTCACGAATAATGTTCAAGAGTTTTTTAAGGGAAAGGATTTTAAAGAAGCCAAAGACGTTTCTGATGTTCTAAATAAGATCAACGAAATTCTTCCAAAGGAGGAGAAATGGTTTGTCAATGGAAAACCTTCATTGGGAATCACAGATGATCCAAGCGTGAATGGCAAGACGTTTCGAGATGGAAGAATTTTACTCACAAAAGAAAGGCTGGAGAGAGTGCAAACTACTTTTAGAAAGATATCCCAAGGGCAAGCATCAGATATAACAAAGGAAGAAGCCGATGCTATGGCTACCTTGTGGCATGAAATAGTCCACAACAGGCATGTTGGTCTTGAATCAGCAGGGGAGAAACATTCCGTAAGTGAGAGGTGTATGGAACTTGCAAATGAGTGGTATGCACGACACAATATAAAGGTGTTCTATGGACATTTGGGTCTTGATAAAGTGCCATATCCTGAATTCATCACTCACAGAAAAAGCACGGGCTACGACCAGATGGTGAAGAACTTTGACCATGTCATTGGTATTATGAGACTTGACAGGAAAGAAGTGATGGCAAGTTTGGAGAAAAGCCTGTTCAAAGGCAAATATGATGATATGGAAAATGGTCTTTACAATGCGCTCGTAGATGGAGGGATGAAAAATCTAAATGATATGGTGTTACCCGAAGACCAAGCTAAAGAGCTGCTTTCTTTTGTCGTAAAAGGTACTCCGGCGGATATCACTGATTGGCTAATTGGGAACAATTACCTCGTTTCAAAATAGAACAACTATTCATTAAAGAATGCGTTTAATTCTTTTTCCCATTCTTTTTCAATGACTTCTCTTAAATCTAAATTGTTAGTCATACCAGCGAAATCAAGAAAATCAAAAACCTGCCTCATTGGATTTTCCTTATAGGAATTTACCCATTGCTCCTTAGTACGAATCTTTGGATATAGAGGATTCAATTTATGCAACAATTCAGTATCATCGCATAAATCAAATACGGTCTTTTGGCGTAGGTTTTTATAAGTTTTCTTCTCCATGCCGCAAATATAGCAAATTATCAATTACGAACCAAATAAAACGTTAGGAAAATGAAAACAACAGTGATTCTCCTGTCTATGGCTGTCTCGGCATTACTGATGGGCTGCGACGACGAAGATACGCAAAGGGTAGGTATCGGCTCTGTCCGTGTGGTTGAAGTCGAGGGGCACGACTATGTGGTCTTGAAGATGGGATATGGCTGCGGCACTGCCATGCCAGACTGGGCGAATGCACTCATCGCCAACAATCGCAAGCTGGCAGAGCGTCTCGACAGGCTCGGTGTGGCCGGCCGCAAGGTTATCCACCCGCGCTCCCACAGATGTGATTTATGACCGATTTGGATTAAAACACGATTATTAGAACTGGAAAATTTGGTTGGTCTGCCAGTTTTTATTATTTTTGCACTTGTGTTGCTCCTTTTGATAGGTCAACACTATTATGTTTATTGACGAATACTTGGTAATCAGAAAGGCAAGATAATGATTCTTTTGAGTTTTGACACCGAAGAATTTGATGTTCCACGCGAACATGGAGTGAATTACTCACTCAAACAAGGTATGGAGGTATCTGTCATAGGAACAAACAGAATACTTGACGTGCTGAAAGACAATGACGTGAAAGCCACTTTCTTCTGCACAGGCAACTTCGTAGAGAATGCCCCAGAAACAATACAACGCATCAAGGATGAAGGACATGAATTGGCATGTCATGGCGTAGATCATTGGGAACCGAAGGATACCGACGTGATGGAGTCGAAGAGAATACTCGAGGCAGCCACGGCGCAAAAAGCAATGGGATACAGGCAGCCAAGGATGTTCCCTGTCAGCGATGACAGTATAGCAAAGGCAGGCTATCTTTACAATTCTTCGCTCAATCCAGCCTTCATTCCTGGCAGATACATGCATCTAACCGATCCACGGACATGTTTCATGAAAGGCGATGTGGTTCAGATACCTGCATCAGTCACACCTTTGTTGCGATTTCCCCTTTTCTGGCTCTCCTTGCACAACTTGCCGGAATGGCTATATCACAACATGGTGAGAAGTGTGCTCAAGAAAGACGGGTATTTTGTGACATACTTCCACCCATGGGAGTTTTATGAACTCAAGGAGCATCCCGAACTAAAGATGCCCTTCATCATCCGAAACCATAGCGGACGCCAAATGATGGAACGACTCGACAGGCTGATAAAAATGCTAAAGAGGCATGGACATCAGTTTGGCACATACACACCTTTCGCTTTGGAACAAAAGAAACGGCTCACTCGATGACGCCTTGTCCTGATAATAGTGACTCCTATTCGCAAACAATAATTTCTAAGACATGTTACAATTAGCCATAGTTTCACCATGCTACAATGAGGAGGAGATACTCCAGACGTCGGCACAAAAACTCAACAGCCTATTTGACAGGCTGATCGAAAAAGGCAAGATATCACCCAAAAGTTTTGTGCTTTTGGTAAATGATGGCAGCAGCGACCGCACATGGGAGATTATCAGGCAACTGCACAATGGCAACAGACGATTCAAAGGACTTTGCCTTGCACGGAATGTGGGTCACCAAAATGCGATCATGGCAGGCATGATGCAGGCAAAGGACATTTCAGACGCTGTCATCACCATTGATGCCGATTTGCAGGACGACATCAACTGCATAGAACAGATGATAGATGCTTACGAAGAAGGCTACGACATTGTTTATGGTGTGAAAGTGTCGAGAAAGGCCGACCCAGTGATGAAAAGGCTGACGGCAGTGGCTTTCTATGAGTTGCAGAAGAAGATGGGGGTGGAGAGTGTGTTCAACCATGCCGACTTCCGATTTCTCAGCCGCAGAGTGTTGCAAGCCCTCTCGCAATACGGAGAGCGAAACCTTTATCTGCGCGGACTGATACCCCTTGTGGGCTACGACTCCACAACAGTGGATGATGTGATAACTGAAAGGCAGGCAGGACAGTCGAAATACACTCTTGGGAAGATGCTCAACCTGGCACTCGACGGCATTACATCGTTCTCTGTAAAGCCCATCTATTACGTCATGTACCTTGGTGTCGCTTTCATTTTTATAAGTCTTCTCATAGGGGTTTATGTGCTCTATTCGCTCATCTCCGGGACAGCAGAACATGGATGGGCATCCATCATGCTCAGCATCTGGCTGGTGGGCGGCATCTGCATCCTCAGCATCGGCGGTGTGGGATTGTACATCGGAAAGATGTATGTCGAGGTGAAGCACAGACCACTCTATTCAGTAAAGGAATTCCTCGACTGAAGTATTCCAACAAACATACTCCATAAGAATATTCCTCGGCTGACGGCTTATTGACCGCCAGCAGGGGAAAGCGCATTGTTCTTGTCAAATCTCAGCAAAACCATAGGTTGCCCAGTAACACGCTGCTCGCCAGAGTCGTAAATTTTGGTGAAGCGGTAACCCTCTTCCTCAAATTTCGGCAACCATCGTTCGGCATCGTAAATGCCTATCATGAGGAAGCCCGACGAAGGCTTGTCCTTGTAGAAATTGGCAACACGGTCGTGAAGGTAGAAATTCATCTCAAAATAATGCACAGGATCGCCCTTGGCAAGCACGCCGGACTCGATGAACTCATATAATTTGCCTTTGTCTTCGGGAACTATCTCATCCACCTTGGCGGCAATACCTTTCACCGATTTGGCATTGAGCACGGCAGGCTTGTAGATGGCATCCACATGCAGGTAGATTGCCAATATCAATGCCATTACGCCCCAGAAACTCCTTTTCTTCTTCCACCATCCTGCCAGCACAGCCACGCCAAGGACTAACAGCAGCCATTGCCACCACACCCCAGCCTGCTGCAGATAAAGAGCCATGGAGTAGTTCTGGAAACCATGACTCCCATGAAACCAATCCTTGTCGATAGGAATCCATTTCAGCACAATAAAAGCTAATGCCAACAAGAGCCCAACTATAGAGAGGAAACCACAATAGCCAGTCCAGATGCGAGGGTGGCGCTGGTGTATCCACAACAGCATTTTTGCCACGAAATATGCAATGAAAGGATAGATAGGCATTAGATACACGCTGCGCTTGCTCTGAGGGAAGCAATAGAACACGAAAATGACCACGATTGCCAAAAATGAGAACAGGTCGAGTGGCTCGGATGTGCGACTGCTTGATGCCATTCGTGAAAAGATATGTTTCTTGCTTCCTTTGTCATTCGATGAGTGGTACTTGCCCATCCCTTTCCAGTCGGCGACAAACAATGCCATCAGTGCAAGGATTACCCATGGCAGATATCCCGGCAAAAGGGTGATGAAGTTGTAGTACCATGGTTCCACGCATGAGTCGTATGACATTGTGTTGGTCATGCGGCCAACATTCTCTTCCATCACAAGGTCTATAAACTCCTGTCCGCCTTGTTGCCACGCAGCGTAATACCAGATGGCAGGCAAGATTAGCGACAGCAGTCCGAAAGCCAACATCGAGAAGAAGGCGCGGAAGAAGTTCACTCCCCGGCACAGGAGGAAAATGCCAGTTACCAAGCACGGCAGCAATGCTCCAATAGGACCTTTGGTTAGCGTGCCAAGGCTCATGAAAAGGATTGCTAATAATGGTATGCCATGCATCCCCCGCTCATGCCAACGGTAGAGCAACATCAGGGCACCCACGATGAACAGTGTCAGAACCATATCTACACGGCAGTTGAAACCCTGTCGGTGAAGTTCCCAAGAGGTGAAAGCCACCAATGCCGTCGTTAGAGCCAAATTCTCGTCGCGACGATGCCCGAAGAACAGGAACGTGCCGATGGTGAGCAATATATAGGCAATAGCCGATGGAACGCGGGAAGTGAATTCGGTGACTTCGCCCCAAATGCTGCTGACTGCTGCTACAGTCCAATAGAAAAATGGTGGTTTGTATGCCATCTCACCCACGCTGTTGCGAGGCAAAATCCAGTTGCCTGACTCTATCATCGTGTAACTTACGATGCTCTCACGAGGTTCCCCCTTGGTGTTGTATTCATATATGCCCAAGAATGGGATGACGGTGAGCAAGCATATTATGAGCAGCAGCCACATCGTCTTGTTTGATCTCTTGTCCATCTTGATTGCTTTTGCCTGTTTCTATGATTATAGTGCAAAATTACACTCTTTTTTGGATTTATATCGCAATTTTCAAGTGATTTTATCGTTTGTTGGTCATTTTAAGGTTGCCACAATCATTAGCTTCGTTTTTTTTTACTAACTTAGCGCCCGAAAATAAAAAAACGTGGAAGGCATTAGGAAAAACGTATTAACCGCTTGTTACATGTCATGCTATAAACTTGTTTTCAACACTCTTCTATGAAACGACTTAACTCAAAAACCATCTGTCGTGTTGTCGCATTCTTGGCGTTAACATTCCATAGTCATGCTTTGTTCGCAGGCTTCATGACGATGGATACTACAAGGCAAGACCTGCCCATGATAGCAATTACTACCAATACAGCCCTCAATGCAAGGGAGAAAGTGGAAGCCCACATGAAGACCGTGGGCTATGATGGTAGCATTGGAATAAAATTGCGAGGTAATAGTTCGCTTGGAAACAATCAGAAGAAATATACTATAGAGACTCTTGAAGCAGACGGCAAGGAGAAGGATGTAAGTCTGTTGGGACTGCCAGCCCACAGCAAGTGGGTGTTGCTTGCACCCTACAACGACATTTCCATGATTCGAGACCCCTTGGCTTTCCAAATCTGGCGTGACATGGGGCATTGGGGACCACGGACAGTAATGTGTGAACTGACGATGGATGGTGATTATCGAGGCATTTACGTTCTTTCTGAAGCCATCAAACGAGGTGCAGACCGTGTGAACATCAGCAAGTTGAAGAAAAGTGACATCAATGGTCGCGAACTGACAGGAGGTTATCTGTTGCGCATCGACACCTTCGACGAGGATGATGCCACCTTCACTTCCAAAGTGCCGGGCATAGGTGAAGGCACCATGACAAGCGAGGTAATCTGGTCGTGCATCTATCCTAAGAAGAAAAACTTGCAGCCCGAGCAATTTGCATATATACAGAGTTATATAGACACCATGGAGGCTGTGATACAGTCAGACTACTTCACCGACCCAGAGAAGGGATATGCGCACTATATCGATGTGGCATCTTTCGTTGACTATTTCATTCACACGGAATTGAGTCTCAATGCCGATGCATACAGGCGTAGCGCGTATTTCTACAAGGAGAAGCAAAAAGCCGACGGCACAGGGGGCAAACTGTTTGCTGGTCCGGTATGGGATTATAACCTCGCCTATGGCAACTGCAATTTCGCCAATGCAAACAATTTGGAAGCATGGTGCTATGAGGGTAGCAGCAACAATCCCACGCCGGCGTTATGGCAGCGGTTGCTGCAGGACCCTGCTTTCCGTCTTGCCGTGAAGCAACGTTACCTGCAACTTCGCAAAGGAGCGCTCAGCATAGATTCTTTGCATGCCTATATCGACAGTCTGGCTCTGTTGTTGTCGAAGGTCAAAGACCATCATTTCCAGACCTTTCCTGAGTTGCTTGTCAGCGAGGAACGCAAACAGCAACTTGCTCAGCAACAGAAGCAGATGGAACAGATGTTCAAGCAGTTTAAGCAAATGCGTAAAGACAATCCGCAAGGAGGCTTCCCAATGGGTGCGCCACCAATGGGCGGCTTCCCAATGGGCGTGCCTCCGATGGGCGGTGATTCCCTGGTGGGTGTTCCTCCGATGGGCGGCTTCCCGATGGGCGGACAGCCGATGGGAGAAGGCTTCCCGATGGGTGGTGGCCAGTTCCAGTTCGACACTATTGGCATGTTCGCTGCCTACCGTGTAAGCTGTTACGAAGAGGAAATATCGATAATAAAACAATGGCTTGTTGACCGCCTTGCCTTTCTCGACCGCAACATCGACCGTTTCGACAGTGACTGGCAGCCACGCATACAACCACTCGTTGAGAAAAAGATGAAGTTCCCTGGAGGCGCATTCCCTTTCCCGGGTGGTGCGTTCCCCTTTTAGTAGTCCGGAGTCGGTTGAGGCGTTGTAACTCACAATATATCAACGCAAAAATTAGGTTTGGCAAACAAGTCCTTTGTGAGTAAGGTACAGTATAGACCACTAAAATAATACGAAACAAAAGAGAACATTTATTATAAAACAATAATCAATTTAGGAAATGAGAAAATTTGTGACAATGATGTTGATGGCTGCCATGACCACAGCTGTCAATGCACAAGACAAATTGTATGCCGACGAGTTCCCTCTTGGCGACGTGACACTCACTGGCGGAGTGCTGAAGAAAGCACGCGACCTGAACATCACTACACTTCTGAAATACGACTGCGACCGCCTGCTTGCACCTTACCGCAAGGAAGCAGGACTGGAACCTAAGGCAAAGGCATATCCCAACTGGGACGGGCTTGACGGACATGTGGGAGGGCATTATCTCACAGCCATGGCTATCAATGCCGCCACTGGCAACGATGAATGTCGCAAGAGGATGGAGTACATGATTGGTGAATTGCAAGTCTGTGCCGACGCCAATGTGAAGAACCACCCAGAATGGGGACGAGGATATGTTGGTGGAATGCCAAATAGCGACCGCTTGTGGAGCACATTCAAAAAAGGTGAATTCGGCGTGTATTTCGGTTCGTGGGCTCCATTCTACAACCTGCACAAAATGTTCGCTGGTTTGCGCGATGCTTACGTCTATTGTGACAACCAACAGGCAAAGCAACTGTTCTTAGGCTTTTGCGACTGGGCTATCAACCTGACAGCCGGACTGACAGACCAGCAGATGGAGCAAATGCTCGGCAATGAGCATGGAGGCATGAACGAGGTTCTGGCAGATGCTTACGCCATTACCCATGAAAAGAAATACCTTGACTGCGCAAAGCGTTTCTCGCATAGGAGACTGCTGACACCAATGTCACAACGCATCGACTGTCTCGACAACATGCATGCCAACACACAGGTGCCAAAGGTTGTCGGATTCGAGAGGATAGCAGAATTGAGCGGCGACGAGGCATACCATAATGCCAGCAAATTCTTCTGGGATATAGTGACAGGTGAGCGCACTCTCGCCTTCGGTGGCGACAGCCGCAGGGAACACTTTCCAAGTCGCGAGGCGTGCACCGACTTCATCAACGACATTGATGGTCCGGAGTCTTGCAATACGAACAACATGTTGAAACTGACGGAAGACCTGCACCGCCATAATCCCGATGCGCGGTATGCCGACTTCTACGAACTTGCCACATTCAACCATATTCTATCCACACAACATCCAGAACATGGTGGTTACGTTTACTTCACCCCCGCACGTCCACGCCACTATCGCAACTACTCCGCACCCAATGAAGCCATGTGGTGCTGTGTGGGAACAGGCATGGAGAACCATGGCAAATACGGACAGTTCATTTATACCCATAAGGGCAACGCTCTGTATGTGAACCTCTATGCGGCATCGGAATTGAACTGGCGTGCCCGTGGCGTGCAGATAAGGCAGGAGACCGACTTCCCTTACAGTGAAACCAGCAAGATAACGATTGCTGCGGGAAAAGGCAACTTCACCTTGCTTGTTCGTTACCCCGAATGGGTTAAACAAGGAGAATTTGTTGTGACGGTGAATGGTCGCCCCACAGACATATACACGGGTCCAGGCAGTTATGTTGCCATCGACCGCAAATGGAAAAAAGGAGATGTCGTAGAGGTGAAATTCCCCATGCACAACAGCATCAAATACCTGCCCAACGTACCCCAATATGTGGCTATCATGCACGGACCGATACTCTTGGGCATGAAGACTGGTACCGAGGATATGGCACACCTCATAGCCGATGACAGCCGCTTCGGACAATATGCCAGTGGAAAGAAACTGCCCATCAACGAGGCTCCCATACTTATAAATGACAATTTGGAGGATATAGCCAACCAATTGTCGCCCATTCCCGGCAAACCGCTACACTTCACCCTCTCTACCCGCATGGTGAATGAGATAAAGGGTGAATTGCAGCCATTCTTCGAAATCCATGACTCTCGCTACATGATGTACTGGTTGGCTCTGTCAGAACAAAGTTACAAGACTTATCTTGAGCAACTGGCAAAGGCTGAGGAGGAGAGACAGGCACTTGAGGCACGCACCATCGACAAGGTGCAACCTGGTGAGCAACAACCTGAGACAGACCATAAGATGGAAACCGACAGGTCGTTCACAGGCAACACCAACGACGTGTTCTGGCGTGACGCCCGCGATGGTCATTACTTCAGCTACCTGATGCAGACAAAAGGACTCAAAGACCTCAGCTTGCGCCTGAAATATTGGGGTGTGGGTGAATGGAAGTCACACGAGTTCGACATCTTTGTGGATGATGTCTTGGTGAAGTCTGTGAACAACACCGGCAAGTACCGCATTTCTGAATTCAAATACGAAATCTACGAAATCCCTTCTGAACTTCTGGAAGGCAAAGCGCAGGTTCGTGTGAAGTTCGTGGCAAAGCCTGGCAGGCAAATCGGTGAAATTTATGGAGTAAGACTCATCAAAAACCAATAAGAAGCAGGCAGCGTTCTGACAAGGAGTTCGCATTCTGTTGAACTCCTTGTTCAGAAAGGAAGAGTTGAGAGGATTCTTTCGATTTTTTCGAAATTGTGAATTTTCGTCAATTCTGACATGCTTTTTTTGGCTTTCACTGAAATAATAGCTAACTTTGCCGCTGAATTGGAGGAAAGTATAATCCAACATAATCAATATGGCACAAGAAGATGTATTCAAGAAGATTGTGAGCCATTGCAAGGAATATGGCTTCGTCTTTCCAAGTAGCGACATTTACGACGGACTCGCCGCTGTCTATGACTATGGACAGAATGGTGTGGAGTTGAAAAACAACATAAAGGAGTATTGGTGGAAGAGCATGGTGCTGCTTCACGAGAATATCGTGGGCATTGACTCTGCCATTTTCATGCATCCTACCATCTGGAAGGCTTCAGGTCACGTGGACGCCTTCAACGACCCGCTTATCGACAACCGCGACTCCAAAAAGCGCTATCGTGCTGATGTGCTCATCGAGGACCAGATGGCGAAATATGATGAGAAGATTCAGAAAGAGATAGACAAGGCAAAGAAACGCTTCGGTGATGCTTTCGACGAGGAGAAATTCCGTGAGACAAATCCTCGCGTGCTTGAGAATGTTCGCAAGCGCGATGAGTTGCATGCAAGATTCCAAGCTGCCATGCAGGCTCCCGACCTTGATGAACTGAAGCAAATAATCCTTGACGAGGGCATCGTGGACCCCATCAGCGGAACAAAGAACTGGACCGACGTGCGTCAGTTCAACCTCATGTTCTCCACCGAGATGGGTTCGGTATCAGACGCAGCAAACAAGATTTATCTCAGACCAGAGACAGCACAAGGCATCTTTGTCAATTACCTCAATGTGCAGAAGACCGGTAGGATGAAGATCCCATTCGGCATAGCTCAGATAGGTAAGGCTTTCCGCAACGAGATAGTGGCAAGGCAGTTCATCTTCCGAATGAGGGAGTTTGAGCAGATGGAAATGCAGTTCTTCGTAAAGCCAGGAACAGAATTGGAGTGGTTTGAGAAATGGAAGCAGACACGTATGGCTTGGCATCAGGCTCTTGGCTTCGGTGCAGAGAACTATCGTTTCCACGACCACGACAAGTTGGCACACTATGCCAATGCCGCTACAGACGTGGAGTTCCACATGCCGTTCGGATTCAAGGAGGTGGAAGGCATCCACAGCCGCACCAACTTCGACCTGTCGCAGCATGAGAAGTATAGCGGAAGGTCCATCAAGTATTTCGACCCACAAAGCAACGAGAGCTATACTCCGTATGTCATCGAGACTTCCATCGGTGTTGACCGCATGTTCCTCTCTGTGATGTGCCACTCGTTTGAAGAGGAGAAGCTTGACAATGGTGAGACACGCGTGGTGCTCAAGTTGCCTGCCGCTCTCGCTCCTGTAAAATTGGCTGTTCTTCCTCTTGTAAAGAAAGACGGACTGCCAGAGAAGGCTCGTGAGATCATAGACAACCTGAAGTTCCACTTCAACTGCCAATACGACGAGAAGGACACCATTGGAAAGCGCTATCGCCGTCAGGATGCCATCGGCACACCATATTGCGTCACTGTGGACTATGACACCCTCACCGACAATACTGTCACATTGCGCTTCCGTGACACCATGGAGCAGGAGCGTGTGAGCATCGACCAACTTAATGGCATTATAGAGGACAAGGTGAGCATCGCAAGCCTCCTCAAGAAATTGCAATAATGAAACAGCTATCTAATATATGGTTTGTCGTGGCCATGTTGGCTGCCATGTTCTGCTTGTCATCGTGTAGCGAAACAGATGACGATGTTGAAGAATATGCTGATTGGCAGAAGAAGAACGAGACTTTCTTCTTGGCAAAATACAATGCTGCCAAGCAAGCTATTGCCATGGGCGACAAATCATGGAAATTGTTGAAGAATTATGCCAGGGATACCTCCTCTGAGGGCGTTCCCACCGACTATATCGTTGTGAAGGTGATAAGGGAAGGCGCAGGCAGTGGTTGTCCGCTCTTCACCGACACTGTGAGGGTGCATTACCGCGGTCAACTGATAGCTTCCACCACACATGTGGATAGCGAAGACAGGGAATTAGGACTGATATTTGGCAAGTCATGGAGCTCTGACATTTATGACGAATCAATATCCGTGCCTTCCAAGTTTGGGGTGAGCGGCGTGGTGGATGGTTTCTCCACAGCCTTGCAGCACATGCACATTGGTGACAGGTGGAAAGTATATATCCCTCATGAATTGGGCTATGGCTCTCAGGAAAAAAACTCCATTCCTCCATATAGTGTGCTGGTCTATGACATGGCATTGGAGGCTTACTACCGTCCGGGAAAGAATGTGCCTAATTGGTCTTCGAATTTTTCAGCTCTCTGGGAAGAGAGATAAAAAGTTTATAATTAAGAATATGTGCGTCTCCCCAACGGCTATGGTCGTTGGGGATTTTTCATATTTGAGAAATGGGATTTCAGATGAATAGGTATGCTCCCTCTATGCGCACCTGTTCTTCCTGCATGAGGAATGACAGGGCGGCATCCAGTTGCTTTTGCGGCAGTTGCAGGGTATGCAACTCTGAGATGTGGTGGCGGCGGTGGTCTTCTAATAGTTGGATGATGCGTTCTTGGGCTTGCCTCATCAGGTTGGCTTGGGCGTCATCATTCCGGTGCGCAAGGCATACGTCGCATTGTCCACAGTCATCAGACTCGGTCTCTCCGAAGTAGCGCAGCAGTTGGCGACTACGGCATACGGTGTTGTTGGTGGCATAGTCCAACATGCCGTTGATGCGTGTCTTGTAGCTCTCCAAGCGGTCTTCATATACTTCGCGGGTAATCATGAGCCGGAAGCCATCCTCCCGACGTTGTGTGTAATAGATGGCAGGAATCTTCCTGCGGGGGATGAAGTGAATGATGTGGCGTTTGCTCAACCCTTTCAACACCTGATAGACGGTGGATGAGTCGATGCCGGCTTTCATCGCTATGGCACTCTCATCCACGAAATTGTAATCGGAGAACAAACCGCCATAAAGACGAAGCATGGCAGTGATCACTTTCTCCTCGTTTTCTGTGGTGTTCTCCAAAAAGTATAGTTGGTCGCGAGTTAGCATGAACCTTACTCTTGCGCTGTTGTCGGGGTCGGCATCATACTCCAAATAGCCGGCTCGTTGCAGTATTTTCAGTGCGGCATCCACCTGTATGGGGAAATGCTTGAACGCTCTGCAGAATTTCTCGATGTCGAACTCGTGCATGGTGTTTTCCCCGCTGCCTACTCCGATTTGGAAGAAGTCAGCTAAATGGTCGTAAATCTCGCGCACATATTGTTTCTCGGGGAAGGTGTCGGCGATGCGCTTGTTGAGTTTTCGTCGGTCAGAGGCATTGTATAGCAGTACTGCATACGACTTGCGTCCGTCGCGTCCGGCACGTCCTGCCTCTTGAAAATAAGCTTCTGGCGAGTCGGGGCAGTCGATGTGCACCACTATGCGCACATCAGGTTTGTCGATGCCCATGCCAAAGGCGTTGGTTGCCACCATCACGCGTATCTCGTCACGCTGCCATTGGTCTTGTCGAAGATCTTTCACGGCAGGCTCCAGTCCAGCATGATAAAAGGTTGACTTGATGCCGTTGGCATTGAGCCATTCCGATGTCTCTTTCGCTCTGCGTCTGCTTCTCACATATACGATGCCACAGCCTTGCACTGCTTTCAATATGTTGGCAAGGGAAGCCTGCTTGTCTGTTGCCTCGCGCACCACGTATGCGAGATTCTTGCGCTCGAAACTCATCTTATAGACGCGCTTTTCGGCAAAGCCAAGCCGTTCCTGGATGTCATCCACCACAACAGCGGTAGCTGTGGCGGTAAGAGCCAATATGGGCACGTCGGGCTTTATTGCACGTATCTCGGCAATTTTCAAGTAGGAGGGACGGAAATCATAGCCCCACTGGCTGATGCAGTGGGCTTCGTCAACGGTGATGAAGCTAACTTTGATATGGTTGACCTTCACCAAGAAAAGCGGCGATGACAGGCGCTCTGGCGATACATAGAGGATTTTCACGCCTCCGAATACGGCATTGTCGAGCGTGGTTACTATTTCCTGGTGCGACATGCCAGAATAGATGGCAGAAGCCAATATCCCTTTTTTTCGCAGGTGCGACACCTGGTCTTTCATCAGTGCTATGAGTGGGGTGACCACTATGCACACGCCATCCTTCAACAATGCCGGCACTTGGAAGGTGATGCTCTTGCCTCCGCCGGTAGGCATGAGGCCCAAGGTGTCGTGACCATTGTCTATGCTCTCGATGATGTCGCGCTGTATGCCGCGAAAGTCATCATATCCCCAATATTGCTGGAGTATGGCTTGGTACTTGTCCACTGCTATGGGGCAAAACGTTATTTGTGGGAATTATTGGATACCACCTATTGGGCAGGAACTTCATCCTCCGCCTCGCGAATGTCCTCGATTTGAAGTTGCACGCTGCCGTGCTTGTATATGTTTTCCTCAATCGTATATACTATATCGAAACTTCTCTTCGACTTGATGTAGCGTGCCGCCGCACTCTGTCCGAAGGCTATCCCATTCATCACATGGCTCGACTTGGAATCTACAAGTTCGAGCTTTATGTGCTCTTGCTCGCGTCCCACCACCTTGCTGGTGCCGAAGTCATAGACACCCACCGTGCAGAACAAAGGCTTCTCGTTGCCCAACCCGAAAGGAGCGAAGCGTTTCAGGTCATTGTATAGCCGCTTTGACTTGATGTCTCTGAAGTCTATCTGGGCATCTACGTTGAGGATGGCTTCTTTCTGGTTGGGCTGTATGTGTTCCTCCACGTATTTTTGGAACATCGCCTTGAATTTCTTCACGTTTTCCCATTTCATCGTCAGTCCTGCAGCGTAGGTGTGGCCGCCGAAGTTTTCCAAGAGTTCACGACAGTGCTCCACTGCGGCATAGATGTTGAAGCCAGCAGCGCTGCGAGCAGTGCCCACTGCCAAGTTCTCGTCGCGCGTGAGGTCGCGTGTGAGCACCACAGTGGGGCGGTAGTATGTTTCTGCCAGTCGCGAAGCCACAATGCCGATGATGCCTTTCTTCCAATGCTCGTTGTACAGCACTATGCTTGATTGGTGCTTTTGGCTTTCGAGTTTCGAGACAATCTGGTTGGCCTCGTCGGTCATTATCTTGTCCTCTTCTTTCCGCAGCTCATTGTATTGGTTTATCTGCCGAGCCTTGCGCAGGGCAGTGGGGAAATCGCGCTCTATTAGAAGGTCAACACTCTCCCTGCCGCCTCTCATCTCCTTGTTGGAGGCGTTGGTGTCTTCCTTCTTGTCCATGATTCTTCCAGAGGCATTGATGCGTGGTCCGATTTTGAAGACGATGTCGCTCATCGATATTTCACGTCCGCTGAGTCCGCAGATGTCGATGATGGCTTTCAGTCCAATGCTTGGGTTGATGTTGAGTTGTTTCAGTCCATGGAAGGCGAGGATGCGGTTCTCTTGTACCGGAGGGTTTATTTCCCTTTCCTTGTCGTAGTCCATCACCGGTACGATGTCGGCGGCAATGCTGACAGCGCAGAAGTCGAGCAGTGGAATGAGTCGCGAGAAAGGAATGCCGTTGTTTTTTGCGAAGGCTTGCATGAACTTGAACCCTATGCCACATGCACAGAGTTCCTTGAAAGGATAGGGGTCGTCAGGCCTTTTGGGGTCGAGCACAGCCACTGCATCAGGCAATGTGAAATGGTATTGCCCGTTTTTTTCTTCATAATGTACCTGATGGTGGTCACAAATGATGAAATCGATACCAAGGTTTTTCGCAGCTAAAATCCTGTCGTGTTCCTTGATTCCGATATCGAGAACGATAACAAGTTTTGCACCCGTCTCTTGAGCATATTCCAATCCAGCCTTTGTGATACCAAACCCATCGTCTTTGTCATAGCGGTTGGGTATGTAGTAGTCGATGTTGGAATAGAATTGCTGTAGAAACTTATACACCAATGCCACCGCCGTACAGCCATCCACGTCATAGTCGCCATATACCAATATGCGTTCTTTCCTTCCCATGGCGTCATTGAGCCTGTCCACGGCTACGTCCATGTCTTTCATGAGGAAAGGGTCGATAAGGTCTGCCAACTGTGGGCGGAAGAATCGTTTCGCTGCCGATTCGGTGGTGATGCCACGTCTAATGAGTAGCATTGCAAGGATAGGGCTTGTCCCTATCTTCACAGCCAGTTCTTCAGCTGCTTCCTTTTCTTCTGGTGTAGGTGGTTTGTAATTCCATTTAAATTGCATTTATATTGTTTTTATTTTGTTTTTCGCTCTCGGATGCCTCCTTTTTAATTAGGTGGCAATTGCGATTTTCGCCTATAATGGCAAAATAGCGTGTAAAGATACAAATAAAAACTCATACTTGTGCCATTCCCCTACAATTTTTGCATTATTTAGTGATTGGTGAAAGGATTGCAACTGTTCTGCGAACCACGTTTCGTTTGCAATGGTGTTGTGTTCTCAGCAGAATAAGTCGTCCAAGGTGAGTTCACGCTGAATGCATTCTGAATGTTCATTCCTGTCAATGCCCTTGGTTGTTATCATGGTCACAATGATGTTCTTGTCAGTATTTGTTGTCTCCACAAATGTTGAGATCTTGCGCTCAATATCATCCTCATCCTTGGCAGTCATGGTGTATGCTTTGTTCCAAAAATGCACGAAAACGGTCGCTAACTACCCAAAAACAGGTAGTTAGCGACCGTTTTCGTGCATTTCTTATTGAAAAGATTTTACTTTCTTAATAGATTTTTCTTCTGAATTTAGTGTGGTATTTTATTGATGTTCAGCAATAAAGAGCGTTTGTTTACTTTTGCTTGTTTTTGTTGTTGTTGACAAAGACCAACCTCTTTTTAATTTTTTCATACAGTATTGTAGTTTTATTGTCTATTGCTTTCTGATTTTGTGTTTTGCTGGTAGTCTCGTTTATTAAATTGATTACATTCATTGCATCTTCATAAAGATGTAACTCATATAATGCTCTACATTTTATAAACATTGCTTCAAGGCATAGTTTCCTATTTAGAACCAAGTCTGCATATCCCACAGCTTCGTTATACCTTTTTCCGTAAAGTGATATGACGCTGTTGAGGAAATTGCTTGTCATGCTGCATTCTTTGAGCAATTGTACTTTTGAAGTAAGACCAATTAATGAGTCGTCATTCAACATTACATCAAACATTTTCTTTGCTAATAGTGCAGCATTGCGAGTGTCATTGTGATGTATCTTGTTTATAACATTTTTTAGACATGTCTTTGCAGCCATATCACTATTATTTTCTTGAAGATATGTGTAGATTTGCTTTCCAATTGTCAATTCATCATTGATCATGGAGTCGTTGTTGTAGGAATTAGATAATGCCATTATTTCTGGGTTAGGAGTGATATGGCTGGTTTTGATGGCATTGCTAAGTGTAAGACCGTCAAGTGAGCGTAAACGGCTGATGGCAACGTATGCTTGACCATGTGCAAATATTCCACGTTTCAAATCAAGGTGCATACGGTCGAATGTCATGCCTTGTGATTTATGAATAGTAATAGCCCATGCCAGTTTTATAGGATATTGTGTATATGTTCCTATTAGTTGCGATTCTATTTTCTTCGTATTGTGATTATAGACTCGTTCATAACTTTCCCATGTTGCTCTTTCAATACAGATTGTTGTACCTTTTTCAAGTTTAACATAAATGCAGTTTTCACACAATTCTACAACTTTGGCAATGCTGCCATTGACACAACCATTATAGAAATCGTTTCTACATATTATTACTTGTGCTCCAACTTTTAATCTTAGTCGTTCGGGGGCAGGGGAATCACCTCTTCTGAAATTATTTTCAATGAAAGCATCATAGCAATATTCTTCACCATCAATTGCATCAAGCTTCTTTTCGTTGATTTTTTCTGCTCTTTGATTAATAGTGGTTAGAATAACAGAATAGTCGTCATTTTTGCCTTCTTCATTGACATGTTTGTTAATTTCCTCCAATTCTTTTTCGCTTACATTGCCCGTTCGCATTTTATTAAGCAGGTTCATGAATTTTCTGTCGCTTTGACGATAAACCTTTGTGAATTCTATTATGGGCATATTCATGCGTTTTAGAACATTTGCTTTATAGAAAAATGGTATGCCATCCCCATAAAGATCTTTGAGCATTTCTGAATCTACACTCCCTTTCTTTACAACAGGAGGCAATTGAAACAGGTCACCTACGAATATAATTTGTTTACCACCAAAGGGCATGTTTGTTTGGAATGCCGTTTTTAACCATCTGTCCATACCATCCACAATGTCACAACGCAACATGGATACTTCATCTATAATTATGGTGTCTATTTTTTCAAGTAGTTTCTTTTTTGATGGAGAAACGTATAATGAGGTATATGGTCCTATGATTTCCATGGGAAAATTGAAAAAAGAATGAATGGTTTGTCCACCAGCATTGATGGCTGCAATACCTGTTGGAGCCAATATAAGAAAGTTTTTATCTATCTTTTCTTGTATCCACTTCACAAAAGTAGTTT
Organism: uncultured Prevotellaceae bacterium; assembly: GCA_900315745.1. Classification (GTDB taxonomy): domain Bacteria; phylum Bacteroidota; class Bacteroidia; order Bacteroidales; family Bacteroidaceae; genus Prevotella. Next base: position 20,288 of record ONAG01000012.1, read on the forward strand.
TTCCTGTACCTGCTCTACCTGTTATGAAAACACATGTGTTGGTGTTTTCCACATAATCAAACGCAAGTGATTGCTGCTTGCTCCTTCTGTTGAATGTGATGTTGTTTTCCATATTCTTTCTTTTGATTGCAAAGGTAAATTCTTGATGTGAAGTGTTTTTTCACAAGAAAGTATATCATATAAAAAACCTCGCATAAAACTATGCGAGGTCTTTCAAATACAGATGAAATATAGTCAACAAACCTTTTCCCAATTCTTACTGTTCTCTTCTTTGTTGTTGTGTTCTTTCAAGTAATTTCGATACCAAAGAATTAAATCGCAGATTTGTAGTGTAAAACTATTCAAAAGATAAGTCGAAGAATCTACGTAATGCATATAATCCTCTTTGCTCACTATATCTTCATTATCATCCTCCGAGTGGCAGAAAGGAGGTATAATATCAACCATAGTTTTTACAATTACAGCTAATGCTCCAGGAAGAATACGTTTTTTACTTTTAAAAGAATAAACATCTTTATCTTTACTTTTTGTGGCATTTTGGCCTCCGAGAATACAACTTGACCAACGCAAATTTACTTTTTTACCCCATTCGGGAAGAATACCATTAGATGACATTGAACGAAAGATGTATTCCAGGACTTTTCTGGCTTTTTCATATTTGTCATTATAGTCTTCATTCTCTATATCATTTGGGAAATGAATAGGTATAAGTAAATCTTCAAGAGCATTATAACCTATGGTATTTATATTGCATTCAGTTATGGCTTCAAAAACATTCCTATACTTTTCTTGTATTTGTAGACGATGGGATTTATAATTTATTGCTCTGATACGCTGGAATAGATCTTTTCTATCTTCGATTTTGGAATAGTATGTTTTGTTTTTACTTTTTGTCCAGTCTTCGTCCCATTTCAGACGTTCTTCGTTGATGGAGTCTGTGATTTCAGTTTCTGCACCACCTGAAAGAACAAACCAAGGAATAACACGATGTTTTTTTTCTGCTATGACCGAAATGTCTTTCAAAGCCTCACGGAGAAATATGACGGGATTGTCTTTACTATTATGATGAAATTTGCATTTTGCATCAAGAATTATAGCCGACCATTTATCGTAGTCATTTTCCAATGCTACTTTTGCCTCATCCCAGCAGGGATATGCAACCAATTGTAAACCTTCATTTTCTGCCTCGTATGGGTATGAGGTTGTCACTTTTTGATCATCTTCCACCCACAATACTTGAATAAGATTGTAATTATTCATATCTATTTTAATTTTGCGAGTTATGTTTTGTTATTTCTGTAAGTTCTAAGTCTTCACCAGGTACCATATTGGTAGGGAAAGTCAAAATGTATTTAACAGTATATTCATCATTAGGTGAAGGTACAATTTTAACGTTTCCTTTAAACCTGTTCATGATATGTTCTATTTCATTGAGACCAATGCCATTGTGTCCATCTATGTGAAGTGAGGTGGAAACTCCATACTCGAATAAAGATGAGATGGAACGGTCATTGGGAAGAGGCTGCCCATTGTTTTCTATTTTAATAATCATATTGATACCATCGTAATGCCACGATATACGGATTTTATAATCGTCACGGTTACTGTCAGTAAAACCGTGTGATTGGGCATTGGAAATGATATTGTTTAAAATTTGTTCCAATGCGGCTTTGGGGAAATGCAATCTGGGATAATATTTTTTTTCTTTCCCATCGGCTTGTTTAATTATGATAGGTCTGTATGTTTTTTCAAGATCGTCATTTTTATCTCTTATTACAGTGAAATTATTCCAGCCTCCTTTGTTTTTTGAGATATAAGAATTGATAAACACTTCAGGGTCAATATCTTTAACTTCACCATATGAATATTCTACTTCTGCCAGATGCTCAATAGCCGGCATGATGTTTTTAATACTGTCTTCTATGAAATTAAAAGCATCATTAACTGTAAATTCCTTGATACGTGATATACAATCGCTGTCTGCAATATTACCATGTTGTCGTTTGCGGTATGCATTAAGTGCATTAAACATCGACTCTATAGATGACATAGATTGAGTAAGGGCATGTTTGCGCATACGTACTCCCCTTTGGTAGTCCTCATGATTTTTCTTGAGTTCCTCTTGTGAAGCCAGCATTGCATCGTAATTTGCCTCGGCTAAGAATTGCAGTCGCTCCTTCTCATTATGGTCAGGAATGATGATTTTGTCCAAGATATACGGCAAAGTACGACTGCTGACCTCATTATGACATAGTGAAATGATATATGATTTCACATCAGGAGACAAAAGCAATGCCACGATATATCGTATGTCTATGCCTTTTTTCGGTACAAGACACACTATTGGGTCGTGGTGATAGTCAATGGCAATTCCGTCTTCAGGAAAAGAAGAAAAATAGCCCGATCCCAATTCAATATCATGAAGGCCACATAAAAAAAAGCAATTATCGCATAATATTTTATGACACCATAATTCATCGAGAGATTCATGTTCAAGTTTTTTGCCAATAAGATTTGTGTCTTTGTATGAAGATTTGAGATCAGCCATTTTAATCACTTGAATGCTTTTGTCTGGGTCGTTTCCATCTTTGCGCAAATCTTTGCAATAATCATAGCCATAAACATAATCAGCGATACTGACAATCGAAGATAGTGGCTTACCTTGAGCTGGTTTTGAGGTAAGATAATAACTCGGCCATAAAATATCGGGGTTTAGCATTTCTGAAGCAATGCTTATGCTTTGATTTTTTTTCAAAGACTTTATCTCAACAAAATCATGTTCTGATTTCTCAATAACCAGCAAAATCCCTTTTTTGTAGTCGTTTGCTGTGAAAAGGTGAGGATATGCAACAATGGATACAATGGCCTTATCTTTGACTAAAGTCCCACGGAATTTTGTGAATTCTTCATCTTGGTTTGCCATTCCTTCGTATGTAGCGAAATATAACATCCTACCTTTGGGCTTAAGATGCTCATAAATAGAAGATGGTGTATAATGATTTCCGCCAAAGTTAGAACCACAGATAATGTAATCAAAGTATTTTTCGGTCCTTAAATGCCCCCATCCAATTCCCTCTGACCACCAACATGTGCAGTCTAAATTGCTGTTCTTGTCGTATAGCCAGATTTTCGCAAGTGGAAGTGCTCTGTCACCATTACCCCAATAATCCATCCGAATGTTGCATGTGGGATATAATTCTGCTACATCGCAACCTGAACCTGTAATGTACATGGAAGAGCCTTCTTTTGGTTGAATGTACTCTTTTGTCAAATCAAACTCTGTCTTATTGGAGTATAGAAAATCGTATCTTTCTTTACTTCCGCCCCAGTGAACACCATTTGTGAAAAGTTCCGTTATGGCTTCAGAAAAATGGTTGCATAAATAAGCAAATTCATTCTCTGTCAGTGCATCCTTATAGAAATGCTCTGTATATTCGTTTTTATTATGTTTCTCGGTTGAAACCCCTATGGCGGTTTTATATAGTTTTTTTATTAGTTGATGGTCTGGATACCGGTCTTCGTTTGATATAGGTATTGATTTTATTGCAAGGCCAAATTTGGAAACATCCTTTTGGGGAGCTTTCTCAAACACATAATTCCTATACTTTGCAACGAGTTCTTTAACGCTGTAGTTGGTGTTGTCCTTTGTTGTCATAGTTTTACGCTTTTTGGTTTTTATGGTTGCAAAGTTATTGGCTTGTTGTGAAGTCTTCTTTCACACCAAAATATATTTTGTACATTTCTGCAATTTTCTTTTTTATTTCATCCCTTAATGATATTGGCGATATGACCTCTATGTCATTTCCAAACCATACCAACTCGGAAATAAGTTCTTTATTGGGTATTACATCAAGAGTGACAATGCCCTCTTCTTCATTCTCTACATATTGAGAATGGTGAATGGGCTTTGATATGATGAATGGCAATCTCGCAGGAGAAACTTTTATTAGGATATGCTCCAGTTTTTTCTCTTTTTCGAGGGAAACACCGATTATATCTCTAAAATAGTTGTCAAAGTTAAACTGATTATTCCTTATGAATGAGACGTTTGCAGTGCTCAAACCTTCAATTCTGTCTAACGCGATGATGGAAAGGTCTTCATATTGAGGATTATAACCCAAAAGAAACCATCGGTTGTTGTGCTGTTTCAAGTAATATGGATGAATAGTCCATTTTTGTATATCCTTGCCAAAAGGATGGTAGTCTATGGTTATGGGTTGCCTTTTTATGATATAGTTGATAAGGTCTGACAAGTATCGCAATCCATGCAAGTCTCTATTTTGTTCAAAACCAATGAAATTACTATCTTCGTTTCTTAGGCCAAAACGGTAGCGGAGGTTCATCAACAAATCTTCTATCCAACCATACATGGGGATGCTCTGCAAACGTGAAAGGGAAGTGATGAGTGTTTGCAGTTGGTCAATTTCTGTATCTGAAATTGGTACCTCCATAATGGAGAAATCCTCTGAATACCTGATAAATTTGCGTTTCCCATCTTGAATAGAGACAATAGGGGCATTCCATCCATCTGTGCTTTTCATGAATGCAATGTCATATTGTATTTGACGTTTGGTTACAGGTTCCAATCCTGCCTCTTGGAGCTTTTCATTGCATTTCTCTGTCAATTCTTCAATGAAGTATTTGTGGTACTTGTCACTGAAGCATTTGTCAAGCACTTTATACCTTAAAATAGCTTTTCTGTTATCAGGCATTGTTGAAGATTATTAGGTTTGTTTTTCGGAGTAATTAGCAAAAGATTTTTCAAATGGATTTTATCAAAAATCGGCTCTCCCTTCATCGAGAGAGCCGAAAAAGTACTCATTCTAAAAAACTTAGTCACCTAAGCCTTGTTTCTTGCGTGCATCCTGCATTTTCTTCAGGATGTCCTTTGGTATGGCATTGATGTTTACCAAGTAGTCCATGGTGTTGTCGGCAACGAAGGTCTTTGTCATGTACCAGATGCCTTTGTAGTCGCCTGCCTCGCCCCATGAGTTCTTCACCAAGTAATACTCCTTGCCGTTCTGGTCTTTTGCCAGACCGTAGATGAGCATTCCGTGGTCGTCGGTAAGCTCCCAGTTGTCATAACGCTCTTGGCGGCGCTCCTGTGTAGGTGTGATTTCAGGCACCTTGCAGCCTAAAGAGTCGAGCAAGCTGGTTTTCTCCGTACGGGTGAGCTTGAGCCAGCGAGCCATGTCGCTGCCAGTTAGGCTCTGTGCCTTCTTGGAGTCGATGGCATATCCCAAGCCCTTGCGTGTGAAGCCGTCTTCCGACACGTCGCCACCCCAAGCCACTGTGTAGCCCTTGTCGATGGCGTTGTCGATGATGCGCATCATGTCCTCCATTGGCAGGTTCCATGACAGAGGATTGCGCCAGTTGTCCTGCACCTCCACAGCAAACTGTGTGTAGAAGGGATGGTGGGAGAAGCTTGTGATAGACACATAGTCGTCGAGGTTGATGCCGAGGCTGTTGACGAAGGTCTCCGGTGTGTAGCTCTTGCCCTCGAAGGTGAAGTTGGCTGGACATTCGCCGAGGTAAGCGTTGAGAATGCCTTGCAGACCTGGCTTCCACTGGTTGGAAATCTTGGTTGCCTTGTTCTTGGCGATGGCGTCAACATAAGGGCTCATCAGACTGAAGAACTCGTTGAAATTGTTGAGTGAGTCGCCATAGAGACTGCCGGGGAATGGCATGGCGTCCTCGGGGCAGATACCGTAGTGCTTGAGCACATAGAGCACGTCGTATGCGCTGCCGCCCTGTGAGAATTGGCAGTCGCCGTGCAGTCTGATTACCTGTGTGGCACGGTCCATGTAAGTCTTGTTTGCCACGAAACTCTCGCAGAGGTCGTAGGTCTTGCCAGTTGCCTTGAGAATCTCAGCCTCAAAGTAACTCAGTGTGGAGTAAGCCCAACAGGTGCCCGAACGGTTCTGGTCCTTGATGCTTGTGATGGGGATTTCCTTCACGGTGGTGAAAACTGGTTTGTTGTCCACCTTTTCTTGTGCGTTGGCTCCAATGGCAAAAGTGGCGAGAAGAGCCATGATGATAGTTTTTTTCATAATGTTGTTTTTATGTTTCATTGTAAATTCTTGTTTCTCTTGAAAAATACCTCATGCCCTGTGTGAAGCCATGTATTCCTCCACATCCTTTGGATGATAAGGTATCCTGTCCTTGCCGATGAATCGGCAGCCGTCGGCTGTGATGAGCACGTCGTCTTCTATTCTGATGCCACCGAAGTCCTTGTATGTGTCTAACAGGTCGAAATTCAGGAATTCCGCACAATGTCCTGTCTTGCGCCAGTCGTCGATGAGAGCAGGTATGAAGTATATGCCGGGCTCGTCGGTCACCACGAAGCCTTCCTGCAATCTGCGGCCCATGCGCAGGCAGTTGGTGCCAAATTGCTCCAGGTTGGGACGTGTCTCCTCGTCGAAGCCCACGTTGATTTGGTCGAGGTTCTCCATGTCATGAACGTCCATGCCCATCATGTGTCCCAAACCGTGAGGCAGGAACATGGCATGTGCTCCAGCCCTTACTGCCTCTTCGGTGTCGCCACGCATCAAGCCGAGCTCTTTCAGGCGGTCGGTCATCAACCGGCACACGGCGAAATGCACATCCATGTATTTCACTCCTGGTCGCGCCACCTCAAGCACGTAGTCGTGACAAGCCTCCACGATGGAGTAGATTTCAAGTTGGCGCTGTGTGAACTTGCCACTTACCGGCATGGTTCGGGTGTTGTCAGAGCAATAGTGGTCGATGGTCTCCGCACCACAGTCGCAGAGAGCCAACCTGCCTGCCTCAAGCAGGGCGGTGGATGGGTTGCCATGCATTATTTCACCATGCTGCGAGAAGATGGTGGCGAAGCTCACCATGGCACCGTATGAATGGGCGATGCCATCCACTTGGCCTCCAACATACTTTTCTGTCACGCCGGGGCGAGTGATGCTCATGGCGGTGGTGTGCATCTTGTAGCCTATGACCGATGCGCGTTCGAGGGCTTCTATCTCCTGAGGCTCCTTGGTGGAGCGCATCTTCACCACGGCACGTATGAGGGGCATGGAAGCAGCCGCCTTTTGTTTTGATGGATGAATGTCGAGCAGGTCCATCAATTGGATTTTTATGTCGTGGCGGTATGGGGGCAGGAAATGGATCGTACGCTTCCCTTTGGCATCGTCGCAAATAGCCTTTAGCTGTCGCATCGGAGCCGAGTTCTTCACCCCCACCTGTGCGGCAAGGTCTGCCACGCTATCCACGCTGCCATACCATACAATGTCTTCGATGTCGATGTCGTCGCCGATGAGCGTCTCGATATCGTTGTCTATGTCTATAACACCCACCAGACCATCGCGTTTTTGTCCGAAGTAGTACAGGAACGAAGAGTCCTGCCGCATGGGATAGTAGCTGTTGGCTGGATAGTTGCAAGGCGACTCGTTGTTGCCGAAGAGCACTATTATGCCTTCGCCAACCAATCTTTTCAATTCAGCACGGCGGCTGATATAAGTTTCTTTGCTAAACATGTGTTTTGGTGTTAGATGGTTGAGCAAGCAAAGTTAATGCAATTTTCCTTATTATTGTCCTTTTTGGTGCCTAAAGTTGTTTTTTATTGTCAGTTTGTGCTTCTTTTTTGTAATTTTGCACGAAAGAAAAGGTAAAAGATTGTATTATGCCAAAGATTTCGTGGAATACGGGTTTGGTGCTCGAGGGTGGAGGCATGCGAGGTGTCTTCACAAGTGGTGTGCTCGACGCATTCATGAAACACGATATTCAGTTCAAGTATGTGGTTGCTGTGTCGGCGGGAGCATGCAATGGCTTGTCGTATATTAGTCGGCAGCCCCGTAGAGCGCGCTATTCGAATATCGACATGCTCCACCAGTACGACTATATAGGGTTGCGGCACTTGGTGTCGCAAGGTTGCATCTTTGACCCTGACTTGCTGTATGACAAGTTTCCAAATGAGTTGATACCATTTGACTGGAAGACATATTCTGAGAATCCCGCCACTTTTGAGATGGTGGTTACCAACTGTGCCACAGGACGTGCAGAATACCTAAGTGAGAAGAACGACAACAATCGGCTTCAGGACATTTGTCGCGCCACCAGCAGCTTGCCCTATGTCAGCAAGGTGTGGATGGTGGATGGCAAGCCCATGCTCGATGGTGGAATAGTGGATAGCATCCCCGTGGAGCGAGCCATGGCAACGGGGCATGAGCACAATGTGGTGATCATGACTCGAAACTACGGCTATCGCCATACGAGCAAGGATGTCAAGATACCTCCCTTCATTTACAAGAAATATCCCCGGCTTCGTTTGGCTCTGAGCAAGCGTGTGGCGACCTACAACCGCCAACTGCAACTTGTGGAAGATTTGGAGCGCGAGGGCAGGGTGGAGGTCATAAGGCCACAGCGACCCATGGATGTGGGCCGCATGGAGCGCAACATCACCCGTCTGGAAAATCTCTATGAGGAAGGCTTTGCCATGGGCGAAGAATACGCTCTTAAAAAGTGATGGCTTGGGGTACGGTCATTCGCCCAACTTCTTCAGTGGCTCTTTTTTCATCTTGCTCCAAGTCTCCTTGGGCTTGACTTTGTCGTTGAAGACGTTGTATTTGATGCGTTGGCAGCGATTAGTCAGGTAGTTGCGACTGATTTTTTCCGCCTCTCCTGTGTTGCGTGCCATGGTTTCTTCGTCTTCGCCGATGAGGAAGAAGTCTTTACCTTGGTATCGGTAAAGGAATGTCTCCGTAGTATTTCCCCATCCTCCAGCACTTGAAAAATGTTCAAATGAGATGCTCAGCACGCCCCGTGGGGTGATGCTGATGGATGCGTCGATGCTGTTGTATTCGTCTGGGCGTGGAGGCACCACGTTGTCGTATGTCTTCCAACAGTTGTATCCACCACCTTTTTGTCCCAAATATATCGCTAATTCAGGAGTGTTGAAGTTATAGACGTATCCGTCATCCCTCGTCTTTAGGTTTTCGGCATGGTTTGGCGTGGCGAGCACCACGATGTCGCTGACGCCATCCTTGTTCAGGTCACCCTCCGCCACACTGTATTGCCAGCCTTTGGGCGTCACTTCTTCTGCCGACATGCCGTTTGCCTTCCATTGCTGCGCCATGGCGCAGAGGGGTAGCCAAATTAGTAGTGCTGTGATTGTTTTTCTCATGGTTATGTTATATCATTTTAACAAGTCGGGGCGCAACCGCTTTGTGCGCTCCAGACTCTGTTCTATTTCCCAGTCTTTGATTTTACCCTCATTGCCGCTGAGCAGTATTTCCGGCACTTGCCAGCCCTTGTAGTTCGCGGGACGGGTGTAGATGGGTGCGGAAAGCAGACCGTCTTGGAAACAGTCGGACAATGCGCTTTGATCGTCGCTGATAACCCCTGGCACCAACCTTATTATGGCGTCTGCCATGACGGCTGCTGCCAGTTCGCCTCCCGTCAGCACATAGTCGCCAATGGATATCTCACGTGTGATGAGATGGTCGCGGATGCGCTGGTCGATGCCTTTGTAATGCCCGCAAAGTATGATGATGTTTCCCAACATCGACATGTCGTTGGCTATTTCCTGTGAGAATTGCTCTCCGTCGGGCGAGGTGAATATCACCTCATCGTAGTCGCGTTCTGCCTTCAGTGCGGAGATGGCTCGGTCGATGGGCTCGCATTGCATCACCATTCCAGCAAAGCCGCCGTATGGGTAGTCATCTACTCGTCTCCATTTGTCGGTGGTGTAGTCGCGCAGGTTGTGCAGGTGTATCTCTGCCAGCCCTTTCTTCTGTGCCCGTGCAAGTATCGACTCATGTACGAATCCTTCAAGCATTTCGGGCAATACTGTTATGATGTCTATTCTCATGATGTGTCTATCTGAAGTCAGCCTTGGTAAGGCGAATGTGCTTGCCTTTCTTTATCTTTATTGTTTTTTTGTATTCTCTTCCATCGTCTATCAGGTGGATGGTGGCTTTAGCTCGCTTGTTTGCCGTAATGTCAATGGAAGTATCGTCAGCCTTTGCCGTCAGTCCTGTTCCCTCAATGAAAAAAGAAATCTTGCATCCGTGGCTGCTGTTATCTTCTACGGAGAATGTTGCTGTGGATTGGCTCTTATGGATCATGGTCTCCACGTTGAAGACAGGCGCTCCCAACTGACTTTTATTTGTCACCCCCTTTAGTATGACTTCATTCTTAGCGCCCGAGAAGTGGGATATCAGCAAATATGTGGTGCCGTCGGGGTCTGATGCGATAAGTCCGTTCCATCCTTCTGGCAGCATGTCGGTCAGCACGCAAAGCTCTTGTTCCATGCAAGCGGTCTCATGCGAACTGATGTTGCTGTAATACACCACATGGCGGCGGTCTATTGTCTCATTCGCCTTGAAGTCACGTTGTTGGTCGGAATGAAGGATGTAAGCTTTGGTAGTCATGATGCTGTTGTTGTTGGCTATGTCCCCAAATGCCATGGTCTTCCCGCTGCGGCTCACGAATCCCACGGCATTGTCGATATTTAGCCATGGGGTGTTTAGGATTGACATTTTTGTGCCGTCGCTTGTCGTCATCCCCTCTTTGGTGTAAAGATTTCGTCTAAGTTTTGTCAATTCATCTACCGAGATAGCCATCAGTCCACCACGTTCGCCTGTGATGGTGCCGTCAGTGATGGCGGTCACTTGGTCGAGGTAAATCACGGCATTGCCATCTGTGGAATAAATGGCGAACCGCTGGTCGAGAGTCTGTCCGTTGGTTTTCAGTTCGCCATTCATGATGTATGCGTCACCCTGCAGTTGGTATCGTCCGCTGAGCACGGGCACAGCATCGGTGCGTTTCCCGCTCACCATATACCATCCTATGAGGTTTCCAGTGTTGTTGGCGCGATATGGCACGATTATCTTGTTCTTATCCACACTGTTGGCTGCGATATAACCAGTGTAGCTCTTAAGTCCCTCGCTCCAGGAGAAAGTGGTGAAACGGTCTTTTGTGAATGCCCTCACCACGTTCTGGCATTTCAGCACCTTGGCTTTGCTGTGAGCCTTGCAGAAGACCTCCCATCGTGTGGGAGTCATGTCGGCGGTGCTGTTGGTCAGGTGCATCAGATATGTCATCATCACGCGATGGCCTTCCACCCCCATGCGTCGAGCTTGCACGTCGGGACGCAGCAACCAACTGCCGTCGGAGGTGGTTTCCTGACGAGCTTTTATTTGTTTGTACGCCAAGTTTTCCAACATCAGTGCGTTAGGGTCGCGCAGGAATGTCGCCATCGTGGTGTATGATGTGATTTGGTCGTAGAGGAAGAGGCTCCAGTCATTGCCGTTGGGCATCGCCAATTCGCCGTCGGTCAGCGCGAGCCAGTTGAGCACCTCGTCCATCACTTTCTGGTTGTTGTGCATCAATGCGTTGGTGCTCCATTTTTGTTGGTTTCCCTTGCCTTGTTGGAACAGTTGCAATGCTAATGCCGCCTCGCCCAATTCTTGCATCACCACGTTTTGATATGATGTATGAAACAGGTTGTGGTTCTGCAAGGTGTAGTCCTCGTAGAGGTTCTGTCCTCTATATAGGTCTGCCACTGTCTCAGGCTTGCCCATGTCGATGATGGTGTTGTCGGTGGCATCTTTGGGGTGGCTGTAGCTGTTGATGGCAAAGAGTCGCAGGCGTTCCATCAATTGAGGCGCCAAGGGGTCGTCGGGAAACAGTCCCAAGGTGGCAGCCAGCACGTTGGCTTCCCATCCATTCTCTTCAGCCTTTGTGTCTCCCTTGTATCCTGTAGGTATTGTGCGCTCCAGTTCGTAGTTGCACTCCGCTACCAACAGGTTGTGAATGTAGCCTTTTTGACTATCGCTCAACCGTTCCCATTGGAAGAATGCGGAGTATGCCACAGACATCGCCCAGAGTGAACTTTCCCACACATGGTCGTTGTTGCTCGTGCTGCCCCAGTAGTCGCCGCCGGCACACACTTTCAGCTTGTTTGCTTTGTGGGTGGAATAGGCGAAGACGAGAGTTTTCATTGCCAAGTCCTCCAACAGTTCCCACGTCACGCCTTGTGGCAGTGCAATTTTGCATGGCTTGGCATATTTCACCAAGAAGGCGCAGAGCATCGACAGGTCGGCATTGGTGCGCACGCCAGCTTCATTGCTTGCCATGGTTCTCTCTCCCTTGAAGCACCCGCATTCCTCTCCTATGCTGTTGGGTTCTTTGCATGGTTGGTAGTCGGCAGCCATGTACTGACTGAATCGTGCAAGCATCATTAGCAGGTCGTTCATCATCTCCTTTTCTCCCACGAAGTTGCTGGTGATTTTGCCTTCGGTGGGAGAGGGGATGTCTTGTTCTGGAAGTATTTTGGGCATGTGTTGCTGTCCTGTCACCGACAATGGTGTCAGCAGCAGACTCGAAAATACTATTGTTAGAATGAATTTCCGCATCCTTTCCTTTGTTTTTGCAGATTTAGGCAAAATGATTGACAAGAGCATCTTTTTGTTGAAAAGCCACAAAGGTAGAACATGTCTCTCCATGGCAGTTTGGAAGCCATCAAGTAAGATGCAGTCCCTCGTCGTCTATGATGATGAAACGCTTGCGGTAGAGGTCGCCGACAGCCCTTTTGAATGTTTTTTTGCTCACTCCGAAAACCTCCTTTATGGTCTCTGGGTCAGTCTTGTCGCCATAGGGACAATTGCCTCCATGGGATATGAGATAGTCGGTCAGTGTGTCTGCGAAATCTATGGTCTGCTGTCTGCCGGATGGCTGCAGCATAACGTCAATTTTGCCATCTGGCCTCACCTGTCCTATGTATCCCTTGATCTTTTCTCCTATGTGTATGGGTCGGAACACCTGGTTGGAATAAACCAATCCCTGATGCTCGTTGTTGATAATCACCTTGTAGCCCATCTCCGTCTTTTGCCATACGAGCAGGTCAACAGCCTCGTTGTGGCTGTATTTTGGAGTGTCGTCGCTCAGGTAACGCTCCACCTTGGCAGACGCCATGATGCGGTAGCTCTCCTCGTCAACATGCACATGCACGATGTGGCGGGTGCCTTTCACCATTTTCTGCTTCTGTTCGCTGAATGGGCAGAATAGGTCTTTCATCAGTCCCCAGTTCAGGAAAGCTCCAAATTGGTTCACCCATGCCACCTCCAGATATGCGAATTCCCCCACCTTCACGTATGGTCGTTCTGTGGTGGCTATCAACCGCTCTTCTTGGTCGAGATAGACAAACACCTCTAATTCGTCGCCGGGTTTCACCCCTTTGGGAACGTAGCGTGAGGGCAATAAGATTTCTCCTTCGTCGCCCCCATCGAGATAGAGACCGAAATCTACTTCTTTCACTATGGTCAACTTGTTGTAGTCGCCTAAAAGGATGTCGCTCATACGTTTTCTGTGTTTGTGTCGGTTGGTGTGCTGTCGGCAGGTGCTACTATTTGTCCGTCTTTCAACCTTATGGTACGGTCGGTCAGGGTTGCCAGTCCTTCATCATGTGTCACGATGACGAAAGTCTTGCCATATTTGTCGCGTAGGTCAAAGAAGAGTTGGTGCAGTTCAGCCTTGTTTTTTGAGTCCAAACTTCCTGATGGCTCGTCGGCAAGGATTACCGATGGGTCGTTCACCAATGCTCTTGCCACTGCCACCCTTTGTTTTTCTCCGCCAGAGAGTTGGCCTGGCTTGTGACTTGCCCTGTCTTCCAGACCCATGAACCGCAGCAGTTCCATGGCTCTTTCTTTTGCTGCAGATGTAGATTTCCCTGCTATATACGCTGGAATCATTACATTCTCCAAAGCAGTGAACTCAGGAAGCAGTTGGTGGAACTGGAACACGAAGCCGATGTGCTGGTTGCGGAAGTCGGAGAGGCGGTTGGTGGAAAGAGCCTCCACGTCAGTGCCGTCGATGGTCACTTGTCCGCTGTCGGGGCGGTCGAGGGTGCCTATTATTTGGAGCAGCGTGGTCTTGCCGGCTCCACTGGGTCCCACGATGCTCACCATCTCCCCTTTGTCTATGTGCATGTCGATGCCTTTGAGCACTTGCAGTTGCCCAAAGCTCTTTGTGATGTTCTTGATGTCTATCATAAGTAGGTAATCAAAATTGTAACCTTGATGTCTGTCATTTGTCTTTTTGCTTGCTGCCGTGCCTCATCCATTCCAGCAGCACTTGGTATGCGCTCTCACCCTCCTTGTGTTGTGGTTCCGAGAAAGTCATGGTATCCATGCGGTCGCCAAACTGGTCGGGGAATACTATCATTAGGCTTTTTCCAGAATAGAACGTCTCTATTTCCTTTGGCAGTTTCTCAAAGGCAGTCTTGTAACTGATGTTTCCCTTTCTGGAGGTTACGAAGACCATCAGGTGGTCGTCGTTCATCTGTTCCGACAAGCGAGGCAGTTCGTTCCAGTGCTCCATCGTCTGATATTCGCTACGCACGGATGGATGGTGCTTCTTGATGTATCCGCTTATTATGTCGTTGCAAGACTTGCGTGCATAGAATAGAATGCGGCAGTCGAGGTTCCCCGCTAATCTTGTCAGTCGTTCAAGCCATCGTGTGAAGCCCGCCTCGAACTCAGCTCTTGAGGGCACTGCCACCTTGATGCAGCGCAAGGTGTTGATTGGTTGCTTCAGCCTCACGAATATTATCTGGCGGTCGAGACCATTGTAGAGACTTTGTGCAAACTCACCCCAGAACTTGGGCGATATCTCCTTGTGTATGTGCAGTCCCATTATGATTTCCGAGGCATCATACTCCTTGAAGGCATGTTTTATGCCATTGGCGATGTTGGCTGCTATTCTCACCTGAGTCTGCATCCTCACATCATAGCCGTTTGCCTTTTTCACGAGGTCTTCGAGCAGTTGTCTTCCTCGCTCCTGGTTTTCGTGCCGCTTGTCATCGTCATAGACTATGTTGAGAGCCACCAGTCCGCGGTTGAGCTTTGCGTTGCGCATCATGACGGCAACACTGAGCAAGCCCTCCGCCAATTCAGGGTATTTCACTGGCAGAAGGATTTTCTCGTCATCCTGTTTCTTGTCTTCGTCGCGCAGGCTGTCCCCTTGCAGCACTATTGCCTTGGCTGCTCTCTCAGTGATGATGCTGCTGATGATGCAAGTGAAGAGAATCATTATCACCACGCCATTGAGCATGTTGTCGTCCACGAGGTAACTGCCGGAGTCTGTCTTCAACTTCATTCCCACCATCACCATGGCAATGGCTCCTGCGGCATGGGCGGAGGTGAGGCCGCACATCAGATGGCCGGAGGTGATGGGCATCCTGAAATGGAGGCACGCCAAATAGGCGGCAAGCGCCTTGCCCACGGTGCCAACGAAGACCATGAAGATGACCACCCAGATGATGTCGCCACCCATGAAGAGCACCCTGACATTGATGAGCATGCCCACACCAATGAGGAAGTAGGGAATGAAAAGGGCGTTTCCTATGAACTCAATCCTATTCATCAGAGGCGACAGACTCGGTATGTAGCGGTTGAGTATGAGTCCTGACAGGAAGGCTCCCAAAATGCCTTCAAGGCTTGCTGCCTCGGCAAGGGCAGCGCTGAGAAACATGATGGCGAGGACGAAGATGAACTGCATCACGGCATCTGAGTAGCGGTGAAGGAACCATCGAGTGGCACGTGGGATAAACAAGATGAGGAAAGAGCAGAAAGCCACTATCTTGATGAAGAACAGCAGCCAGAACGTCATGCCATCGTTGGAAGAGAAGGTGGATGCCATGGCAGCTATCACGGTGAGCGACAGGAAGAGCGCTATCATCGTGGAACCCACGCTGAATGACGAGGCTGGATGATTCTGTATGCCGTATCGACACACTATGGGGTATGCCACAAGCGTGTTGGAAGCCATGATACATCCCAACAGCACCGCCGTGACATGCGAATAGCCCATCAGCAAGATGGATATCACGTAGGTCATTGCGAAGGGTATGGCGGCTGTGAGCAGACCGAAGAACAAAAACTTGTTTTTCGATTTCCTCATGCTCTCCATGTCCATCTCCAAGCCGGCAAGAAACATGATGTAATACATGCCCACCTTGCCGAAAAGCTCAAAAGAGTCGTCGCGCTTTAGAATGTCCAAACCGTGCTCGCCAAGCAGCACACCAGCTATCACCATGCCTACAATATGTGGAATGCGCAGTTTGCCCATCACTATCGGGGCAAAGAGGATGACCAATAGCACGACGAAGAAAATCAGCGTCGGGTTGGTAATGGGCAGGTAGTGTGTCAAGTCAAACATTTATCACGCGATTAAGGCTCACGAACATTTCTGCTCTTTTCTTTAATGTGGCAGTGGAGCAGTGGGTAATGTATATTACAAGTGCAAAATTAGGCGTTTTTTTGCAGAAATGCAATTTTGAAAGTGGATAAATGGCAAAAAAACACTCATACTTGCTCTCATTAAAGCGAAAAGTTGTATTTTTGCACGCGTAATAGGCACGAAGACTTGTTTTTCCCGTTTTTTTGTGACAAGTGGTTTGATGCCAAAAGAATAAAAGAGAAAGAAAAATGAAAGTAGCTATTGTAGGTGCAAGTGGAGCCGTGGGACAAGAATTCCTGCGTGTTCTCGACGAGCGTGATTTCCCAGTCGATGAACTGGTGCTGTTTGGTTCACAACGTAGTGCGGGCACCAAGTATTTGTTTAGAGGGAAGGAATGTGAGGTGAAATTACTTCAGCACAATGACGATTTCAAGGATGTTGACATCGCATTCACTTCCGCAGGTGCCGGTACGTCGAAAGAGTTTGCAGAGACCATCACCAAGTATGGAGCCGTGATGATAGACAACTCAAGTGCCTTCCGAATGGACGAGGATGTGCCTTTGGTGGTGCCCGAATGCAATGCTTCCGATGCCCTCAACCGTCCGAGAGGAATCATCGCCAACCCCAACTGCACAACAATAATGATGGTTGTGGTGTTGCAGCCATTGGAGCAACTGTCACACATCAAGCGCATCAGGGTGTCGAGCTATCAGAGCGCCAGTGGTGCTGGTGCTGCCGCCATGGCGGAACTGGAACAGCAGTATGCCGAACTGGTGGAAGGAAAGCCCGTGACGGTGAAGAAATTCCCTTATCAGCTCGCCTATAATGTGATACCTCAGATAGACGTGTTCCAACCAAATGGTTACACCAAGGAGGAGATGAAGATGTTCAACGAGACAAGGAAAATCATGCATTCCGACGTGAAATGCTCGGCAACATGTGTCAGGGTGTCTTCATTGCGTTCACATTCCGAAAGCGTGTGGATAGAGACCGAAAGGCCTCTCTCCGTGGAAGAGGCACAGGCTGCCATAGCCTCTGCCGACGGTTGTACACTGTGTGACGACCCTGCAAACCTCGTCTATCCAATGCCTCTTGACACTGCCGGACATGACGACATCTACGTGGGACGCATACGCAAGGACCTGGCAGACGACTGCGGACTGACCTTGTGGCTCAGTGGCGACCAGATAAGGAAGGGCGCCGCGCTCAATGCAGTGCAAATAGCGGAATACCTCATCAAAGTGGGAAACGTGAAATGACATGGCCCCGATAAAGGACCAAAAGGTCGGGGCTGATGAAAGCCTCGACTTTTTTGTTGAAGATAATTGGCTTTTCGCTGAAAACACTTGATTGTTGGATAATTTACACCCCCCTTTTTGCGTTATTGTCATACAATGACATGATGGCCATCCATCGACAAACATACCAAGCTCCTCAACAATGGAACAAATCCTTGCCCAATTCGACAAGATTACACTCGAAGAAATGAGTGGAATCAGACTGATGAACCGAATAGATACAAAATTCGTTACCACAATGCCAGTGCTCGAAAGACTCCTGCAAATGGCATTGGAGGACTATATGGCGCAAGAGATAGATGGACAACGTAATATGCGATATAGCACCACATATTACGACACTACAGACTACGACATGTTCTATACTCACCAACATGGTCATGCAGGAAGACAGAAACTTCGGTTCAGGACATACGTCAGCAGCAACTTGCAATTCATGGAGGTGAAGACAAAGAACAACCACGGACGAACGAAGAAGAAAAGGATGAAGGTGGAAGACATGGACCTTGGCGACAAGGAAAAGCTCGACTTCCTGGCACAGCATCTGAGATATGGGGTGGATACGCTGATACCTGCCATACACAACTCTTTCGACCGCATCACACTTGTCAACAAGGCAAAGACAGAAAGGCTTACCATCGACACCAACCTGCAATTCCACAACTTGGTGACAGGACAAGACAGGAAGATGTCCCCACTCGTAATCGTGGAACTAAAGCGTGACGGACTATGCTACTCGCCTGTGCTCGAAATGCTCAGAATGTTGAGAGTCTTCCCTCATGGCTTCAGCAAATACTGCATGGGGTCGGCACTGACAAACCATCACTTGAAGGTGAACAGGATGAAACCAAAACTCATAGACGTGGCTAAAATCTTGGCTGCCGCACAACAATAAGACAAATACCAAAAAGAATCATAAATACCCTATCATGGAAATAATCTCAAATCTTATCTCAGCAGAATATTTGCACATGCTTGTGCGGTTTGCTATCTGCGTATTCATCAACTGGGTCATTGTCGATTTGCTCTATTATCCCAAGAGCAAGCGTCGTGACTTCTTCTTCACCTTCATGCTTATCGGCGTAGCCATCTTCTTCATAGTTTTCTTCATGATATTCGTGCTGGAGGACATGAAAGGAAAGACGGGCATAGGTGTCGGTATTGGCATGTTCGGCATATTCAGCATCATGAGATACCGCACTGATGCAATGCCAGTGCGCGAGATGACCTACCTCTTCATTGTGCTGTGCCTGTCTGTGGTCAATGCGCTTGCTTCCACGATGCCTTTGCTGGAACTGGTTCTCACCGACATGCTCATAGTATTCTGTGTCTATATGTGTGAGAAATCGCTCAAGGTGGTGCCTTGCAAACTGATACAATATGACCGCATCGAACTGATAAAGCCCGACCGCCGTGAGGAACTAATAGCCGACCTCCAGGAGCGCACCGGACTTGAAATCTTGAGAGTAGAGGTGGGAGGTATCGACATGTTGCGCGACATGGCAGTGCTGAAAGTGTATTATGTGAGTCCCAAAAATATGGTGAGCAATTCCGTGGACTCTAACTTGAAAATCAAGCGTACGGAATATGTAGATCAATGACAGGCTTTGTCAATCTCTGGCAAACTACTTTAAAACAATTCTTACAGAACATAGAAAAATGACGATGATGAGAAAGTTGATAGGGCTGTTGGCTCTTGGCATGATTCCCATGGTGTGTCTTGCCCAGAATACTGATGATGGAGACGATTTCGGCACAATCCTCTCATTGGAGGGTGTTAAGAAAATCGACAAGAAATTCAGTGTTGACTTGGAGGCGGAGATGCGTACTCGCGATGACGTGAAGACCGTGGACAGATGGTCGGCAGGGTTGTCGCTCGACTACAAGTTGATGAAGTGGCTGAAAATATCCGCAGGTTACACCTTCCTCTACGACAATAATGAACGTATCTCCTATTATGAAGAAGGAGATGGCAAGGTGAAAAAGGGTATTGTTGAAGTAGGCTCTCCCAAGAAATGTGCCCAATATTGGGGTGTGAGGCATCGCTTCAACGTCTCGTTGACAGGAAGTTATAAGTCTGGTGACCTCGAATTGTCACTGCGCGAACGTTGGCAATATACTTATCGTCCAGAATATACGGTTGACCAACGCTGGAGCTATTATGACGAGGACTGGGACGGAGAGGAGCATGTATATAAAGGAAAAGGCAAGAGTGTGCTGAGAAGTCGCTTGCAGGCAGAGTACAAAATCCGGACATTCCCTGCCACCCCGTATGCCAGTGTTGAGACTTTCAATGCGTGGGAGTTGGAGAAGGTACGCTATACCATCGGAGCAGACTGGAAAATCAACAAACAAAACGTGGTGGGCTTGTTCTACAGGTACCAACATGTGAAAAACGATTCGGAAAATGAGCCGAATCGTCATTCCATAGGTCTGTCATATAAGGTGAAATTCTGACAAGAAGGGCTATTTGCCTAAGAACTTGCTGTTGAGATATTCGTTGAATGCCTCGCGATAAAGGTCTCCTATGGGGAGATAGGTGTCGGCATCGAGAATCACTCGGCTCTTGTTCACTTCTTGTATTTTCTTCAGATTGATGATATAGGAGCGGTGTATGCGCATGAAGATGTTGCGTGGCAGCCGCTCCTCTATTTTTTTCATGCTCAGCAGCACTATCAATGGACGTGGCGAGTCGTCGAGATGTATGCGCAGGTACTCGCTCATGCCCTCTATGTAGCGAATCTTGTTGATATCAACGCGTACCACCCTGTGTTCTGTCTTGAAGAATAGCGTGTCGTCATCCAGGGCGGTGGTTGTCTGGACCGTCGTCTTGTTGCCGTTGACCAATTCATAGTGGGCTTTCAACTTGTTGGCAGCCCTGAGCATGTCATCCATTCCGAAAGGCTTCAGCAGATAGTCCACGGCATCCACCTTGAAACCATCGATGGCATATTCCGAGTAGGCGGTGGTGAATACCACCATGGGTGGTGATGTCAGCGACTTCACAAAATCCATGCCGTTGAGGTCGGGCATGTTGATGTCTATGAAGATGGCGTCTATCGGTTCCCTCTCCATGACAGCATTTGCATCGAGGGCGCTCTCGCATGATTCTACAAGTTCGAGAAAAGGTATTTTCTCTATGTATGATGCCAACTGTCTAAGTGCCAGTGGCTCATCGTCTATTGCCAAACATCTTATCATGATTTCCTTTTTGTTTATAGCAGAAAAATTATATGTTCAATTTGTATCAACTTGCCGTGACTTCCTTCTTGCTGTCGATGGCAAGAAATGGTATGTCGAGCAGCACCTCGTAGCTTTCGGTCTCGTTTTTGATATCCAATTTGTAGTCTTCCCCGTAAATGAGGTCGAGACGCTGTCTGGCGTTTGTCAATCCCACGCCACCTTGGGTATTGGTTTCCACGGTGGATTTGCCGTTGGTTTCCACTGCCGCCTTGCTGTTGCGGCAAGTGAACGACATGCGGTCGTCGGTGGTAGAGATGTGTATATCAATGAATGACTCCTTGCGATAGCTCACACCATGCTTGAAAGCATTTTCCACGAAGGTGATGAGAAGCATGGGCGGAACCATCTTGTTGGTGATGGGTTCGGCAATGTCGATGCTTATTTTCACCTTGTCGGTGTAGCGCAACCTCATCAGTGCCACATAGTGCTTCAGGAACTCTATTTCCTGGTGCAGCATCACGTGTCCTTTGTCGCCTTCATAGAGCACATAACGCATCATTTTCGAAAGTTCCACGATGCTGTGCTTCGCCTCTTCCTGGTCGATGCTTATCAGCGCGTGAATGTTGTTGAGCGTGTTCATGAAGAAGTGGGGGTTTATCTGGTGCTTCAAGTTCTCAAGTTGATGCTCCAGGTTCTTCCTTTCCAGTTCCTCCATCGCCTTGTTGTCTTTCCACGACTTGAAGAATAGTTTTATGCCGAGGTTCATGCCAAGCATCAGCACCATTATTATGATGGCTATGATGTCGTGTTGCCTTATGATCATTGGCGGCCTTTCGAAAGCTCCGTCAGGTCTCATCCTGTGGTGGCGATGATGGAACTTTTTGTCATGTCTTGGCATCTCCTTTCCATTTTGCATTTTGATGCTGTCAGGAAAAGCCATTGGCGGCATGTCTTCAGCAAAAGGTTCCTCATGGCGGTTGTCCATCCATGCAGGCTTGCCGTCGGGACCTCTGTCCATGAATCTTGGCTCTGGTGGCTTGTTGCTGCACGAATATATTTGGAAAATCGCTAACATCGTGATGGTCAGGATGGCGTAAAGCAGGTTTTTCTTCTTGTAAACCAACAATGGAGCCACCATGTAGTTGTGTATGAGAAACACGATGAGGAACGGTAAGAATACCTGCCATGAGCGCAGCACCTCTTCCCAGCTGAAAGGCAGGGAATTGTTGCTTGCCATGCGTGCCATCATGCTTAGTATGGGAGTGAGAAACAGGAGAATCCATATCAGGAGATAAACCAGATTTTCCTTGGTCTTGTTCTTTTTCATTTACGGAGTAGTGTTATTTCATGTGTAGTGGTTTTGTGATTATCATCATTGTTCTCTTTTTTTCAATGCAAAGGTAGCAAAGAGTTCCCAAGATATGCAAAAACAATCAGCAAACAGTCGTTTTTGGTCAACAAAGTCATTATTTCGTTCAGAATCGGTCAAAAAGATTGCTATTGGCCATCACCCCATCACCACGTCGAGCACCATCATCACCACGAAGCCTATGGCAAAGCCTATTGTGCTGAGATTGGAGTGTTGTCCGTTGGATGCTTCTGGTATGAGTTCTTCCACCACGACATATAGCATTGCGCCTGCTGCAAATGCAAGCATGTATGGGAGGATGGGCGTGAGAAAAGATGCCAACAGCAGTACGGCGAGAGCGCCTAAAGGCTCCACCACGCCACTGAGCGAACCGATGAGGAAAGAGCGCAGGCGGGAGTTGCCCTCTGCACGCATGGGCATGGAAATTATTGCGCCCTCAGGGATGTTTTGGATGGCGATACCCAAAGACACAGCCAATGCACTTGCCAAGGAGATGTTGGAAATGCCGCTGTCAGCTCCTGCAAAGACCACACCCACAGCCATGCCCTCCGGCAGGTTGTGGATAGTGACTGCGAGCGACAACATTGCAGTTCGTGACAGTCGGGAGCGGGGACCTTCGGGCTTGTCGGTGCCAAGGTGAAGGTGCGGCGTGAGATCGTCGAGAGTCAACAGGAACCCCATGCCCAATAGAAAACCTATCGCCGCAGGCATAGCTGCCCACTTGCCAGTGTCGGCTTCCATGTCCATGGCAGGTATCAATAGCGACCAGACAGATGCGGCAACCATCACACCCGAGGCGAAGCCGAGTAGCGACTTCTGGACACGTGTTGACATGTCGCCTTTCATCAGAAAGACGAATGCCGAACCAAGCATTGTGCCAAGTAGGGGGATGAACAAACCTGTTAAGTAGGTAATCAAAATTATCTGTATTTATCATTCTTGTAGGTGTCGCATAGTCTTTTATGTTTCTTTGGCGCATCTTTTCCTCTCATCCTCAGTCACATAGCCCGCTATGCTCCTTCGTCTGAGAGCAAAATCTGCATCCAAATAAATCATAAAATACTATTATCTAATTTTGATCACCTACTTATCAATGTTGTCATATCTCAAGCTGTTTTCACCGTCAGGCAAAAGTAATGCTTTTCCCCCTATGGTACAATACCTTTAAATGATGAATTTCAGGATGTCTTAGTGTACGATGAACTTCTTCCCGTTGCGGATGTAGATGCCTTTTTGTGATGTGGAGTTTACACGGCGACCTTGCAAGTCGTAGATTGGATCGTCCTGTCTTGCATCGTTAGTCACGTTGGCTATGCCAGCTGTCGGACCGGTATAATAGCCCCAGATGGAGACGCCGCTTTTTGCAATGGCTGTGAATGATGCAGCCTTGTTGTTGGTCTTTTCAAGAGTCTGCTCCACCATCACGCCTTTGTATGTGAGGTTCGACAAGGTGATGTTGATATAAGATGTGCCCTCTTGGATGGTCCATCGACCAGTTGCGCCACCAGTGATGGAGCCGTCAGCGTTTAGTTCCACATCAATAGGTTGGGCAAGTTCTTTTTTGGTATGGTCCAACTTGTATTTGTGTATCAGCAGCTTGTAGCATCCCTCTATCTTGTTGGTTGCTATCTGTTGTGTGGTTGCTATGTCTGCACTCTTCACTGTTTCGCCCGTATATTCGAATGGTGCTGCCACAAGCCATCCATCCTCGTTTTGGAACACTTGGTGCACGCGCACCTCATGAGCTTCGCCAAGATTTTGGAATCGAGTGTGATATACCAAGTATGTCCTGCCGTCTTCAGCGGCGATGATGGAGTTGTGTCCTTGTGAGCGCTCCGAGTAGTTGCCTATGGTTTGCATTCCCCAATTGCCGTATGCTCCGAAGATGTTCATGCCACGGTTGTCATTCGCCTTGGCTCCAAAATTCAGTCTGTAAGAAGCATATACAGCATCAGTGCCGTTGGCATCCTTGTATGGGCCGTCGGGAGTCTCAGAGCGGAAAACACGCATCTGGTAACCGCCATTGTTGTAGTCCGATGCCACGCCACCGGCAGCCAGACCGCCGTAAGTGACGAAGAGGTAGTAGTAGCCACCGATGTATTCCACGTAGGAAGCCTCGCCCGATACATAATAGCCGCCGGCAATCTTCTTGCCGAAGTATGGGTCGCAAGTAATGCCGTTGCCGGTACCCTTGAGGGTATAGCTTACATTGTAGTCGCGCAGGCCGGTGTTCTCGTCAAGTTCAAGCATCCAGATGCCGCCGCTCCATGAGCCATACGTCATCCAAAGCTTGCCCTCCTCGTCGTAGAACACGCAGGCGTCGATGCAGTTTGGCCAGCGGTCGCCCCATTTGTTGCCTACGTTGTAGCGGGCGGGCAGACTTGCCTGTTCGCCGATGGCAAGTTCCAAATCCGTATTTTTGTAGTTCACGGTTGCGGTGTTTGTCACGTTGAAGCCGGAGAACACCACAGGTCCTTCATACATATATGGGCCTTCTATCTTGTCGGCAGTGAGCAGTATGATGCTGGAGTTCCATGTGGGACCATTGATGCTCAAGTACATGCACCACTTGTTCATCACCTTGTTGTATATCACGTCGGGAGCCCACATGTTGCCGTCGATGTTCCAGTTTCCGTATGCTCCCGACCAGGCGTAAGCGTCGAAGTTGCCGAATGTCACTTCCTTGCCGTTGATGACGATGGTCTTCTTTGCATGCGTCTTGAAAGCCATGGCGTTAGATGCTGCTATGCTCGTTTCGGTACGCCATTGGGCGGTGAACTTGGTCCAGCTCATCAGGTCTTTCGACTTAGCCGAGGCTCTGTGTGATCCGAAAATGTAATATGTTTGTGATGAAGGATCCCATACGACACTGGGATCGTGAACGCTGACGCGATTCAGGCTGTAAGCCAATGCGAACATTGGCAGTAAGGTCATAAGGATACAAGTGTAAAGCTTCTTCATGATTTGATGTGTTGTTATGGTTTTCTTCTTTATGTAGCTTGGCACCTCTACGGTGCCTGTTTCATATTGTGCAAGCAAATTTAGTGATAATAGACAACAAATCAAAGAAAAAATCATCAATAACATGTATTTCCACCATTTTTTCATGTTTTTCGTTCATTACTTATTATTTTTGCAAACGTAAGAGTGTGAAACCCCAACACACCTACATGAAAGGCGATTCACCAGATAATGGATATATCACTAATTTCGAATTTCAACTTGTTATTATGAAAAAATTATTGTTTTGTCTGCTTGCTCTTTTGGGTTTTACAACAAGGGCATATCCTGTCACAGAGGAACCAACCTCAGTGCTGAATGTTTATTATCCAGAGTTTTCACGCATGGACTTGGTTTGTGGGAAAATGCCTGACACTTCACAAAAGAATGTGGAGTTCTGTTGCGAGGCTGCATTCACTGGTGAGCTGCTTAATGAGTTCAAACACATGAACATAGCCGACAACCATATCTGCAAAGGTGAAATGAAAAAGGGGTATCGTTGCAGAGCCAACACCGGCGGCTTTGTGTGGGGTAATGGAAAATGGAAATTCATGATGAAAGCGGATTTCCCCACCACTGCCAAAGGATGGAACATGGGTTTCTGTCAGTTGATGGTGATAAAGGATGGGGTAGCGCGTCCCATTTCAAGCAAGATGAGATTGAAAAAGACCATTTACAGGGCGTTGTGCGAGAAAGACGGAAAGCTATGCATAATAGAAGCCAAGAAGGCAATGACTTACGAGTCCTTCGTGAAGAGCATGGTGGATATTAAAGTGAAAAATGCCCTCTATCTTGACATGGGAAGTGGTTGGAACTACGCATGGTATAGAGACAAGAATGGCAAGGTGAAAGAACTGTTCCCCGCAAGCAAATTGTCTCCCGCCTATAAATACCGCACCAATTGGGTCACTTTCTACAAGGATTGAGCGTTGGGATGAATCACGAGAACCGTCCCCACGACCCCGTGGCGGAGGTTCTCGTTTTTTTCTCAGTGGACATAATCCACGTTTTTTATTCTATTTCATCAACTGACTTGTCTTTGCCCAATAGAAATATGCTTCTGGTAAACCAATACGCAACTTATTCAGTTTGTTAGTCAAAACAGGTTTTATCAACAAATCTTCAGCAAGTTGCGCATCGGTGAATCGTTCAATAGTATCACAGCCAGTTTCTATCACTGTGGCAAGGTACGCTGCTTTTGCTGCATCAATAATTGCTTCTTCGATGCGGTAAGCACCCTTATACATGAAAGGTTTGATGTTGATGATGCCCTTTTGTAACAAAGCAAACTTATCCTTGTCAACAAAGCCCCTTGTACTGATGTTTAGTGCCGTCTGTCGAATGTCGTCATAGGATAGCATTTCGAGCAAGGAAAAGGCTCGAATGACCTTCTCAATGAGGTTTTTGTCATTGTATTGCAGTTCTATGGATTTCTGGGTAATCCATTCAGTTGTAAAGCATTCTTTACTAATCATGGGTATTGATAGTTTGGATGATTGCTTTTATTTCTTTTCTCATACCACGACGACTGGCATACCGCAAAAGGCGACTTTCATTAATTGAGTATAGAGATAGCGCATTTTGAAAAATGTTCACGCCTTCTGCCTCTTGCAGGTAGAAGAAGTCTTTGTCTTTCTGTAAATCGACTAAAAGTTTTTCCAGTGTAGGAACAAGTATTCCATTGCATTCTTGTATTGGTGACTCTGTAATGAGAGGCTTGACAAATATAGCAGGCTGCGACAAGTCTATATAATTATATATAAGTTCTCGTGTAGGGCGCAAATAAGAGACCTTACCCTCATCTCTCAGATGGTTAAACACAGCAACAATTGCTTCACGCTCGGTTTCTACGTATGTAATATTGTTGGCTGAAAGATGATGCTGTAAAGGACTGATGACATTGCCGTTATATATGCAGAAGTGAGCGTAAGGCCATTTTTGTTTTAGTTCTTTATTCAGGCTGCGCTGTTCATCTGTGGGAATAATTAAAAATTGCTGTTTAGTTCCTACAGCATACTTTCCATGTGCCACCCTTTGGAGCTTTCCTGATTCTATTAATTTGGTAAGATACCATGAAACAGTCTTGCGAGTTATGCATGTATTGTCATCCCTATTAAGATGATCGTATAACTCCTGCAACTCGAAATAGGGCTGCGAGAGAGCATAGTCCATTATGTCTTGACTGTAATTATTCATATATATGTCATTTGTTTGGGACAAAGATGCGCAAAATTTCGGCAATAAACAAATTATTTGCCGATATTTTGAAGAAATACACCCAAAAAATCATTATTTTTCGAATTTTTGATGAAATCAACGTGATATTTTGGCTTTTTACTGCCTGACCTCCGTCATCATCCATAACAGCGTAACGAGCATTTGGATGCAGTATTCGTGCTGTTGCTAATTGATATTAATGTTACAAGGATTGACAAAACATGTTAATATATCATAATATTCGGGTTGTCGATTATACTTTGCCACCCGTTTCTCATCCAATAGGCAGGTGTTCAAAATATTTTGAACACCTGTTTGATAATGCCCATAAAATTGGAAACTCTATTGATTTTACAAAACTCAAGTTTTCTTGAAAGAAACACCCTTTTGAGACTGTCATTTACCATCATGATGTTCTTTGTTGTCATGCTTTGCGCCAATGCCCAAGAGGAAAATAGCAAACTGACTATCAGCGGACATCTGACCGACATTGATTCTAAAGAACCTATGGAGTTGGCTACCATACAGCTGTTCTGGGCGAATGACACATCTTTCGTTGGAGGCACCATATCCAATGAGCGCGGAAACTTCTCTGTGGAAGCACCATCAAACGGCACATACCGGTTGAGAATATCGTCTGTAGGCTACCAGACCTTGGAACGGGAAGTCACCCTGCGCAACGACCGCAACCAGGACTTGGGTGAGCTGAAACTATCGCCCGACGTCATAGCACTGAAAGAAGCTGTGGTGACCGGCAGGGCAGCCCCCGTTGTGGTAAAGAAAGACACGTTGGTCTTCAACCCTGACGCATACCGCACGCCAGAAGGCTCTGCCATAGAAGAACTGATAAAGAGAATGCCAGGAGCCAATGTGGAGGAGGATGGAACCATCACCATCAATGGCAAGGAGGTGAAGAAGATATTGCTCGATGGAAAGGAATTCATGCTCGGTGACATTGAGACAGCATTGAAAAACCTGCCTATCTCCATCATACAAAATGTGAAGTTCTACGACCAGCAGAGCGACCAGGCGCGCATCACGGGAATCGAGGACGGCAACAAGGAGACAGTGCTCGACTTCACCATAAAGAAAGGGATGAACCGTGGATATATGACCAATCTCGACATTGCTGGCGGCACGCAACATCGCTATGCGTCAAGAGGCATGGGGAGCAGCTTCACCGACAATGTGCGCTTTGTGCTGATGGGGAATGCCAACAACAAGGAGGAGAATGCAGGATGGTGGAACCGGCGCGGACTGAACACCTCGAAAATGCTCGGGACAAACTTCAACTTCGACGACCGTAAGAAACTCAAGGTGGATGCCAGCCTGAGGTGGAACCACCGCGATGGAGACAATGAGAACTCCAATGCCAGTGAGAACTTTTACAGCCAGACCTCCCGCACCTTCTCCAACAGCAAATCCAAGAACCTGACACGCAACAACAACTGGAACGGAAACTTGAGGGTGGAGTGGAAACCCGACACGCTGACCAACATCATGCTTAGGGCAAATGGCAGCTATGGCACCAACGACGGTCGAAGCATGTCGTCTTCCGCCACCTTCAGCGACGACCCTTATCTCTATGTCAACGACCCCCTCTCGCTGAATGCCATAGACATCATGAATGACAAACAACTTATGGTAAACCACAACCAAAGTGCCAGTCTGAGCTATGGACAAAACAAAAACGCATCCGGCTCGTTGCAGTTGTATAGAAGGCTAAATCCAAAAGGAAGAAACATCACCTTGCGAATAGAAGGCAATGTAGGAGACAACCAGCAGAAAAACACGTCCAACAACGAGGTTCATCTTTTCAAGATAAAAAACCAGGCAGGACAGGACTCCATCTACTTCACTGCCCGATACAACACCACGCCAAGCAACAGCAGTGGCTACGTGCTCAGTGCCAACTACAGCGAACCCCTCTGGAAAGGAGCGCACCTGCAGGCCAACTATGAGTTGAGATACAACAAGAACAAGAGCGACAGACAGACATACGACTTCAGCCACGAACCCATAAACATATTCTCAGGGGTGGTTCCTGCCTACCGCGACTGGGACTCGTGGCTCGGTTCGGTGAATGACAACATTGACAGCTATATCGACAAGTCGCTAAGCAGGTTTTCAGAATACAAGAACTACACGCACAACATGAGACTCACTCTGCGCCACTGGGAAGAGCGCTACGACTACAACGTGGGATTCCTCGTGCAGCCGCAACGTTCCAATTTCATCCAGGACTACAGAGGACATTATGTTGACACCGTGCGCAATGTCACCAACTTCACGCCAACGCTCGACTTCCATTACAAGTTCAGCGACCAAAGCAACATCTGGCTGCATTACCGTGGGGACACGCGACAACCCGACATCACACAGTTGCTTGACATCACCGACGACTCCAATCCGCTGTACATCACTCAGGGAAATCCTGGACTGAAACCGCAGTTCACCAACTCCCTGAATGTGTATTACAACAATTACATTTCAAGATACAAGCGCTCTATCGTCATCTATGCCAATTACCGCCATACGCGCAACAGCATCTCCAACCTCGTGCAATACAATGCCGCCACAGGTGGAAGCGTCTCAAGACCAGAGAACATAAATGGCAACTGGAATGCCGATGGAGGCTTTACCTTCAACACAGCTCTCGACTCCACCGCCCACTGGAACATCGGAACAAACACAAGGGCGAGATACAACAACTACGTGAGCTATGTGGCGCAACATCAAGCCAATGCGGAGAAAAACACAACCCGCTCCATCAACCTCACCGAAAGACTCAATGGCAGTTTCAGAAACGACTGGTTGGAAGTGAGCATTGATGGTTCGTGCAACTACCAGCACACCCGCAACGAACTGCAGCCCAATGTCAACCTCGACACATGGCAGTTCAGCTATGGAGGACAGGTGCTGTTGCGACTGCCATCAGGCTTCGAGGTGAGCACCAACCTGCACGAGAACAGCAGAAGGGGATACAACGACCCGTCGTCGAATACCAACGAACTGATATGGAACGGGCAGATATCCAAGACATTCCTCAAAAGCAAGACACTCATAGTGGCACTCAATTTCTATGACCTCTTAGGACAGCAGAGCAATTTCGAGAGGTGGGTGTCGGCAACAGGACGTAGCGACACGCAATACAACAGCATCAATTCATACGCCATGCTGCACGTGCGCTACCGCCTGAACATGTTCGGCGGCAAGGTAGATACCGAAGGACGCTATGACAAGAAATGGGGCAATAGCGACAGGAGAAGATAATCAGATGTGATAGTCAAGAATACATATTCAAAAACCATAATCAATATGAAAGACTTCAATTATTATGCGCCGACAGAAGTGGTGTTCGGCAAGCAATCAGAAGAACAAGTAGCTTCTCTCATAAGAAAATATGGAGGCAGGAAAGTCCTTGTGCATTACGGTGGTTCGAGTGCCGTAAAGTCAGGCCTATTGGACAAGATTTGCGGCCTTCTCGGAGAAGATGGCATAGAGTATGTCACCTTGGGCGGCGTGGTTCCCAATCCACGGTTGTCGAAAGTGAGAGAGGGCATAGAGTTGTGCCAACGTGAAAACATAGACTTCATCTTGGCTGTTGGTGGCGGTAGTGTCATCGACTCCGCCAAGGCAATAGCCTACGGCGTCTGCTTCGATGGCGACGTGTGGGACATCTATCTCGGCAAGGCGCAGCCCACTGCCATGCTGCCCGTGGCATCGGTGCTTACCATACCCGCTGCCGGAAGCGAGATGAGCGAGGCAAGTGTCATCACCAACGAAGATGGTGACTTGAAACTCGGCTATTCCAATGACATGTCACGCCCGAAATTCGCCATCATGAACCCATGCCGCACCTTTACCCTGCCGCCATATCAGACGGCTGCCGGTGTTACCGACATCATGATGCATACCATGGAGCGCTATTTCACCAAGGACGACGACATGACACTGACCACCGAACTGGCAGAGGCGGTGCTGCGTACGATGAAGGATTGTGTCTTTGCGGTGCTGAAGAATCCTGCTGACTATCGCAACCGTGCGCAGATCATGTGGGGAGGCAGCGTGGCACACAACGGACTCACTGGATGTGGCATCAGCGACGACTGGGCAACACACCAGTTGGAGCATGAACTGAGTGGTATGTTTGATGTCACTCACGGCGCAGGCTTGGCTGCCATGTGGCCCAGTTGGGCTCGTTACGTGATGCACGAGAACCTCAGTCGTTTCGTGCGCTTCGCCGTGAATGTGATGGGCGTGCCAAATGATTTCACCGACCCGGAGGGCACTGCCATCAAGGGCATCGAGGCGATGGAGCGGTTCTATCATGACATTGGGATGCCCACAAATATTCGTGAATTGATAGGACGAGACATCACCGACGAGGAGATAAAGGAAATGACGAGGAAATGCAGTCGTGACTTCACCGCCACTTGTGGCTGCCTGAAGGTGTTGAAAGCAGATGACATGGAGAAAATATATAAAATGGCAAGAGGATGAAGATATTGATGATAGGTGGCACCGGCACAATAAGCAGTGCCATCACCAGACAGTTGGCTCAGGGCGGCCATGACTTATGGCTGCTCAATCGCGGCACTCGCAGCAAGGAGGTTCCTGCTGGTGTGAAACAAGTGATTTGCGATGTGAATGACGAGGAGGAAGTGAAAAAGCTTCTTGGCACAGAGACTTTTGACGCCGTATGCGAGTTCATTGGTTTCCTGCCCTCTCAGGTGGAGCGCGACATACGTCTCTTCAGTGGCAGAACCCGTCAGTATGTATATATTAGTTCGGCATCGGCATACAACAAACCGGCGCGCAACCATGTTATAACAGAGGGCACAACTCTCGCCAATCCCTATTGGCAGTATTCTCGCGACAAGATAACATGCGAGGAACTGCTCATGAAAGCCTACCGTGAAACAGGCTTCCCCGCAACCATAGTCAGGCCGAGCCACACCTACTGCGAACGTGGCGTGCCATTGAGCGTGCATGGCTTGAAAGGCAGTTGGCAGGTGCTCAAGAGGATGATGGAAGGCAAGCCGGTACTGGTGCATGGCGACGGCAGTTCGCTCTGGACCTTGACATGGAACGAGGACTTTGCAAAGGGGTTCATTGGTTTGCTCGGCAACCCAAAGGCCATCGGCGAGGCGTTTCAGATAACGTCAGACGAGTCGCTCACATGGAATCAGATATACCAATGTGTGGCACAGGCTCTCGGCGTGGAGTGCCGCCTCTATCATGTGTCTTCCTATTTCCTTGCCCAGGTGGCTCCGAAGGAATATGATTTCACTGGCAACCTGTTGGGCGACAAGGCGGTGACGGTGGTGTTCGACTGCACAAAGTTGAAGCGTGCCGTACCAGGGTTCTGCGCCACCACGCGTTTCGACGAGGGCGTGCGACGCTGTATCGACCATATCCTGAGCCATCCCGAACTTCAGGTGGAAGACCCCGAGTTTGATGCTTGGTGCGACCGCGTCATCGACACCATGGAAAAGGCAGGACAGTCTTTCCTGTAAATACAAGAAAGGTAGTTGCAGAATTAAAAAACATAATCATTATGGACGACAATAATATAATGCGTGTTGGTGTGGTTGGCGCAGGATGGATAGCCGAGAAAGCCGCCATCACACTGAATGGACTTGGTACATGCAGATGCTACGCCATAGCATCGAGGACTATGGAAAAAGCCGAGGCGTTTGCCAAGAAATGGGGCGTGCCTAAAGCGTACGGCTCGTATGCCGAACTATATGCCGACCCCGACGTGGACCTCGTATATGTCGCCACCCCGCACTCGCATCATTATGAGGTGACGAGAGATGCTCTGATGGCAGGAAAACCATGTCTCGTGGAGAAGGCATTCATGGCAAACCACGCCCAGTCGGAAGCCATTGTGAAGTTGGCTAAGGAGCGAGGACTGTTTCTTGCCGAAGCAATATGGACACGATATCAGCCAGCCGTGAGCATCATTCGCGAACTGATAGACAATGGTCGCATTGGAACTCCGCGGCTCGTGACCGCAACCTTGGGTTACAGCATGGGAAACAAGCCGAGAATCATGCGCCCCGACCTTTGCGGAGGCGCCTTGCTCGACCTCGGTGTATATGCCCTCAACTTCGTGCGCATGTTCTTCCCAGCCGACATCATAAGCATGGAAGGTCAATGTGTGAAGAGTGACACGGGAATGGATCTGACCAATGCCATCACCCTAATCTTGGCAGATGGCATGTTATGCAACTTGCAGTCGAGTGCCGCTTGCGTGGGCGACAACATCGGCGTCATTGCCGGTACTGACGGCAACCTCATCATCGACAACATCAACAATCCGCATAAGATTACCGTGAACACCCACGACAGGGAGTTTGTGGAGGACATATATGTTCCAAAGCAAATCACGGGATATGAGTACCAGTTCCTCGCATGTAGGAAGGCTCTTGCGGAAGGGCTGCTCGAACCACGAGAGATGCCTTTGCAGGAAACGCTGTATGTCATGCAGTTGATGGACGACCTCCGCAAGAAATGGGATGTACGTTATCCCATGGATGATGAGGAATGGCAATAAAGAAGAACTTATGAGAATATATGTGGCAAGCAGTTGGCGGAACAAGTATTTCCCCAATGTGGTGGCGGCACTTAGGAATGCCGGCCATGATGTCTATGATTTCCGCAATCCTCCCACTGGCGACGAAGGTTTTAAATGGTCGTCAGTGGGAGTCGATTGGTTGGATTGGACACCCCAGGAGTATCGTGAGCATCTGTTGCATCCAAGGGCGGAAAAGCAGTTCGCCAACGATATCGATGCCATGACGTCGTGTGATGCGTGTGTGCTGCTGTTGCCATGCGGTCGTTCGGCGCATACCGAGGCGGGATGGTTCGCCGGAAAGGGAAAGCCGGTGTATGTGCTCATTCCCGAGCGTCAGGAGCCGGAACTGATGTACAAGCTCTTCAACGGCATCTGCTGTTCACTCGAAGAATTGGTGGAGCAGCTTGGCAAAAAATGATGCCTTGGAATACGGCTAAAAAGTCCAATGGGAACGGCCTGAAAGGCCAATGGGAACGGCCTGAAAGGCCAATGGAATACGGCTAAAAAGGCCAATGGGAACGTCCATAAAGGCCAATGGGAACGGCCTGAAAGGCCAATAAGCACATAGCCCAGGGCAACGCCCTGGGTAAGCTTATGCCACCCCTCCATACTTCTGGCTGACATACTGATATACGGCATCACGGTAGTAGTTGATGCTTTCGTCGGAATAGCTTTCGGGAAGTTCTGCCCAAAGTAAATCGCGAATGGTGATGATGATGGATGCTTTGGTTTCCTGCTTGTCGAACGGATGATCCATTGTCGCCAATAGTTGTTTTATTTTCTCAAGTAAATCTTTGGCAACATTCTTCAGTTTCTTGATGTCTTCCTTAGAGAGGTCGTCTTTCATCAATACATCGTACATCGAGAGTTGCTCGTCATTCTCAAAGCCTTCGCGAACATAGCGTTTCTCCTCCTCGGTCAACTCATGTGAAAGTGCCATCAATTCCGTGAACGTCTTTTCTATCGTTGCACGGTTCTGCTCTTGGTTATAGTTGTGGATGATTTCCTGGTATTTCTCGTAGAAGTTGATGCGTGAAGGGTTTTGTGCCAGCATCTGTGCCATGCGCTCCTCCAGCAGATCCTGAATGTCTTTCAGCACAAGGTTCTTCTCTTTGCTTTTGGCGAATTCACGTCGAAGCAAATCAAAGTCGATGCCACTGATGTCGAAGCGTCGTGAATCGGCAGCCATAGCCCCTTCACCATCTATTTCCAAATGCTCATTCACGATATCGTTGATAGCCACACTAAGGTCTGTGATGTCCGCATGCTTGCGTTTCTGTTGCAGTTCCTTGAAAATCTCATGGATAGCCTCTTTGCGAACACGCATTTCGGTGGTAATATCCTCTCGGTTTAGGTATTTCCAGAGCTTCAGCAGTGTGGAGGCAAAAGTGCAGTATGACTTCCTGATTTCTATCGTCTCGCACATCGCATTTGCCGCCTTCATCAG